>CAXXWL010000003.1:405000-705000 GCA_963662855.2 uncultured Caenibius sp.
CGGCCTGCTTTCCGCCGTGGCCGCCCTTGCCGGAGCGCTCGCCGGGCTGGGAGTGTGGACGCTGGTGCTTGCCCCGCTGACCGGCTTTGCCGCGCGCGCGCTGGGCATGGCGATCGCGGCGCGCATCTTCATCCGCCCAAGCTTCGACTTCCGCGGCGCATGGGACCTTGCCCATTACGGGGGGATTATGGCTGTGGGGCAGTTCTTCTGGTTCGTGCAGACCCAGGCGGACGTCGTAATCGCGGGCCGCGCCTTCGATCCGCATCTGCTGGGCATCTATACGACCAGCCTGTTCCTGACCCAGATGTTCGTCACCAAATTCGTGCCGCCGATCAACGAAGTGGCCTTCAGCGCCTATGCCCGGGTGCAGGACGATGCGCAGGCCATGGCGCTGGGTTTTCTCAAGGCCGTGCGGATCCTGATGCTGATCGGCATGCCCTTCTGCCTGGGCCTGGCCGCCAGCGCAGAACCGCTGGTGCATGTGGTGCTGGGCGAAAAGTGGCTGGAGACGGCACCGGTGATCGCCCTGCTGGGCTTCGCCATGCCCTTCATGATCATCCAGGTGCTGTTCGGCCCCGCCAGCAGCGCCGCCGGACGGCCCGGCATCTACACGCGCATCTCCCTGCTGGGTGCGGTGCTGATGCCGATCGCCTTCCTGATCGGCGTGCGCTGGGGCGTGACGGGTATTGCCTGGGCATGGGTGGCCGCCTGCCCGCTGCTGGTCGCCATATCGACCGCATGGGTGCTGCCGGTGCTGCGCGTGAGCCTGCCCGACTTCCTGCGCGCGCTCGCCCCGCCGGTGCTGGCGGGCATCGCCATGTTCCTTGGCGTGAAGCTGCTCGATGCGGTCCTGCCCGCCCTGTTGCCCGCGATTGCCCGCCTTGCCGCGCTGGTGGCGGCCGGGGGTGCTATCTACGGATTGTGGATGCTGGCCTTCGCGCGCGACCGGATCGTCGAGCTGCTGGACCTCGCCCGGCGCAAGAAGTGAGCCGGCTCTTCAGCCCGGCGCCTTCAGTCCCGCGATCGCCCTGCGGGTCGCTTCGGCATAGGCGCCGAGGTGGAAGCGGTAAGTGCCGATGAAATGCGCAAGCCGCACATCGGCGGGAAGCGGCTCGTTCCAGAAATTGAGGTAGCGTTCATAGGGGAGCAGCACCGGCTCTCCCTCGTTGGCGACGATCACATTGGACATCACCTGTTCGCTGCCCCAGCGCTTCCAGCTTTCATGGCCGAGAATGGCCTCTGCCTCGCGGCTGAAATCTTCCGCCACCTTCCGGCCCAGCCCGCCCGGTGCGAAACCGGCAAAGCCCGCGCAGCCGCGCACATAATGCGAAGGCTGGGGAAGGCCCGCATGGATCTGCGCGAGAATCTCCTCCGCCGCCCATTGCACATGAGTGCCGGCGGCATAGGGATCGAAGCCGGGCGTGGTCTTCACGAAATCATCCACCGCCAGCCAGCGCGCGCTGTCTTCCCCCTTGAGAGTGAAGTTGCGCCCTTCCCCGATCGCGGCGGCGACTTCGGGCACCGGCCCCAGCGTGACCGTGTCGGAATCGACCTGGATCACATAGGCATGTTTGCGCAGGTCCAGCAGCAGCAGCAGCCGCTCCCACACGCAGCCGCGCGGACAGGGGCCGGTATCGACCTCGCTGATATGATGGATCTCCGGATTGCCGAGATGGCGGGCAAGGATCGCCTTGTCGGCATCGGTCAGCGTGCCGTCATCGAGAATCACGATCCGCCCGCGTCGCAGATGCTGGTGGAGCGACTTCACCGCCACCAGATAGGGCAGCAGCACTCTGGTGCCGATCATGGAATAGAGGATCACCCCGTCGTCGGCGGAGATCAATGGCGGCGTATCCAGCACCGCGCGCGACTGGCGCAGATGAAGCCATTCCCGCATCTTGCGGAGGAGCGTATCGCGCAACTCGATCATTCCCGCCGCCGCTAGCACATCATCCGGGGCTTACGAAACCGCCGCGCGTGCCATGCGGGCAAGCGCCTTGCGATCGAACCACCACCACACCGGATCGCGCCGTGGGGCCAGATCGGGCAGCCAGCCGGGATAGAGTGCAGCAAGGCTGCGCGGCAGGCCGGAAGGCCCCTGCTTGCGCATGATCGCGCTGATCATCCGGTTCTGGAAATGGCGGACCGAGTAATTGATCATTCGTTTATACTGCACCGCCAGCGTCGCCGGCGCGAGGAGGCTGGCCGGTTCGCACAGGAAGCCGGCATCCATGCAGGGCACCACGCGATCGTCCTGCCAGCCGTCCTCATTGCCCAGATCGGTCTTGGCCATGGCGCAGATCAGCCCGTCATCGCCCACCAGATCGTCCGGCAGGCGGATGCCCCCTGCCCGCATCCGTTCGACGAAACCGCCGCTGAGCGCATAGAGATCGCCGAACAGCCCGTGCCCGGCGATCATCTGCTGGCGATAGGCTTCCGCATTGCGCCCGTTGCGCGGCAAACCGGCGGCGGCATTGGCCTGCGGATTGTCCGCCAGCACCTGCGCCAAAGCGCGGATGGACCCGGGCGTCACTTCCGCATCGCCATCGACGAAGACGAAACACTCGCCTGCCATATCGGGCGTATCGAGCACGAAGCGGTTCCAGCTGCGCGACTTGCCGCCTTGCGCATATTCATGAACCGTGACGCCCGCAAAGCCGCGTGCGATCTGCGCGGTCCGGTCGCTCGACCCGTTCACCACTACATGCACCGCCACTTGCGGATCGCCCAGCGGCAGGCTGGCGAGGCAGCGCGCAATCCGGCGCTCCTCATTGTGCGCCATGACCGCGACGATGATGGCGGGCCGGTTTTCCATCGGCCAAGCACCTAGCGAACAAGGATGAATATTGGCTTGCCGCCCCGATTCGCGCTGGCGCCCGAACAATGATAGACTGCGTCCACAGCGGGGCCATCACGAGCCGCGCATTTGGGAGTGCAGGCAATGGGCTGGAAAGCAGCTGCATCGGCCGCATTGGTCGCGGCCATGACCACCACCCTCTCGGCACAGGATGCCGCCACCAGCAGTCCCCGGCCGCCCGGCGATCTCGACGTCTTCAAGACCAGCGCCGAGGAATATGACCGGCTGACGGTTCCGGTAACGGTGGAAGGGCAAGGCCCCTATCAGTTCATGATCGACACCGGCGCGCAGGCCACCGTCCTCTCGCGCGAACTGGCTGACAAGCTGGGCGTGGCCGATCGCAAGACCGCAACCCTGGTGGGCATTTCCAGCCGGGCGCAAACCCAGGTCGCCCCGGTGATGGAACTGGGGCTGGGCAAGCGATATTTCTTCATCGAAACCGTGCCGCTGGTGGAACAGGCCAATATTGGCAGCGCCGACGGTATCCTCGGGCTCGATTCGCTGCAGGACCAGCGCGTGCTGCTGGATTTCCGGGCGAAGACCTTTTCCGTCGCCGATGCCGAAACGCTGGGCGGCGACAAGGGCTATGACATCGTGGTGCGGGCAAGGCGCGTGCTGGGCCAGCTGATCATCACCGATGCGGAGCTTGACGGCGTGAAGGTGGCGGTGATCGTCGGCACCGGGGCACAGGGCAGCGTGGGCAATCTTGCCCTGCAGGAAAAACTGCGCGGCCGCGATCTGGGCGAAGCGCACACGACCGACATAAACGGGGCGATGGAAACCAGCGCGGTGCGCCTTGCCCGCTCTGTCACCATCGGCCGGGTCAAGGTGAGCAATCTGCCAGTGGCCTTCGTCGATTCGCCGAGTTTCAAGGCGCTGGGGCTGGATGACAGGCCGGCCATGGTGCTGGGCATGAGCGAACTCAGGCTGTTCAAGCGGGTGGCTATCGATTTCAAGCAGCGCAAGGTGCTGTTCGACCTGCCACCCGACGCGGGCTGGTTCAATTCTCCCACCGGGGGAATGGGCAGCAATTGAGCTGCCCAACCGATGGTGTGAGCCACGGCAGGGCCTTTGCCGCCGGATAGGAAAAGCTCGCCGGGCAAGCATTGCCCTTTGCGGGCTTAAGGCCCACTTGCTGCCCCATGCCTCCACACTCGCAATCCACCTCGCTTAAAGCCAAGCATGCCGACTGGCGCACCGTGCGCCGCTTCCTTCCCTATCTCTGGACGCGCGAGCGGGCCGGGGTGCGCTGGCGCCTTGCCGGGGCGGTGCTGCTGATCCTGCTGTCCAAGGTCACCGTGCTGTCGATGCCCTATTTCCTGCGCGGGGCAGTCAACACCATGGCCACCCCCGCGACAGAGGCGATGTGGGCCGCGCTCTCGCTGGTGCTGGCCTATACGGCGGCCCGTTTCGCCACCACGGCCTTCGACAATGTCCGCAACATCGTGTTCGAACGGATCGGGCAGAGCGCAGTGCAGCATCTGGCGGAAGACGTGTTCCGCCGCCTGCACCAGCTTTCCATGCGCTTCCACCTTGCTCGCCGCACGGGCGAAGTGACCAAGATCATCGAGCGCGGGACCAAGAGCATCAACACGATGCTCTATTTCCTGCTGTTCAACATCGCCCCCACCTTCATCGAACTGATGGCAATCGGGGTGATCTTCTATCTCAATTTTGGCCTCGGGCTGGTGGCGGCAACCTTCCTTGCAGTGGTGGCCTATATCTTCGTCACCACCACCATCACCGAATGGCGCGCGGCCCTGCGCGCGCGGATGAACGAGCTGGACGGGCAGGCTCTTGCCCGCGCGGTGGATTCGCTGCTGAATTACGAGACGGTGAAATATTTCGGCGCCGAACACCGGGAACAGCAGCGCTATTCCCACGCCGCCGAAAGCTACATGCAGGCCGCGACCAAGAGCGAGAATTCGCTCGCCCTGCTGAACATCGCGCAGGCGCTGATCACCAATCTGCTGATGGCCGGGGCCATGGCCTATACGGTGTGGGGCTGGAGCAAGGGGCAGCTCAGCGTGGGCGATCTGGTGTTCGTGAACAGTTTCCTGATGCAGCTGTTCCGTCCGCTGGACTTCCTCGGCATGGTCTATCGCACGATCCGCCAGGGGCTGATCGACATGGCCTCCATGTTCGACCTGATCGATACGCCGGTGGAAGTGGAAGACGCGCCGGGCTCGCCCGCCCTTATTGCCAGCGAGCCGGCGGTGGTGTTCGATAATGTCGTGTTCGGATACGACCGTGACCGCACGATCCTCCACGGGCTCAGCCTTGAGGTTCCGGCGGGCAAGCAGGTGGCCATCGTCGGCCCCTCGGGCGCGGGCAAATCCACCATCGGCCGACTGCTGTTCCGCTTCTACGATCCGTGGGAGGGGCGCATCCTGATCGGCGGGCAGGATATCTCGAAGGTCACACAGGAATCGCTGCGCGCGGCCATCGGCATCGTTCCGCAGGACAGCGTGCTGTTCAACGACACGATCGGCTACAACATCGCCTATGGCCGCGACGACGCGCATATGGAGGATGTCATCGCCGCCGCCCGGGGCGCGGCGATCCTGCCCTTCATCGAGCGCCTGCCCGCCGGCTTCGAAACGCAGGTGGGCGAACGCGGCCTCAAGCTCTCGGGCGGGGAGAAGCAGCGCGTCGCCATCGCCCGCACGCTGGTGAAGAACCCCCCGATCCTGCTACTGGACGAAGCCACCAGCGCGCTCGACACCCGCACCGAGCAGGAGATCATCGCCACCCTGCGCCGCATCTCACAGGATCGCACCACCATCTCGATCGCCCACAGACTTTCGACCATCGCGGACTCGGACTTGATCTATGTCATGCAAGATGGACGCCTGGCGGAGCAGGGTACACATCTCGAACTGTTGCGATTCGACGGGCTCTACGCCGAAATGTGGGCCCGGCAGCTGATCGAGGGCGACGAAGCGGCAACTTCTTCGCATTAGTCACACGGGAGAAGATAATGCAGAAATACGCAATATTTGCCCTTCCCGCTCTCCTGGCCGGCTCAATGCTCGCCTGGGGCACGGCGCAGGCTGGCGAGGGCGATGTGCTCTATGTTCGCGGGGCCATGCAGCAGGAAATCAACGCCACCACCAACGAGCTGTGGGATGTCGGCAATAACGCCATGAACGACACGGGCGGGCTCGATCCGGCGCAGATGGACGATGCCAAATGGACCCGGCTGGCCAACGCCGCCGCAGCGCTGAAGCTGGAGGCGGACAAGATGGCCTCCGCCAGCAATATCCACGCTGCCGCTCCCGGTCAGGAGAAGGTGGAGGAGCCAGGCGCCTATTCGATGGAGGATGTGCAATCCTATATCGACGCCGATCCGCAGAGCTTCCGCGATCTCGCCGCCGGCCTTGCCAAACATGCCGAGGCGATTGCCGCCACGGCCAAGGCCCGCGATGCCGAAAATGCCGGCCTGCTGGTGGGTGAGCTTGATCAGGTGTGCGAGGCCTGCCACGCCAAATATTGGTATCCGCAAGGCTGAAACCGCCCTTGAAGCGCCCCATCCGCACAGTTGTTGCGGATGGGGCGGCGGCTCGGCGCGGCCCCGGCTGCTCCCCTTCGATATTCTTTCCACAAGGCCCGGCACACGCTAATCAGCATGCTCCCAGAGAGGAGCCTTCCAATGACATCGCATCGCATGATTCTCGCCCTCGCCGCGGCCACGCTGGCGCTGGCCGGTTGCAGCAAGGAACCTGCTGCCGAAGACGTTCCGATGACCGTTCATGAGTCCATGACAAAGCATGTGGACGTGATCGCGGACGAAGTTTGGGCCGTTGGCAATGCCGCGATGGCGAGCGATGCCCTGATCGACCCCAAGATGATGGACGATGCCAAATGGGCCAAGCTGGCCGATGCGGCCACACGGCTTCAGGCCGCCGCCAACGAACTGGGCGCACTGAAGACATATGTGGTGAACCGCCCCGGCGTGACCATCTCCGACGAAGATGTCGAAGGCGGCACCAGTTCCGCACAGGTGCAAAAGAACATCGATGCCGATATCGACGGTTTCCGCGGAATGGCCGGCGCGTTGGCTAGCCACATGGGTGACCTTTCTGCGGCCGCCAAGGCGCATGACGCAGCGCGCGCAGGCGAACTGGTGGGCCAGCTCGACGGCGTGTGCGAGAATTGCCACCTGGAATTCTGGTATCCGGAGCAGAAGGATCTGGTGAAGCAGATCATGGCCGAAGGCGATCAGGCCGCAGCCGGGAAGTAACACGAGCCTGCCCTGCCCGCCCCGAGCTAGGCCGGGGCGGGCAGACTGTCGGCCGTCAGAGGATATATTTGCTCAGGTCGCTATTGCCAGCGAGGCTTTCCAGCCGGGCCCGCACATATTCGGCATCGATCGTCACGGTTTCCCCGCTACGTTCCTCGGCCTCGAAGCTCAGTTCCTCGATCAGCCGTTCCATCACGGTCTGCAAGCGGCGCGCACCGATATTCTCGACGCTCTCGTTCACTTGAGCGGCGATCTTCGCCACTTCGCGCACGGCATCATCGGTGAAATCCAGCGTCACCTCTTCCGTGGCGATCAAGGCCTTGTACTGCTCGACGAGATTGGCGCGCGTTTCCGAAAGAATACGCACGAAATCCTCCTCGGTCAGGCTGCGCAGCTCTACCCGGATCGGCAGGCGGCCCTGCAATTCGGGCAGCATGTCGGATGGCTTGGCCAGATGGAACGCACCGGAAGCGATAAAGAGGACGTGGTCGGTCTTCATCGGGCCGTATTTGGTGGCAACGGTCGTGCCTTCGATCAGCGGCAGCAGATCGCGCTGCACACCTTCGCGGCTAACTGAACCCCCGCGCACGTCGGAAACGGCGATCTTGTCGATCTCGTCAAGGAAGACGATCCCGTTGGTTTCGGCATCGGCCAGCGCAACCCGGGCGACATCGTCCTGGTCCATGCGCTTTTCGGCTTCCTCGTCCACCAGCTTGTCCCATGCATCGGGAACCTTGAGCTTGCGGCGCTTGAGGTTCTGACGGCCGAAGGCCTTGCTCATCACCTGAGAGAGATCGATCATGCCGACATTGCCGCCCATGCCGGGAAGATCCATCGGCATGGCCGGACTGTCTTCCACCTCGATTTCGACTTCCACATCGTTCATCGCGTTCTGGACGATGCGCTGGCGGAAGCTCTCACGCGTGGCTTCGGAGGCATTCTCGCCCACCAGAGCCTTCAGCAGACGATCCATCGCGGCCTTGCTGGCAGCTTCCCGCACAGCCTCGCGGCGACGTTCCTTCTCCAGCCGAACAGCTTCCTCGGCGAGATCGCGGGCGATCTGTTCCACATCGCGGCCGACATAGCCGACCTCGGTGAATTTGGTCGCTTCCACCTTCACGAAAGGGGCGTCGGCCAGTTTCGCCAGACGGCGACTGATCTCCGTCTTGCCGCAGCCCGTGGGGCCGATCATGAGGATGTTCTTGGGCGTCACCTCGTCGCGCAATTCGGGGCTGAGGCGCTGGCGACGCCAGCGATTGCGCAAGGCCACCGCCACGGCGCGCTTGGCCTCGGCCTGGCCGACGATATGTTCGTCCAATGCGGCGACGATCGCCTTGGGGGTCAGTGTGTCGTTCAAGTGTGTACCTGCAAATTTGGCGTCGTGCCGAACAAGATCCGGAAGCGCGCTTATATCGTTTCCACGGTCACGCGGTTGTTGGTGAAGACGCAGATATCCGCCGCCACAGCCATCGCGCGGCGGGCGATACGTTCGGCGTCTTCTTCATATTCGTCGATCGCGCGAGCGGCGGCGAGGGCGTAGTTCCCGCCCGAGCCGATGGCTGCGATCTGCGATTCGGGCCCACCTTCCGGTTCCAGCACATCGCCATTGCCGGTAAGCACCAGCAATGTGTCCTTATCGGCCACGATCATCAGTGCTTCCAGATTGCGCAGATATTTGTCGGTACGCCAGTCCTTGGCGAGTTCCACCGCGGCGCGCAGTAGCTGGCCGCTATATTGCTCCAGCTTCTTTTCCAGGCGCTCGAACAGGGTGAAGGCATCCGCCGTTGCGCCCGCGAAGCCGGCGATCACATTGCCGCCAGCGCCAATGCGGCGCACCTTGCGAGCATTGGGCTTCATCACTGTGTTGCCCATGGATACCTGTCCATCGCCGGCAATGACGGTAGTGCCGCCCTTCTTGACGCCGATAATGGTAGTGCCGTGCCACTGGACCGTGCCGTGGCGATTGTCGGGTTCGCTCATGCGGCGAATATGGGCATTCTGCCGAACCGTTCAAGCCGCACGAAAGGGTGGCGGATCAGCTTCCGTTGGGGCCCGGGCCGCCTGCGGTGTTGGAGCCGAAGCTGCCGACCTGGCCGATATTGCCGAACAAATCTTCCAGGAAGCCGCGGTTCTTGCCGAGCACCGGCGTCTTATCGCCTTCGGGATCAATCTGGGCAACCTTGTCCATCCCCCAGCGCTGGGCGGAGGTGACATTGCCATTCGCATCGAACGTCACGGCCAGCACGGAATGCTGGCGGATGCGCGGCTTGCGAAAGGGCTTCTGGAAAGTGGTGCTGGACACGTAATACCACACCGGCTCACCGAACTCGCTGGTGAAGGTGGGGCGGCCAAGCGTACCTTCAACCGATTCCCGATTGTCGATACCCGGCTGGACAGCCTGTACCAGCGCCTCGTCCGCGATATAACCGCGATGGTCCGAGATGGAGCTGCACCCGGCCGCAAAGACCGAAAGCGCCACAACCGCACCGATCCGAACACTGGCCTTCATCTATCGCTTCTCCGAACCTCGCCGGCGCTGCACCGGCCGTTCTGCAATCAATTGCCTTGCGCAGCGGCAGGCAGTATCGGCGCGAGCCTTAAGGACAAGCGCACCCCAGCGCAATGCCGCTTGGGGCCAGAGCCATCGGCCGAACGGATTTAATCGCGGCTGAACGAGAAGGACCGACCCCCTGTGAAGCTGCTTACCCGCCTCTTTTCCCGCAAGGAAGACCCTCGTAAAGGCGTACAGACCTTGTGGCACCGCGTGGTGGAACTGGCGCGCGGCAAGGAATGGTATGCCGAACGCGGCGTGGCGGACACGCTGGAAGGCCGCTTCGACATGATCACCGCGACTCTCTCCATGGTGCTGCTGCGGTTGGAACGGGACGAAGGCATGGCCCACCCTTGCGTCTACCTCACCGAATTATTCGTGGACGACATGGAAGGCCAGCTTCGCGAGAGCGGCGTGGGCGATGTGGTGGTGGGCAAGCATATGGGCAGGCTGATGGCCGCGCTGGGTGGGCGACTGGGCGCCTATCGCGAGGCGCTGGCGCAGGAAGACAGCAAAGCGCTGGAAGACGCGGTGACCCGCAACCTGCTCCTGTCCGAAGGCGCCTCGCCCGCCGCGGCCGCCGCAGGCCTGCGCGCCTTTTACGAACAGCTCTGCGCGCTTCCCGTCGAGCGCGTGTTGGCAGCGGAGATCTGACCATGGCCGATACACCCGAGTTCTCCCGCATGATCGACATCCGCTCGGTGGACACGCGGGTGCGCCATCTGGAAGCGAACGAGGCGGAGCGCGCGGCGCTGGCGGAGCGCTTCGGCATTGTCTCGATCTCAAGGCTGGAAGCCGATGTGGAACTGGTGAAGGACGGCACCGCCGTCGATGCCACCGGGACCCTGCGCGCCGACATCGTGCAGAGCTGCGCGGTGACCGGCGAGGATCTGCCGGCGGCGATTCGCGAAGAGTTCAGCCTGCGGTTTGTTGAAGAAACACATGCGCCCTCGACCATGGCCGAGGAGGTGGAGCTGGAGGCCGAGGAGCTGGACGAAATTCCGTTTGACGGAACGTCATTCGATCTTGGCGAGGCCGTGGCGCAGGGCCTGGCGCTCGCCATCGATCCCTATGCCACCGGGCCGAACGCCGATGTGGTGAGGAAGGAAGCCGGCCTTCTGGACGAAGATACCAGCGGCCCCTTCGCCGCGCTTTCCGCGCTGAAGGGCAAGAAGAACTGAGGCCTATTCCGCCTCGCGAAAGGGGTTGAGGAACAAATCCTCCACCGGAACGTCGAAGAAGGCCGCCAGCCGATAGGCCATCGGCAGGGACGGATCATATTTGTTCGCCTCCACCGCATTGATCGTCTGGCGGGAAACCTCGATCGCCTCGGCAAGATCGGCCTGGCTGAGGCTGCGGGCCTTGCGCAATTCTCTCAGGGTGTTCTTCACTCCTGAGGCCCCCGACCCCGCAGCCACCACAGGCCGAACGCCAGCAGGAAACCGGCGACCTGCCCGATGATCAGATACATCGCGCCTTTGGTGAGCTGACTTTCCACACCCGTGCCGGCGATCAGCGCCATCAGCGCCACGGCGAGCCCGATCGTGCCGCCCCAGTACCAGGTGATCAGATGACCGGTCTTCTGAACGTCATCCAGACGGCGCCACCAGGGCAGGCTGCCGGCGAAGGCCAGCAGGCAGACGACCAGCAGCAGCGGGAAGACGATCCAGAAATGTTCGCCCGGCGGCCCCATCCGAGCTACCCGCCCGGCGAGTATCCCCCCCGAGACAGCCGCAGCGAAGGCCACGATTGTGGCAATCCGAACTTTCCGACGATAGCTTGCTTGCGCCATTAGACATCCTCCTCAATGTCAAAACATTTGGACATCGAGGAGGAAATGTCAATAGTTTTTTACATCACGACTGCTTGAACCAGAGCCGTTCGAACGAGCCGATCAGAACGGAATATCATCGTCCAGATCGTCGCCGAAGCTGCTGCCGCCACCGGCCGGTGCACCGCCGCCCCAGCCGCCGGACGCGGGCGCGCCACCTGCAGCAGCCCCGCCACCGGCTCCGCCTTCGTTCCAGCCGCCGCTGCGCTGGCCGCCACCAGCACCGGCACCGCCGCCAGAACCCCCGCCCTGGGGCCCGTCGAGCATGGTCATCACCGCGCCGGGGCCCTGCAGCACCACTTCGGTGGTGTAGCGATCGTTACCCGACTGGTCCTGCCATTTGCGGGTGCGCAGCTGGCCTTCGATATAGACCTTGCTGCCCTTGCGCAGGAAGCGTTCGGCCACCCCGGCGAGACCTTCGGAGAAGATCGCCACGCTGTGCCATTCGGTGCGTTCCTGCTTCTGGCCGGTGTTGCGGTCCTTCCAGCTTTCCGAAGTGGCGATGCGCAGATTGCACACCTTCCCGCCATTCTGGAACGAACGGACTTCCGGGTCCGCACCCAGATTGCCGACCAGGATGACCTTGTTGACGCTGCCTGCCATGAACTTCCTCTTTTGGGCTACAAGCCGGGCGCCACGGCGCTCCGATGTGTGATTCCCGCAAGGATGTAAGCCCCAGCCGGGCTCAAGCCAACCTCGCCGCCATCATTTTGCACGGCGGAGGCGAGGGGCCCCGTAGAGCCCCCCTAGGGTCGGGACTCAATTGGCCCACCAGATGATGGCGGCGACGATGAGCACGGCGGATAGGAAGATGTCCGCCCGCTTGTCGTAGCGAGTGTGGATGCGCCGGAAGTCCTTGAGCCGGCAGAAGAATCGTTCCACGCCATTGCGCTGCTTGTAGGCGATGGGGTCGTAGGCGTGCGGGTTCTTGCGCGTCGGGTTGGGTGGGATAACCGGCTCGCAGCCGCGCTCAGCCAACCAATCGCGCAACGATCGGGCGTCATAAGCCCGGTCCGCAAGCAAGCGGCGGGGTGCGCCGGTGATGGCGAGCAGGTCGCGCGCGCCGTTCAGATCGTGAGCATTGCCGGACGTCAGCACCAGGGCGCGTGGCCGCCCCATTTCGTCGGTCAGCGCGTGAACCTTGGTGGTACGTCCGCCGCGGGATCGGCCGATAGCCTGCGCCAACGCCCCCCTTTTGCGCCGCCTGCCGAGCGGTGCGCCTTGATATGCATGCTGTCGATCGAGGCCGTCACCCCGCCGATCAGGCCGGTCGAGCCGGTCAGGGCGTAGAAGATATCTTCCCAGATACCCTGCTGGCTCCAGCGATTGAAGCGGTTGTAGATCGTCGTGTGCGGGCCGTACTCCGACGGGCAATCACGCCATCGCGCACCTGTCTTGAGCATATGCATGATGCCCGAGATCACCCGACGATCATCGACCCGATGCGCTCCACGCCGGCCGCTCGGCAGCAAGGGCTCGATCGCCGACCAGCTTGTGTCGTCCAGCCAGTAAAGGTGTTTGCTCATCCAAAGTGCCTCCTCCGACACCTTGAATCAGCAACGCACCTCTTCCGCCAGCCTTATTGAGTACCGACCCTAGAGCCCCAAGGCCGTGGCGGTCCAGAAAGTCAGACCTGCGAAGACGTATGCCATCGCAAAAAGATAGGCGAGCATGAAGGCCGGCCATTTCCAGCCGTTGGTTTCCCGCCGGGCGACCGCGATGGTGGAAAGGCACTGCGGCGCGAAGACGAACCAGGCGAGGAAGGCCAGCGCCATCGGCAGGGTCCAGCGCTTTGCAAGCTGGTCTTCCAGCGCGGAAGCCGCCGCATCCTCGTCCGAGGCATCGATGGCATAGGTCGTCGCCAGCGAGGAGACGGCCACTTCGCGCGCGGCCATGGAGGGGATCAGCGCCAGTGCCATTTCGTGATTGAAGCCGATCGGCTTCACGATCACTTCCAGCCCGCTGGCGATCTTGCCCGCAATCGAGGCGTTGAGCTGGCTTTCGCCCGGCCCGGCCTTGGGGAAGCTGAGCAGCACCCACAGAACCACGGTGACCGTGAAGATGATCGTGCCCGCGCGGCGCAGGAACACCCAGGCGCGCTGCCACAGGCCGATCAGCAGGTCCGACAGGCGCGGAAGCTGATATTTGGGCAATTCCATGATGAAGCCCGAAGCCGCGCCCTTGGTCACCGAACGGCGCAGCACCAGCGCCACGGCCATCGCGCCGATGATCCCCGCGACGTAGAGCGCGAACAGCACCAGCCCCTGCAAGCCAATGCCCGGACCAACCGACTTTGCCGGAATGAAGGCCCCGATAATCACCGCATAGACCGGCAGGCGCGCCGAACAGGTCATCAGCGGAGCGATCAGGATCGTGGTCAGCCGGTCTTTCGGATCGGAAATGCTGCGCGTAGCCATGATGCCGGGAATCGCGCAGGCAAAGCTGGACAGCAGCGGAATGAAGCTGCGGCCCGAAAGGCCGACCAGCGCCATCAGCCGGTCCATGATGAAGGCGGCGCGGGCCATATATCCGGTCGCCTCCATCACCAGGATGAAGAAGAACAGGATCACGATCTGCGGCAGGAACACCACCACCGAGCCGACGCCCGCCAGCACGCCCTGCACCAGCAGATCCTGCACGAAGCCTGCGGGCACGAATTGCGTCGTCATGTCCGACAGCCAGCCAACCACGCCTTCCAGCGCATCGGCAAAGGGCGTCGCCCAGGCGAACACCGCCTGGAAGATGATGAACAGCAGCGCGAACAGGATCGGCGGGCCAAGCCAGGGGTGCAGCAGCAGCCTGTCCATGCGGGCATGGAGGCGGTGCTGCCGCGTTTCGGAAATGATCGCACCCTTGGCGATATTGTTGGCCGCCAGACGGCGTTCCGGCGCGGTTATGTGCGGGCGCGGGTGATCCTTCGGATCCCGCTCGGCCCGGGTTTCCGCTTCCGCTATGGCAGTCGTGAGATCGGCAAGCCCCCGGCGGCGCACGGCCACGGTGGGAATCACCGGCACGCCCAGCGCCTGCTGCAGCGCTTCGGGATCGATTACCAGCCCGTCACGCTCGGCAAGGTCGACCATGTTGAGCGCCACCACGGTGGGGCGGCCCAGTTCCAGCACTTCCTGCGCGAAAACCAGATGCTGCTCGATATTCGAAGCATCGAGCACCAGGATCAGCACATCGGGCTGCGCCTCGCCCGGAAATTCGCCGAAAATGACCTTGCGGGTCACTTCCTCGTCCGGACTGGCGGCATCAAAGCCATAGCTGCCGGGCAAATCGATCAGTTCCACCGGCTCGCCCGAAGGCAGGATCAGCCGTCCGGCCTTCCGCTCCACGGTAACACCGGGATAATTGGCGATCTTCTGCCGCGCGCCGGTCAGCGCATTGAACAGCGCGCTCTTGCCCGCATTGGGGTTGCCGACCAGGGCTGCGATACGCTTGACGCTCATCGCGCGGCCTCCGCCAGTTCCTCGACCTGCATCGCGCGGGCATGGCTGCGGCGCAGGGCCACGGTCATGCGCCCAACCGCCAGAGCGATCGGATCCTTGCCGGCAAAGACGCCGCGATGGGCGATCTCCACTTCGGCCCCCTTGTCGATGCCAAGGGCACGCAAGCGAGTCGCCTCTTCCGGGGCGAGAATATCCCAATCGACAGCGGTAATCCGGGCGCGGCGGCCGGGGGGCAAGGCATCGAGCGTCATGCCAGTCCGCTGCCAGAGTTGGAGGCTAATTGCAACTGGTTCGCAATTAGAAATATAGGCGGCGTGGGTCTTTCGATGGTGGGTGTCGGCTTACTGTCGCCCGGAAAGACAAGCTGGACCCCGGAACAGGTCGGTGATTATCCCTTTGCGACATGTAGAACATTGTGCTATACAAGATGCATGAAAACGACCGCAAAAGCCCCGACGCTTCGCCGATTTCTGGACCAGTTCCCAACCGAGGATGCGTGCCTTGAGCACCTGAAGCTCACCCGTTACGGCGCGCGCCACACCTGCGCGAAATGTGGCAAGGATGCGCGCTATTACCGGGTGAGCACCCGCAAGGTCTATTCGTGCGAGCATTGCGGCAACCAGATCGCGCCGATGGCCGGAACGCCTTTCGAGCGCACCCGCACTCCGCTGCGCGACTGGTTTCTGGTGATGCACATGTTCACCACTTCGCGGAACGGCGTGGCGGCCACCGAGGTCCAGCGCCAGCTTGGCGTGACCTACAAAACCGCGTGGCGCATGTGCCATGAAATCCGCAAATACATGGCCGCGCTCGACAGCGACGATCCGCTGGGCGGTCCCGGCTCGCATGTCGAGATTGACGAAACGATTGTCGGCGGTTCGGTGAAGGGCATGGGCAACGGCTACATGGGCAACAAGACCATTGTGGTCGGGATGCTTGAGCGCGGCGGCGAGCTTATGACGCAGGTTATCACCCGTCGCACGAAGGAAGCCATGCACTCGCTTATCAACGCGAACGTCATTCCGGGCACGACGATCTGCACCGACGAAATGGGCGGCTACAAGGACATCGACCAGAACGGCTTTCGCCATCTCAAGGTCAATCACAATCGCGGCCAATACGCCTCGAAGGCCGGTGGCGGCGTGAACGCCCTCGAAGGCTTTTGGGCGCAGTTGAAGCGTGGGATAAACGGCACCCATATCCATGTCAGCGGGAAGCATCTTTGGAAGTATCTCGGCGAGTTCGAGTATCGCTACAACATGCGGCAGGCTCCCCATTTGATGCTTCACCGGATGATGGTTTCTTTCGCGCGCTAGATGGCGGTCCGCCCGCCAGCATGGCGCCTAGGAGTTTGTTGAAGCGGGCGTTGGGATCGTCGGTCATGTTCTATCCTGGTATTGATAGGCACTTCTCGTGCCATAGCTTCTCAAACTCGGGATGGTTGTCATCGGTTTCGAGCGCCGCATCGGCATCCGGGTTGGCGATGAAGCGTGTGAAACCTGTGTAGCCGCCAAAGCTGTTCTTCGCATTCACCCATCCGCAATGCTCGCCCAGATGACGGAATTGAGAGGAATCCGGGTCTTTCAATATCGACTTCACGGATCGTTCAATGGCCGCCTCATTGTGCGCCTTCGCGATAGCGACCTTTTGTGCGGGGGTTTCTTCCTTTTCAGGAAGGAGGCTACCGATAGCCGCACAAACGGCGAATATGCCCAGCGCCACCAAACAGCCTTGGCCATTTTTCATGTGCGATTCCCTATATTAGCCGAAGCGTTTGGGAAAACTTCAGGGCGATAATAGTTCGCAATCCCATTCGCCCGTCTCCTCATTGAGCAAGAATAGCCTTGCGACGAATTTGAACGATCTAGCTTCGCCAGAAATCTCAATATGAAATGTGTAGCCCGGATGGATTAGGAAATCGGCTTGGCCCGCTTCATGGGTGATATGGCCTTCCAAGGAATTTCGGGTTCCGAGCCAGCACAGTTCGATATGCTTTTCCGCGCCAGCGTTGAGATTAAAGGGCATGTGCGGCAACGTCTGACCGTTGTTTCGAAACGCATCCAATCGTGTTTTTGTCACCAAGGTTAGCGGGAGATTGATCTGTGCCGGATACCCATTCAATGGCGGATCGGTTCGCGCCAAAGTTGCCACAAGCCCAGTGAGTTTCGATCCTTTGTTTTTGACCACTAGCCGCACGGCAGTCATTCCGGCCGCAGGAGCGTCGGTCGCCTTACGAAGTTCTGCCGCGATCAATTGAGGCCCAATGATCCGGTGCCCAAGCGACAACAAGCGGGGAATGACAATAAGAAGTATCGCGAACGTGCCTAACGCTACGTAGGCTATCATCGGACCGGAATGGCCTGTCAGGGCGCTCCAAACACTCATAGCGGCCGCCCCCATGATCGGGAGAAGCCATGTGAGCGTGCCAAGGTGACCGACAGCTCGCCACACTTGCCTGAGAAAATTTGGAGGCCCCATCGAGCGCGATTCCCCATTTCCGTTAGGGCTTGGATACTACATCTGGCCCCACATGACGCAAGGGGATAAATACCGACCTGTTCCGGGGTCCAGCTTCTTGCGACACTCACGGAAGGCGCGGAAACATCACCGCGCCGGATATCTCAGCCGCCCCAGGAAGCGCGTCATCGAAAAGCCCTCGCGATCGCGCAGCAGATTGGCCTTGGCCTTTTCGAACTTCATGATCCCGTCGATACGGCGGTCGAGGAAGGCGCGGGTTTCGGCCTTGCCTTCGCTCTCGTCGCCCACGAACACCGCGAGCGTCGCACCATAGATGGCTTCGAGGATCGCGCGCTTGGTATAGTGATTGTAATCTGCCGCAGTGTCGCCCGCGAGGCGCCACATCAGGTCGGCACTGCGCCAGCCCTGACGGATCGCGGCGGGGGCGTTTTGCGGCATGGACTGGATGGCCAGCGCGCGGCGCATCGCCTCTTCCCGGCCGATGGCGGCGGAAAGGCGGAACCACACCAGTTCGCGAATCTTCTCGCGCACTTTCATTCCCGCCAGCGTTTCGGGCGGGAAGGCGCGGATCATGGCCGCGTCGATATGTTCGACCCAGGCCGCGATCTGGTCCATCGCGCCGCCGGGAAAGGCCAGCCGGGCGATCGCGGGATCGATCCCGGCGCTGGCGGCGGCGGCTTCCACCGCAGCGTCTGTCCAGCCGTCAAAAGCGGCGGCATCGGCAACCAGTGGGGCAAGCGCCAGACGGATTTCGTCCAGCGTCGGGTCTTGCGGAAGTTCTGCTTCAGAGGCCCGGGCCATAGCGCTGGGCCCCTTCCTGTTCACTCTTGGGTTTCTTGTTCTTTTCGATTTCGGAAACGAGCGCGCTGTTCGCCCCGTCATACATCGCATAATCGAGCGCGGATCGGCCGGAGCTGTCCGCCCGGTCAGGGTCCGCGCCGCCTTTCAGCAGCACGCGCATCATCGGAATGTCGCGCCGGTGGACGGCGGCGATCAGCGGCGTTTCGCCGGTGGCGTTGGAAATATCCACCTTGGCGCCGCGCTTGATCAGTTCCTGCACGCCTTCGATGAAGCCGATCTGCGAGGCCAGAACAAGCGGGGTCACGCCCTTCTTGTCCTGAATATTGGTATTGGCGCCCTTCTGGCACAGGAACTGGATCCAGGTCATGTTACGCTGGCTCACTGCGATATGCAGCGCCGATTCGCCCGTGGTGATATCCTGCGAATTGACCAGCGTGTTGCTGTGATCCTGCAGCAATTTGACGACCTCGTCGCCATTGCCTTCCTTCACTGCCTTCAGAAACTGGAAGCCGGGAGAATATTGCGCCTGCACAGGCGTCGCCAATGCAAGCGCCGCCGCGACTGCCGGAAGGACCAATGCCGAAATGCGCCCAAGCCGCGCCACTGTGCAATCTCCTGCCTCGTTCGGGCTCCTTGAGGAGAGCCCCCAATAATGACTCACCCCTTGCGGGAGGCGGGTTAGCAGAGCATGAACCGGCGCGCCATGTGGAAAGCCAAACACGCATTCGCTCCGTTAGCTGCAATTGCCCTGACACTGACCCTAACGGGCTGCGGGCAGAACTCCTCTGATGGAGTTCCCGTTGACGCGCCGCTGGCCGGCGCGGCGATCGGCGGGCCGTTTGATCTGGTGAATTCGGCGGGCAAGCCGGTGAAATGGTCGGACTTCGCGGGCAAGTACCGCATCGTCTATTTCGGCTATACCTATTGCCCGGACGTGTGCCCCACCGATGTCGCGCGGATCATGCAGGGCTTTGCCAAGTTCAAGGCAGAGGAACCGGAACTGGCCGCGCAGGTCCAGCCGATCTTCATCTCGATCGATCCGGAACGGGACACGCCCGCCAAGGTGGGCGAGTTCACCCATGCCTTTTCCGACGATCTCATCGGCCTGACCGGCACGCCCGAACAGGTGAAGGCGGCCGCCCAGGCCTTCAAGGTCTATGCCGAGAAGGGCGAGACCGGGGCGGACGGGCAATATCTGATGAACCATTCCAACGGGACTTTCCTGATGGGGCCCAAGGGCGATCCGATCGCGCTGCTGCCGGTGGATCAGGGTGCCGATGCGGTGGCGGCGGATCTCGCCCGCTGGGTCAGCTAGCCGTCCGATGGATCAGCTGAGCGATCCGAAACTGCGCTACCGCTTCTGGGAGCTGCCGCTGGCCGATCTCAATCGCGCCGAGTGGGAAGCACTGTGCGACGGCTGCGGGCGCTGCTGCCTGCACAAGCTGGAAGATGCGGAAACGGGCGAAGTGGTGGACACCAATGTCGCCTGCCGCCTGCTGGATACGCGTTCCGCGCAGTGCAAGGATTACCGCAACCGCAAGGTCTTCGTGCCCGATTGCATGCGCCTCACGCTCAAGCTGGTGAAGGAAATCCGCTGGCTGCCCGATAGCTGCGCCTATCGCCGCCGGGCCGACGGGCGGCCGCTGCCGGGCTGGCATTACCTGCTCTCGGGCGATCGCAACGCCGTGCGCGAGGCGGGCGTATCGGTGATCGGCCGCGTGATCAGCGAGACCGAGGCCGGGCCGATCGAGCACCACACCGTCGAATGGGCCGATACCGGGGACGATTGGCCGGAAGGCGGATCGTGATCGACTGGTTGCGCCGCACGCCTGTCGATCCGCAGCTGGAACTGTGCGGGCGGCAGGTCCCGGTGGCGATCCGCCGCCATCCCACGGCCCGCCGCATGACCCTGCGCCTCGCGCCCGATGGCAGCGAAGTGCGGCTGACATTGCCGCGCTGGGGGCGCACTCTCGATGGCCTCGATTTCGCGGCCAGCCGGCTCGACTGGCTGGAAGCGCAGATGGCGCGGCTTCCCTCCACTGCCCCGCCGGCCCATGGCGGAACCCTGCTCTATCGCGGGGAGGAGCTGGCGATCCACTGGCGCGAGGCCGCGCGCCGCCGCCCCGCGCTGGAAGACGGCCTGCTGCTGGTGGGCGGCCCGCATGACGGGATCGCCCCGCGTCTCAAGCGCTGGCTGGAGGCCGAGGCGCGGCTGCTGCTGGAGGCGGACCTTGCCCATTATTGCGCCGCTGCGGGCAAAAGCGCCCCGCCTCTGCGCCTCTCGCGCGCGCAGCGCCGCTGGGGCAGCTGCGCCAGCGACGGCACGATCCGCATCAACTGGCGGCTGGTCCAGGCGCCGGACGATGTGCGCCGCTCGGTCGTGGCGCATGAAGTGGCCCATCTCACCCATTTCGACCATTCGCCTGCCTTCCATGCGCTGCTGGGCGAGCTGTTCGAGGGTGACCTCAAAGGGGCCAACCGGTGGCTGAAAGCGCATGGGCGCAGGCTCTACGGCGCATTCGGCTGACGTCATCGCGCGAAGGCACTGGCGAAGCGGCGCGCCAGCGCCTACATTCGCGCCATGGCTTTCTGGCACAATGTAAACCCCACTGGCGCGGTCAGGGACTTCGCGCATGTCTGGCGCGGCAATCCCTATCGCTGGCGCGTGCTGGCAATTTCCATCACCGCAAGCGTGGGGATGCTGGCGATCTTCATCCCCAAGAGCGAGCGCATCATGCCGCGCCTGCCGGAAGTGACCTATATCACCACTTTCGCTCCGGGCCGCAGCGATGCGGAGATCGAGGCTTCGAACATCGCGAACCAGAAGAAGCAGGACGTCATTCGCGCCCAGCTGGCCGAGCAGGAAGAATATCGCAAGAATCTCTACCGCCAGCTCGGCCGCATGACCGGCGTGGATGTCGACAAGATGGAACGCGACATCAAGCAGAGCCAGGCGGCGGAAGAAGCCGCCAAGGCCGAAGCCGCGAAGACCGGACCCGCCAAGGCAGAACCGGCCGCGGCAATCGCACCCCAGGCAGCGCCGGAAGAGACCGGAGCCGGGGCCGAGCCAATTGCCGCTCAATAGACAGGATTCGCGCTGGCTGGCCGCTGCCGCCGCACTGGCGGTGCGCGCAAGGCCGCTGAGCCGCCCCAACCCCGCCGTCGGGGCCATTCTCGTGAAAGACGGGATCGTGCTCGGCCAGGGCTGGACGCAGCCAGGCGGGCGCCCCCATGCCGAAGCGGAAGCGCTGGCGCAGGCGGGCGAGGCCGCGCGCGGCGCCACGCTTTTTGTCACGCTGGAACCCTGCGCCCATGAAAGCGCGCGCGGGCCCTGCTGCACCGATCTGGCCATCGCCGCCGGAGTTGCCCGGGTCGTCATCGGCGTGGAAGACCCCGATCCGCGCACGGCGGGCGACGGGATCGCGCGGCTCAAAGCCGCCGGGATCGAGGCGGACCTTGCGAACGACCCGGCCTGCCGCGCCAGCCTTGCCGGTTACCTGATGCGCAAGGCGGGCGGGCGGCCTTTCGTGACGCTCAAGCTCGCACTCACGGCGGATGGCTTCATCGCCCGCAGCGACGGCACCAGCAAATGGATCACCGGGCCCGAGGCGCGCGCCCATGCCCATATGGAACGCGCGATGAGCGATGCGATCCTGGTGGGCGGCGGCACCTTGCGCACCGATTCGCCCCGGCTCGACGTGCGCCTGCCCGGCCTCGAAGCGCGCAGCCCGCGCCGCTATGTGCTGACGCGCGCCCCTGAACCGCAGGACTGGCCGGAAGACTGGCACCGCCTTGCCACTCCGCAGGACATCGCCGGGCTGGACGATGTGCAATATCTGATGGTGGAAGGCGGATCGCAGGTCGCCGCCGCCTTTCTCGATGCCGCACTTGTCGACCGCCTGCTGCTTTATCGCGCGCCGGTCACGTTCGGCAGCGGCATTCCCGCCTTCCGCCAGCCCGGCCAGGGCGGCGTGCCCGCAGGCTGGACCCTTGCCGACCGCCGCCGCCTTGGCAGCGACTGGATGGAAGTCTATCAGCCCGCCTGACAGGAGAAGCCATGTTCACCGGGATCGTCACCGCCATCGGCACAGTCCGCAGCAGCGAACAGCGCGGGGATCTGCGCGTAACCATCGCCTGCCCCTATGATCCGGCGGCAATCGCCATCGGCGCATCCATCGCCTGTTCGGGCGCCTGCATGACGGTGGTGGAGAAGGGCGGCGAGGCAGGCGATGCCTGGTTCGCCGTGGATGTTTCGGGCGAGAGCATCTCCTGCACCGTGCCCGGCATGTGGGAAGCCGGATCGCGCCTCAATCTCGAACAGGCGCTGAAACTGGGCGACGAACTGGGCGGCCATATCGTGACCGGCCATGTCGATGCCGTGGGGCAGGTGGCGCGGATCGAGCCGGAAGGCGATTCGGCCCGCTTCACGATCGCCGCGCCTGCCGCCCTTGCCCCCTATATTGCGCCCAAGGGCTCGATCGCGGTCAACGGCGTCTCGCTGACGGTGAACGAAGTGGAAGACCAGCCCGATGGTTCGGTCCATTTCGGACTGAATATCATCCCGCATACGGCCGAGGTGACGACCATCGGCACGCTCGAACCGGGCCATGCCGTCAATCTGGAGATCGACACCATGGCCCGCTATCTGAAGCGGATGCAGGATCTGCGGGCTTAAGAGCCTCCCCCGCCGGGGGAGGGGGACCATGCGAAGCATGGTGGGGCAGGCGCCGTAAGCGTGACCCCTCATGTCGCGAATAGCCGGAGGTGCCCCTCCACCACCCTGCGGGTGGTCCCCCTCCCCCAAGGGGGAGGAGTTTCGTCAGGCCGTAACCGCTGCCAGCGCAGCGATGAACTTGTCGATATTGCCCATGGTCAGGCCGGCGATGTTGATGCGGCCCGAACCCGCCATGTAGACGCCGTGATCCTCGCGCAGCTTGAGGATCTGTTCCGGCGTCAGCGCCAGCATGGAGAACAGGCCGTTCTGCGTGCCGCAAGGCGTCAGGTCCAGCGTGCCGACCTTGCCGGCAGCGGCGAGGCGATCGCGCACTTGCCGCATACGGGCGCGCATATCGTCCAGTTCGGCCAGCCACGCCTTGGTCATCTCCGGATCGCGCAGGATCAGGCGAACCGCCGATGCACCGTGATCCGGCGGCATGGACCAATTGGCGCGGGCCAGCGCATGGCCGTTCGACATGATCGCGCCCACCTGTGACGCATCCGCCGCCATCGCATAGACCGCGCCAACGCGATCGCGATAGAGGCCGAAATTCTTGTCGCAACTATAGGCGATCAGCGCTTCGGGAACCGAAGCCAGCACCTTGCGCGTGCCATAGGCATCCGCTTCCATGCCCAGGCCAAGGCCCTGATAGGCAAGGTCCAGGATCGGCAGCACGCCGGTTTCCGCCAGCAGGGCGGCAATCTCGTCCCACTGGGCTTCGGTGTAATCGATGCCGGTGGGGTTGTGGCAGCAGCCATGCAGCAGCACGGCATCGCCCTTGGCGGCCTGCTTCAGCGCGCTGCGCAGCGCATCCATGTCGGCCGTGCCATCGGCCGCGGCGTGGTTGAAGCCCTGCAGCGACAGATCGATATCCTTGAGGATCTGCGCATGGTTGGGCCAGCTGGGCGTGCCCATCCAAACGGTGCCCACGCCCGCGCGCTTGGCCAGGGCCAGCGCCACGCGCACCGCGCCGGTGCCGCCCGGGGTCTGCATGCCTTCGATCCGGCTGCCCATGGTGGGGTCCGATCCGAAGATATAGGGCATCAGCGCATGGACGAAGCCCATGTCGCCTTCAGGGCCGAGATAGGCCTTGGAATCCTGTTCCTCCACCAGCTTGCGTTCCGCAGCCTTGATCGCGGCGAACACCGGGGTTGCCCCGTCATCGGTGCGATAGACGCCCACGCCAAGGTCGATCTTGTCGGGGCGGGTATCCGCGTCATAGAGCTTGATCAGCGCAAGCAGCGCGTCGGGCGGTTGCTGGGTAAGGTTCTCGAGCATGGCGCGCCCCTAGCCGCGCCTGCCCCTTCGGGGCAAGCCGGAAATATGCACGCCGGGGTGGCAATCGGGCGGCCTGTCCCCAGATAGTCACAGATAGCAACCCGGAAGGGGAATGCCGGCATGGTGGAGGCTCTATTGGTGGCGCTGGGCGCGGCGGCCATCGCGCTGCTCGCCTCGGGCTGGATGATGGCACGGGCGCGCAGGAAGAAGCTGCCGGAAAAGCCCCGCAATCGCGGCGGGGAACTGGTGCTGATGATCGGGATGATCTTCACCAGCGTCCTGGACCCGAAAACGAAAATCAGCGCGGATCAGATCGATGAACAGAAGCGCACGCGGAAGACCGAGGCGGGGCGGGAGAACGAATAGGGTCGCCTCCCGCCCTTCGCGTCAGATCAGAAGGGCAGCCACTTCTGCTTCTTCGAGAATTTCATATAGCCGACATTGATGCCCAGCCTGAGCCCTGCGCCCATGCGCACGGGGATCAGCACCACATCGCCCTGGCGCAGATAGGATACGTGGAAGCCGCCAACCAGATAGGCCTGCCCTTCGCCCGCGCCGTAGGTTTTGAACAGATCTTCCGAATCGAACAGATTGTAGACCAGCACGAAAGTATTGGCCGCATTGGCGCCGACATCGATGCCCAGCGAGGGCCCGCGCCAATAGACCGGCTGCTGCCCTTCGATCTTGTGATAGAGCGTGCCCGAACCATAACGCGCGCCGAAAATGAACGCCCCGCCGCCCTCGCGGCCGACGATATAGGCATTGGGCTCGCCCTGCTTCTTGAGGATATCCTCGATCATGCGGGCAAGGCCTTCGGCGCCCTTGCCGAACACACCCTCGGCCGCGCCGATCAGATCATCCTGCTTGTAGGTTTCGCCCTGGCCTGTGGTGGATGCCTGAGTGGCGGCGGTGGAGGCGGTGGCGGGCGCCTCCGTAGTCACCGGCGCAGGTTCCGGGGCCTGATAGGAATCGGCCGACGGCGGCGCGACAGGTTCGTAACTGATCGCCGGTTCCGCCGGGACTGGCGGGCTGTAGACCGGGGCCTGCGCGCTATCCAGATCGCCGTCGATCGCGGCGGAAGGGTCCACTGACTGGATCTGGGCGGCAGCGGGCTGGGATGCCAGCAGCGCGGCACAGGCCAGCGCGCCGAGCATGGCCCGGAACTGCGCGGCACGGCGGCCGATAGCGGCAAATGCGGTCATGGCGTCCCCTTTGAAACGAACGGAATTGCTTGACCGCCAAGAAGAGTCCCCCCGGCCTGAAGCGGCAATGAACGCGCGGCGAGGTGAGTCCGATTTGCGGCAGGGCGAGTCGCCTTGCGGCCCATGCGAAAGGGATCGCGAAGAGCATCGAGAAAAGGATCGCAGATTTGTGGAACACCCACTTGCCGCCTCCACAAGGCCCCGTTATAGCGCCCGGCCATTGCCGCTGCGATCCGGAGACGTGGGTGAGTGGCTGAAACCAACGGTTTGCTAAACCGTCGTACGGGTAAATCCTGTACCGAGAGTTCGAATCTCTCCGTCTCCGCCAGCAGCCTGTCCGCGAATATTCGCGGCTTGCACCCCACCAGCGCAGAACCCCGGCCCCGACCGGAACCTTGCCGATATCGCGCGGCCTTGCCGATCTGCGGCCATTGCGGGATCGGCTGGCGGCGCCATCCGCCCGGTTTCACCGCCCGCCTGCCGGGCCAGCCATTATTTGAAAACTGTCCCGGGATCGGATTGGTTCTGAAAAACTACCCATTTTTCAAATTCTTCCCTTGAATCCGAAAGGGATGCGCTGGCATGTTCCGCTTTGTTAATAGGGGGAAATGAAGGTGGAAACCGATCTCATCGTGATCGGCGGCGGCTCTGCGGGCTGCGCAGTCGCGGGCCGTCTGGCCGAAGCCGGAAAACGCGTGGTCCTGCTGGAGGCAGGCAAGGATGCGCGCGACCTGCGTTCGCGCGTTCCCGCCCTGATGGGCAAGCTGGTCCAGAACCCGGAATTCGACTGGTGCTATTTCGGGGAGCCCGATCCCTCCATCGGCGGCCGCCCCGGCCCCTGGCCCGCCGGCAAGCGCCTGGGCGGCGGCAGCACGATCAACGGGATGATGTTCATCCGCGGCCACGCCTGGGATTACGATCGCTGGGCCGAACTGGGTGCAAGGGGCTGGGATCACGCATCCTGCCTGCCCTATTTCCGGCGCCTGGAAGACAATGAGCGCGGGGAAGACCAGTGGCGCGGCACGGGCGGGCCGATCGCGGTTTCGGAATGCCGCAGCCGCTATGGCATCACCGAAAAGTGGATCGATGCCGCCAGCGAGGCAGGCGTCCACCGCTCTCCTGACCTCAATGGCGAACTGGCCGAAGGGGTGGACCACATCCAGCTTTCCCAGCGCCGCGGCTGGCGCAGCACCAGCGTCTCCTATCTCGACGGACTGGGCAGCGGCCTGAAGCCCGATGTGGTGACCGAGGCCGAAGTTCTGTCGATCGAAGTGGCCGACGGGCGTGCACGCGGCGTCACCTATATGCGCGGCGGCCAGCGCCACAGCCTGAGCGCGCGCGAGGGCGTGGTGCTTTCGGCGGGCGCGCTCAATACGCCGCGCCTGCTGATGCTGTCGGGCATCGGCCCGGCGGACCATCTGCGCGAAATGGGCATCGACGTATTGTGCAACCTGCCCGGCGTGGGCGGCAATCTGCAGGATCATGTGGGCCTGCACCTGATCAACGCAGTGGACATGCACACGCTGAACAATGATGCGCACGGCCTGCGCGCACCATTGCAGCTGCTGCGCTTCGCCTTTGGCGGCACCGGAGCACTCACCACCGGCATCGGCCATGCGCAGGCCTTCGTGCGCAGCCGCCCGGGCCTGGCGGTGCCCAATCTGCAACTCGCCTTCTCGGCCTTCTCCTTCGAAGTGACCCCGCAGGGCAATGTGCTGCTCAAGCCCGAATCCTCGGTCGCCACCTTCGTCGGGCTGATGCGCCCTGCCCATCGCGGGCGGGTGAGCCTGCGCGCGCCCGATCCTTCCGCCCCGCCGGTGATCGAGCATCAATTGCTCGGCAATGACGACGATGTGGAGCAGCTGGTGGAAGGGATCGCGCTTGCGCGGCGGATCATGCGCCAGCGCTCGATCATGTCCCATGTGCTCAGCGAAACGCGCCCCGGCGCGGACTTCGAAAGCAAGGAGGCCCTGCGCGACTATGTGCGGCTTGCTTCCATGTCGATGTTCCACCCCGTGGGCACGGCGAAGATCGGCCGGGACGACGATCCGCAAGCCGTGCTGGACGAAGACCTGCGCGTGCGCGGGATCTCCGGCCTGTGGGTCGCCGATGCCTCCGTCATGCCCACCATCCCGCAGGGCAATACCAACGCCACCTCCATCATGATCGGCGACAAGGCGGCCGATCACGTGCTGCGCTCGCTCACATAAGAGGCTCTGCACAGGGGGAAGTTTTCCACTTTTCCGCCAGGTGAAATTGCCAATCGCCCGACAAGCACGCATGATGCAAGCGGATGGGGGGCAGGCGGACCGGCGCCGCGGCCCTGCAATGAATGCAACAAATGTTCGGGGCGAGAGCGTGATGGCAAGATCGGCTGGCGGGGGAACTGCCAAGGCAGATGGGGCGGACAACTCCTTCCGCTCCTATCGCAAGGGTACCCCGACGCCCGAGCTCTCCTTCACCATGGCGCTGGTGCTGGCGGCACGCCGCTGGCGTTCGCTGCTGGACGAGAGGCTGCGGCCCATCAACCAGAGCGCGGCGCGGATGGAAGCAATGGCGGCGATCATGAACTCGC
Source organism: uncultured Caenibius sp. (assembly GCA_963662855.2). Classification (GTDB taxonomy): domain Bacteria; phylum Pseudomonadota; class Alphaproteobacteria; order Sphingomonadales; family Sphingomonadaceae; genus Andeanibacterium. The sequence goes on from CAXXWL010000003.1 coordinate 432,983, forward strand.
CTCCGCTCAGTCCGCAGGTGGATATCGCCAAGCGCCTGAGGATCGAAGGGCCGACCCTTACCCGCATGCTCGATTCGCTGGAGAAGGACGGGCTGGTGGAGCGCCTGCCCGATCCCGGTGACCGGCGGACCAAGCTGCTGCGCGTTACTCCCGAGGGCGAGGCTGCGCTGAAGGAAGTCTTCGCCATTGCCGACGATCTGCGCTTCCGCCTGCTCGACGGTTTCAGCGATACGCAAAGGGGCGAGGCTACCGAATTCTGCCGCGAACTCGTCCGCCGGCTCGACACGGGGCTCGCACCGGAAGGCTGAGCGCGCCTGCCCTGTCGCCACCCCCTCTCGATTGCGCCACATCCGCTTTTGATCTAGCCGCCTCCGGGTAATCGGAGAGAAGCGATGAGAACGGGTAAAGGCACTGTCGGCCAGCAGGTCCACGCACATGGTACGGTGGCAGATGCCATCGCGGCGATCCTGAAGCGCGAAGGGGTGGAGATCGTCTTCGGCTATCCCCGCAACCAGATTCTGGAAGCCGCCGCCCGGATCGACATCCGCACCATCATCGTCCGCCAGGAACGCACCGGCCTGCACATGGCCGACGCCATGAGCCGCATGACCAAGGGCGAGAAGATGGGCGTCTTCGTGATGCAGCAGGGCCCCGGCGCGGAAAATGCCTTCGGCGGCGTGGCGCAGGCCTATGCCGATTGCGTGCCGGTGCTGGTGATGCCGCAGGGCTATGCGCTGAGCCAGGCCTATGTGCCGTATAATTTCAACTCGGTCCGCTCCATGGCCAGCGTCGCCAAACATGCCGAGCCGCTGACCAGTGGCCGCGACGTGGTGGCCGTGATGCGCCGCGCCTTCGCCATGCTGCGCAACGGCCGCCCGCAGCCGGTGGTGATCGAGCTTCCCTATGACGTGCTCGACCAGCCCTATGACGCGCCGATGGATTACGCGCCCGGCAAGGTGGCGCTGAGCCAGCCGGTGCAATCCGATGTGGACGCCGCCGCCGAAGCACTGATCGCGGCGGAAAATCCGGCGATCTATGCCGGGCAGGGCATCCACTGGTCCGAAGCCTATGACGAGCTGCGCGAACTGGCCGAACACCTCGCCATTCCGGTGATGACCAGCCTGCCGGGCAAGAGCGCCTTTGACGAGACCCACCCCCTCGCCCTCGGTTCGGGCGGCAACGGGATCAATGGCTGCGTGCGCAAATGGCTGGACGAATGCGACCTGCTGTTCGGCATCGGCTGTTCCTTCACCGCCACGTCCTTCGGCCTCGCCATTCCAGCGGGCAAGCGGGTGATCCATGCGACGCTGGACCCGCTGGATATCGACAAGTCGGTGCCCAGCGAACTGGCGCTGATCGGCGATGCAAAGCTGACTCTGCGCGCCCTGATCGAGGCGGTGAAAGCCCGGGCCCCGCACAGGCGCGACGCTGCGCCCGTGGCCGCGAAAATCAAGGCGGTGGAGGCCGAATGGCTGGCCAAATGGCTGCCGAAATGCACGCAGGAGACATCGCCGCTCTCCCCCTATCGCGTGCTGTGGGACCTGCAGCATACGGTCGATGTCGATAACGTCATCATCACCCATGACGCCGGCAGCCCGCGCGACCAGCTGGTGCCCTTCTGGAAGAGCACCACGCCGCATTCCTATATCGGCTGGGGCAAATCGACCCAGCTCGGCTATGGCCTCGGCCTGGTGATGGGCGCGCAGCTTGCCTGTCCGGACAAGCTCTGCATCAATGTGTGGGGCGATGCCGCCATCGGCTTCACCGGTACCGATCTGGAAACCGCCGCGCGCGACCGGATTCCGATCCTCTCGATCCTGCTCAACAATGAAGCGATGGCGATCGAACTGCCGATCATGCCGGAAGCCACCGAGAAATACCGCGCGACCGATATCAGCGGCGATTACGCGGCCTTCGCCCGCTCGCTGGGCTGCCATGGCGAGCGGGTGACGCAGGCAAGCGAGATCGTCCCCGCGCTCAGGCGCGCGCTGGCCGCCATCGCGGCGGGCCAGCCGGCGCTGGTGGAATTCATCACCGAGAAGGAAACGGTGATTTCGAAGGGGTAATGCAAGATCCTCCCTGTCCTTCATCGCAGGACAGGGAGGATTTTCGGATCAGAACCCGTAACGCAGCCCGCCCCACAGGGTCAGCGGCGCGCCATAATCGATCGATCCGGCCTGATTGCGGGTCACGACCTTCTCGTCGAGCAGGTTCTCGGCGCGTAGCACCACGCTGAGCTTTTCGATCACCGGCACCTGCGCGAACAGATCCACCGTGGTCGCGGCGGGGAGCACATCGCCCTCGTCGTCGCCTTCGAACTGGTCGGCCACATGGCGCAGTGTCGCCGCGATGCGCCAGTCCTTCTTCGGCTCCCAGCTCACCGTCGCGCTGGCGGCGAAATCGGGGGTCTGGGCCGGGCGATTGCCGTCGAGCGCGGCGGAAACCCCGCTGCCTTCCACCTTGGAATCGGTATAGGCGAGCGAGCCTTGGAACTTCACCGGCCCGCTACCCAGGCTGGCGACGAGTTCGACACCGGTGGACTTCACCGCATCGACATTCTGCCGCTGCCGGTCCGTGCCGCTGAGCGTGACATTGGCAATCGCATTCTCCACCCGGTTGGTGAAGATTGTGAGCGCCAGATCGACACCCTTGGCCGCCGTCACGTCCAGCCCGGCCTCATAGCCTTCCAGCCGCTCGTTCTTGAGATTGGCATTGGCATAGGTGGTGACCGGGAAGACCACGAAGGGGCGATACAATTCGTTGAGGGTCGGCAGGCGCAGGCCGGTATAGGCCGCCGCCCGGACACGCACCCCGCGCGAGACATCGGCGGTGGCGCCCACACGCCAGGAGAAATCCCAGCCCGAACGGTCGGCATAGGCGGAATCCTCGATCACGCCGCCGCTTGCGTTGAGATTGCGGTGATAGCCGTCGCGGATGCTCCAGCGGTCAGCCCGCACGCCGCCGGTCAGCAACACAGGGCCGAGCGTGTAATCGTCTTCCACGAACAGGCCGAGATCGGAATTGGTGCCCCCTGCAAAACGGCTGCCATTCCCGGCACCGCTGGCAAGATAGCGATATTCCGAAAGATCCCCGTCCGACTGGCGGAAATCCGCCCCCACGCGCAAGGTATGGCCGCCGCCCACGGGCGGGCGCACTTCCACCTTGCCGCCGAAGCCGCTGGCTGGCGTATCGGCCTGGTCCAGCGTCTTCTTGTAGCTGCTGGAGGAAATCACGACATTCGAGAAATTGCGCCACTGGCCATAGCCCAGCACATCGAACTGCCAGTCGCCCCGGCCGACGAGGCGCAGGGAAACATCCTGCCCCTTGGTGGCATTATCCGCCCCGGCGAAGCGCAGGGTCCGGTTATCCTCGAAAGCGAGGCCGCGCAGCTGCAGGCTGACATCGGGATTGAGCTGCTGCACCACGCGCCCATTGGCGGACCAGCTTTCATAAGCCGCCGGAACGGAGGCCGCCACGCGCTGGCTCTCAGGCGTGGTCCAGAAGCCGTCGCCCCGGTCCCACCTTCCGCTGACGACCGCAAAGCCGCTGTCCCATTGCGGCGCAAGGCTGCCTTCCAGCGTGGTTTCGCCGCGATCGTTCACCAGCGCCTCGCCCCGGAAAAGGCCCAGGTCGCGCGCGTCGATGCCTTCAAGCTCCACCGTGCCAGCCAGCGCACCCGCGCCGAAGGGGCCGGAGCCGCCGCCGCGCGTGACGCGAATCATTTCCAGCTGGTTGGGCGACAGCGCCGAAAGCGGCACATGGCCGAAGAAGGGATCGATCATCGGCACGCCATCGAGCAGCACCAGGGCGCGGCTGCTGGCATTGCCGCCCAGCGCGCGCAGAGTGACGCCCTGTGCCGTGGGATTGGAGGAACGGCTGTCCGAACGGCGGAACTGCTGGAAGCCGGCAATGTTGGAAAGCGCATCCTCGATCCGGCCCGAAGCGGTGGACTGGAGCTGTTCCTGATCCACTGTGACGGTGGAATAGGCGATGGTGGAAGGCGTCGCCTCCAGCCCATGTCCGGTCACCACGATGGGCGGGTTCTCGAATTCGTCGCCCGCATCGTCCTGCGCGAAGGCGGGAGTGGCAAGCGCTGTACCAAGTGTGGCCAGCGCAGCACCGGCGAGCAGGCAGATCCTCATATTCATCTTCTCGTTTTCCATTTTGGACAAAGTCAATTCAGGACTCCCTTTAGCGCCTCGATCTTGCCGCGTCACCCCACCTCTGGCAGGGAGTACGAAACAAGGGAGAATGCGATGCGCAAGGCTTTCATCATGCAGGCGGCAGCTGCTCTGATGCTGACGGCTTTTCACAATACGCTCGCCGCAGAGGAGACAACACAGCCCATGAAGGCACCCGCACCGGTCGTAGCCGAAAACCACGAAGCCCTGCTTGCCAGCGACGATCCGAAGCTCGCCGCCAACAAGAGGCTGGTCTATGACATGTACCGCATCGTGCTGCAGGCCGGCCTTGCCGACCGCGCGCATGAATTCATCGCCGATACCTATATCCAGCATAATCCCAACGCCGGGCAGGGCCTTGCAGGGCTGGTCGATTATGTGAAGTCCACCCGCCCGGTGCGCGAGATCAAGGACAAGCTCGACCTGCCGCTGGTCCATCTGATGGCGGAAGGCGATTACGTCACCACCACTTTCGTGCGCCCTGAAAAGGACGCCAGGGGCGAAACCTATTATTCCAGCTGGTTCGATCTCTACCGGATCGAGAACGGCAAGATCGCCGAACATTGGGACCCGATGCTGAAGAGCGATCCCAAGATCGACCCCAACGACAAGAAGCTCTGAGGGCGGATCGTTAGTCTCGTCATTGCGGGCAGCCCGGCCGCCCGCAATGACGCTACTGTCTGGATAAAACTCAGTCCGCCTTGGCCTTTGCCTTGGCGGGAGCCTTCGCCTTGGCTGCGGGCTTCGCCTCTGCGGCGGGAGCGGCCGCCTTTGCGGCCGTCAGTTTGGCGGGGGGATTGAGTTCCAGCCACTTGCCGATGTTCTTCGCCGCGCCCGTATAGGCGAAATGCTGGACCAGCTCGCTCACCAGCAGGCTGTCGGGCTTGTCCATCAGCTTCTTGAAGTGATTGTGGACCTGCGCAGCAGTGTTGTTGAAGCTGCCCAGATAGGTGCCGCGCTGGATCTGCAGGCACTTCTGGTTTTTGAATTCCTGCAGGAAAGCCGTGTAATCGTGCGTGTTGCCCTGCATCTTGCGCACATCATAGGTGATCGAGAAAATCGGCATGGTCTCTCCTGTCCGCCGGAATCGGCACTATAGGCGGCGCATCCGACCGGACGCGCCGCCTTTCACAGAGCCGTTTCAGAGCGTTGCAGGCGCCGCGTCAAGCAGGATGGTCTTGGTTTCCACATAGGGCCACAGGCCTTCCGCCCCACCTTCGCGCCCGATGCCGGACTGCTTGAAGCCGCCGAAGGGCGCCCCGAACTCCATGCGCATGCCGTTCTGGCCCATCACACCGGTGCGGATGCGGCGCGAAATATCATAGGCCGCCTGCGGATCGGTGGTGAGGACGGAGCCGTTGAGGCCGTAATTGCTCTCATTGGCGATGCGGATTGCATCTTCCTCGTCCTCGGCCGGGATCAGGCACAGCACCGGGCCGAAGATTTCCTCCTGCGCGATGCGGCTCTTGTTATCGACATTGGCGAACAGGGTCGGCTCGATGAAATAGCCCTTGTTCATATGCGCGGGGCGGTTGCCGCCGGTGATCAGGTCGGCGCTCTTCCTGCCTTCCTCGATATACATTTCCACGCGTTCGAGCTGGCGCTTCATGGCGAGCGGCCCGAGCTGGGTTTCGGGGTCCTCGCTATTGCCGATCTTCACGCCCTGCATGACCTTGGCGATGGCCTCGGCCAGTTCGTCATGCCGGTCCTTGCTCACGATAGCGCGGCTCAGCATGGCGCAGACCTGGCCGCTCATCACGGTGATCGTGTTGCCGAGGATGGCGGCGGCGGCTTCGATCGGGAAATCGTCGCGCACGATGGCGGCGGACTTGCCGCCCAGCTCAAGGCTGCAGCGGGCGATGCGGCTGGCGCATACTTCGCCAATGCGCTTGCCCGCAGCGGTCGATCCGGTGAAGCTGACCTTGTCGATCCCCGGATTGTGGACGAGGTGATCCGCCGCTTCCCGCTCGGAAGGCACGAGGTTGACGACGCCTGCCGGAAGACCGGCAGCCTCGGCCGCTTCCGCGATGATATAGGCTTCCAGCGGGGTTTCCGGCGAAGGCTTCATCACGATGGTGCAGCCCGCAATCAGCGAATAGAACACCTTGTTGGCCATGATGCCGAAGGGTGCGTTCCACGGGGCGATGCCCGCCACTACGCCGACCGGCTCGCGCGAGAGGATCACGGTGTCCACCACCTGGCCCTTGGCCTTGCTGACCCATTCGAAGCTCTCGCCCAGCGCCGCAATGCCGCGCAGCCCGCCCAGCGCGCCGCCATGCATGATGGGGGCGAAGCTGGCGAGGCCGCCGACCTGCGCCGTCCATGCAGCGGCGAGTTCCGGCACGCGCGGTTCGATCAGGTCGATCATGCGATTGAGCATCGCGCCGCGCTCTGCCGGCGAAGTGGTAGGCCAGGGGCCATTGTCGAACGCATCGCGCGCGGCGGCGACGGCGCGGTCCATATCCTCATTGCCGGCTTCGGCGACGCGGGCGACCACTTCCTCGCTGTTGGGATTGACGATCTCGATCATCCGGCCGGAAGTCGCGGCGACCCACTCCCCGCCGATGAACAGCTTGTCGGGATGGCGGACGTTTACACCTTCAGGGGTCATTGCTTCTCTCCAGTCACGGGATTCGTTGAAACGGATAATACTAGAAATTGGACATAATCGTGAGACTGCGTGAATCGAGCGGCTTGCCCGCTGCCTGCAGCTTCAGTTCGCGCGCGCGCAGCTTGCCCTGCTCGTCGATCAGGAAGGCGTGGATCGCCTGTACCTGATCGGGGGAGAGGGCATCGTTCCAGCGCGGCATGCCGTTCTGCAACAAGGCGCCTTCCAGCACGATCTTGTCGAACATGTCATGCGTGCCCTTGGCCATGCGGCGCAGGTCCGGCAGCGGGGCGCGCGGCTGGTTGGAATGGCAGATCGCGCAATTCTCGGTGAACAGGGCCGAACCGAGCGCGATCGTTTCGGGCGTTGCGTCGGGCAATTGCGCGGGCGGCTCGCCGGCAGGCTCCAGCGGCGGAAGATCGGCCGGGACCGGCACCTTGCCGCCGCCCAGCCTGAACACCAGCAGGCGGTTGGCATTGCCCTTGGCATAGGCAGCCGAATAGGAGGGCACGAAGCCCCAGCCGCCCCCACCCCAGCCGGTCTGCACCGCGATATATTGCACGCCGTCCACCTTGTAGGTCATCGGTGCGGCGAGGATCGAACTGCCGGTGTCGATCGAGGCCAGCAGCTTGCCATTATCGGCATCGCGCACCACCAGTCTGCCCGAAAGCGTGCCGTAGACGACGAGGCCCGATTGCGTGGCCAGCACGCCCGAACGGTCCTGCCAGCCTTCGCGATCCGCCTTCCACTTCGTCTTGCCGGTCAGCGGATCGATGGCGCGGATTTCGGAGCTGAAGGGCTTGTCCTTCACCCATTGCCATTGCGGGAGCTTTTCTACCGCCTGCCGGATCGACGGGGGCAGAGTGGGCAGCGCAGCCTGCAGATCGGGCGTGAAGATCAGCGCGGCGGCGGCATTGAGGTTCTGCTTGCGGCGCGCCGGGTTTTCCTGGCCCGGCGGGATGAACATCAGGTTCCCCATATCCACCACCGAGGCGAAATAGAGGTTCCGCGTGGGATCGAAAGCCGCCGGGTGCCAGTTGCGCGCACCGCTGGAGGCGGGGAAGACGATCTTGGGGCCCTTGGAATAATCGCTGAATTCGGGCGTCAGATGCGGCTTGCCGGTCTTGAGGTCGACCTTGTCGGCCCAGCTGGTGCGCACGATGGCATTGGCCGCCAGCGGCTTGCCCGTCTCGCGGTCCAGCACGTAGAAGAAGCCGTTCTTGGGCGTGTGCATCACCACGGGGCGCTTTGCCCCGCCCACTTCCATTTCGGCCAGCATCATCGGCTGCGTGGCGGTCAGATCCCAGCTGTCCTGCGGGGTTTCCTGATAATGCCACTTCATCTCGCCGGTCTTGCGGTCCAGCGCGACCAGCGAATCGAGATAGAGATTGTCCCCGCCCGAGGGCGAGCGGGTGACGAGCGGATAGGGCCCGCCATTGCCCACGCCGATGATAACCTGATCGAAGGCGGGGTCATAAGTGATGGCATCCCACACCGTGCCGCCACCGCCGATATCCCAGCGGCTCTTGGCGTCCCAGGTCTTGAGCGCCGCTTCCAGCGCCTTGCTTTCCTGCGGGCCAGAGGCCGGATCGTGGGGGATGGTGTAGAAGCGCCAGGCTTCCTTGCCGGTCTTCAGATCATAGGCAGTGACATAGCCGCGCGTATCGTATTCCGCCCCGGCATTACCGATCACCACCACATCGCCCGCCACTTCGGGCGCGCCGGTGATGGTGTAGCCGCGCGAACGGTCTGCAATCGTATCCTTGCGCCAGGCGACATCGCCGGTCTTGGCGTCCAGCGCGAAGAGATGCCCGTCGAGCGAGCCGACGAACACCTTGCCATCCGCCACGGCCACACCGCGATTGGCCTGATCGCAGCAGGCATAGCGATTGGCCTGCATGTCTGCGCCCGGATCGAAGGTCCACAGCTCCTCGCCGGTCGCGGCATTCAGCGCATAGACGCGGCCAAGATTGCCGGAGGTGTACATGATCCCGTCGATCACCACCGGGGTCGCTTCCTGCACCCGCGCCGTGCCGAGATCGTATTCCCAGGCAAGGCCGAGCTGCCCCGCATTTTCCTTGGTGATGTCACCCAGCCGCGAGAAATGACTTTCCGCCCAGTCGCCGCCGGGATTGTCCCAATCGTCGCCCGCGCCATAGACGGAAGTGTCGATGTCCGACGGGTCGAACCCGCCCGAACAGGCAGAAAGCAGCGCCAGAACACCGGCGGCGAGGAGGGCATTGAGCTTCATATCAGGCGGGCCACAGATGCTGGAACTGTTCGAGGACGGAGCGCAGGCTGCGCGGGGGCCTGCCGGTAATGCGCTCCACATCGTCGGAAACGACATTCATGAAGCCTTCGCGGATCGACTGGCCGAAAGTGACCATGCCTTCGCTGGCCCAGGGGATCGGGCCATCGGGCACGATGTCCGATGCCTTGCGCGCCACGCCGAGCGAATCGAAATATCGATACATGCCCTCATCGTCGACCGGCTCGATCTCGATCGGCTTGCCGGCCATTTCCGAGACAAGCGCCATGGCATCGGGCAGGGTCCACAGCTCCGGCCCGGTAACGTCATAGGCCTTGTTGGCATGGCCTTCCTGCGTCAGCACGCCCACCGCGATGGCCACGCAATCGTCACGGCTGACGATGGGGACGAGGCCGTTGCCGGCATTCTCGGGCTTGTGGCCCGCCTGCAGCGCCGGGATCGCCATGGCGGTAGCCACTGCCTCGGCATAAAGGCTGTCGCGCAGATGGGTCCAGGCGAGGCCGGACTTCTCGATCATCTGCTCGGTCGCCAGATGGTCGAACTGTTCGACCGAGGGATTGTTCGGCTTCCCGCAGCCAAGGATCGAAGTGTAGGCGACATGCTTCACCCCTTCGGCCACCGCCGCTTCCACCGCGTTGGTGTGCTGTTCCACCCGCGTGCCGACGCGCGTGGTGGAGATCAGCAACATCCGCTCGCCCCCCTGCATCGCCGCGCGCAGCGTGGAGGGATCGTCGAAATCGGCGCTGCGAACATGCGCGCCCAGTTCGGCGAATTCGGCAAGCTTGTCTGTCGTGCGGGACAGCAGAATCAGGTCCTCCGCCGGAACCTTCTCAAGCAGCAGCCGTGCCGCGGCATTGCCGAACTGGCCGGACGCGCCGGTAACGATAATCTTGCCCATGGAACCTCTCGCATTGCCGGATATGTGCATACGCCCGATGACGTCGCTCCGCTTGAAGGCAATAATAACGAGTGTTACGGTTGAGGCAACATTTGGGAGAAGGAGAGAACATGAAACTCGCAACCGAAGACCGTCTGGCACTGATGGACCTGATCGCGGACTATAGCTGGGCGCTCGACACCGGCGATGAAGACGGGCTGGTGGCCTGCTTCACCGAAGATTGCCTGATGAGCGAGGAAGTGTTCGACGAGCCGGATATCTGGAACGGCCATGAGGGGATTCGCGGCCTGATGCGCCATTATGCCAATGCCCCGGGCTTCCCCGGGCGCCAGCATCACGTGACGCAAATCAAGTATTTCCCGCAAGAAGACGGCAGCGTGAAGATCAAGAGCTTCGCCTTCGTCACCGAATGCGAGGGCGAACCCCCGATGGTGCTGCGCTTCACCGGCTGGTATGACGACCATGCCGTGAAATGCGCCGACGGCCAGTGGCGCTTCCAGCGCCGCATCGTGCGCCTGTGGGACGGCGAAGTGCTGCAACGCTTCCCCGGCAAGGGCCAGTGGGTGCCGAGGAAGCGGCCGGATTCGCTGATTATCAAGAGGTAGGGGCTACGGTTCCCACCCTCATCCAACTTCGGCCAGGCGGCTACGCCGCCAAGCCTGCGTATCCTTCTCCCGCCAGCGGGAGAAGGAAATCGATGTCGCTCCTTCTCCCGCTGGCGGGAGAAGGATAGTGTAGCTTGCTCCGGAACGGAGCTAGCGAAACTAGGATGAGGGTGGCTCCAACGCTAACCCGAACGGATGCCCGTCCGCCCCATCAGCCCCCATGCCAAGGCATTGCGCCGCAATTCCACGGATACTGAGGCCTTGCTCTGGCAGGAACTGCGCGACCGCCGCATCGGCGGCTTCAAGTTCCGCCGTCAGGCCACGGTCGGGCCCTATGTTGCGGATTTTCTCTGCGCGGAAAAGCGCCTGATCGTGGAACTGGACGGCGGCCAGCATAGTGCGGAAACAGACGCGCATCGGACAGCAGAACTGGAACGGCTGGGTTACCGGGTCATCCGGTTCTGGAACAATGAACTGACCGAAAACAGGGATGCGGTGGTGGAACGCATATTGGCCGTGGCCAGTGCCTTGCCTTCGCGGTTCCCGGGGGGGGGGGGGGGTCAGCCCTCATCCAACTTTGACTAGGCCCTACAGGCCAAGTCTGCGTATCCTTCTCCCATCAATGGGAGAAGGACGGCGTAGCTTGCCAACTCGCTGGCTAGCGTAGACTGGATGAGGGCCGTCTACCCCCTACCCCTTCGGCACCAGCACCCAGCCCAGCACCAGCCCCGCATCGGGCCGCGTGGAAGCGGCGCTCGCCATCGCAGGCACGGCCCCGCGCGGATCGGCGGCATAGGCTGCCAGCGCTTCGGTCCAGCTATGCCCGGCGGCTTTCGCCACGCGGCCCAGCGCGTTCCAGCCCGGACGGCATTCCCCGCCCGAACATTGCCGGCCGCGTCCATCCAGCCGGGCGACCAGCGCATAACCCGCTTCCGCCGCGACGTCCGCGATCAGCAGCAGGTCCGCATGGCGGCTCACACCCGCGATCAGCGCGGGCCTTGCCGCCAGCACTTCGCGCGTGAAGCGCACCCGGTCTCCCTCAATGGCGCGGGGCGTAAGGCCGTGGGCCTTGCCAGCCTCGGCAAAGCGGCGGCCTGCCTCCAGCGAGGGATCGTGCAGCAGCACCCGCGCCTCGCCGTGGCGCCAGCGCCATGCGGCAAGGCCGGAAAGCGTGGGCACGGCCAGCGCGCCACCCAGCACCGCGCGGCGGCTGGCTTTCAGCGAAACCGGGTTCACTGGCCGCCTCCGGCCGGGGCCCCTGCCGGGCCCTTGCCGCTGGCGAGATAGTCCGCGATCTGGCCGAGCTGTTCGTCGCTCACTTCGCCGCGCGGGATGGCGGGCATATTGCCGATGCCATGACGGGCGGCGAGGATCACGTAGCTCTTGTCGAGGTCCTTGCGCTGTTCCAGATCGGGCACATCGATCCGGCGGGCCAGCAGGCCGGAGCCCATGCCATTGGCGCCGTGGCACATGATGCATTTTTCGACATAGGCCTTCTCTCCGCCCTGCGCATTGGGGCGGGAAACCAGCGTGACGGGATCGGGCGCGGGGGCCGGGCCGCCACGGGGCGGCGGGGCGGCGGATTCTTCCGCACCGCCCGAACAGGCCGCGAAAGTGCCCAGCAACAGGGCGGAGGCTGCGAAGATGAGTGGCTTCGACATGGATGTCTTCATTGTCCGCGCTCCCCCTTCAGGCGCTTGGGCCAGATGCCGCTCTTGCCCGGGGCGAGGATGCCATTGGGATCGAGCGCATCCTTCACCGTCTCGTTGAGGCGGGTGAGCGCGCCATTGTTCCAGCTGTAGGTCTTGGCGACCAGATCCATATAATCGAGATGGGTGCGATATTCGCCGTAGCCTTGCGCTTCGGCATCCTTCACCAGCGTGCGGAAGAAGGGATCGATCTTCGCCATCGCATCGGGATTGTCCTTGTCGAAGATCATGGCGTTGACGTTGATCAGGTGGCGTTCGCCAAAGGCGAAGCTGCCCTGATAATCCATCCCCCATTCCTGATAGCGGGCATAGGTGCGCTTGAACTGTTCCAGCGCCTTGGTGCCATCCTGCGGGATGATCGGCGAGAAGCCGATATGGCCGCCCCGCCCGCCGTACCAGTTCACATTCTGCATCGGGAAGGTCATGGGCGTGCCGGTCCAGCCGGAATATTCCTTGGGCTGGCCCTTCACCCAGCTGGTCGGCTTGATCAGCATCGGCTTGATGTCGGTCATCGCCTTTTCGAGGATCTTGTAAGCCGCCTTGTTCACATCCTCGCGCCCGTAGAGGCGCAGGGATACGCCCCACCAGCCGATGTTGAACTTCTTGCGGATGGCGGTGATCACATCCTCGCCTAGCGCGCCGGGCTTGTCGGTCCATTCGTCGCGCCGCGTGAGGACGGCGGCGGCGCGCAGCCAGTTGCCGATCGAGGGGCTTTGCGTCAGCACCCGCTCGCGACGCAGCGGGCCGATCGTGTCGACCATCGCCTTGAGATCCTCTGCCGCTTCGAATTCGACATCCATGCCCATCAGCGATTCAGGCTCGGGCATCAGCCACATGCCCATCTTGGTGACGATGCCGAAATTGGACTGGACGAACATCTGGTCCCACGCCGGGCCAAAGCCGAAGGGGTAGGATTGCCAGGTCGTCGCCCCCGGAAAGGCGCCCATGCCGGTGCGCACCAGCTCGCCGGTGGGAAGGACCACTTCCAGACCGCAGATGCTCTTGGTGTTCTCGCCATAGGGCGTGTAGCCCACCCCCCGGTCGAGCGCATTGCCCATCACCGAGCCCCAGCTGTTCCCCGGAGTGGAGAGCCAGAAGGGCAGATCGTGGGCCTTGATGTAATCGTAGAGATCGTAAAAGCTCACCCCCGGTTCGACCACCACCGTGCCGAACTGCTCGTCGAACTCGATCTTCTTCATGCCGGAAAGGTCCAGCACCACGCTGCCCGCCAGCAGCGGCGCCGTGCCCCCATAGCCCAGGTTCTTGCCCCGGCTGATCGGCCACAGCGGCAGGAGATACTGGTTGGCGATTTTCACCACCGCCTGCACTTCTTCCACGCTGGTGGGCGCGACGGCCCCGGCGGGATGATGCGCGTCATCGTTGACGGCGAATTTGTCGAGATAGCTCGTCCGGTCGAGCTCCTCGAAGAAGACTTTCGAGGTGCCCAGCACGCTTTCGAAGGCGCGGCGCGCCTGATCGAGCTTCTGGGCCGTGAAACCGGGAGGGAGGGGCGTGTCTGCCATTTTATGCTACCTTTGTGTCACTTTGAGCGCACGTCAGGCCGAAGCCCATTTGGTGCGCGCGGGCGGGCGGGCGCCCGCGTCCAGACGGATAATTTCGCCGTTTATCAACGGGGTACGGATGAGGAATTCGGCAACCTGCGCATATTCGTCGGCCCGGCCTGCGCGCTTGGGAAATTCGTTGTCGGCCAGCAATTCCTCCACGAAATCAGGGGGAAGCATGGCCACCATCGGAGTGTCCATAAAGCCCGGAGCCACACCGTTCACCCGGATCGCATGATGCGAAAGATCGCGCGCCCACACCAGCGTCAGCGCGGCCAGAGCGGACTTGGAGGCGGTGTAGGCGCCCATCCCCTCCTGCCCTTCGAAGCTGGCGATGGAGCATGTGTTGACGATCGCCCCGCGTTCCCCGTCCGGGCCAGCAGGCTGATTTTCCATCATTTTATGGGCAACATGGGCAACCAGCTGTGTCGCGCCGATCAGGTTCACGCCGATGATCGCGCGGAAGGCCGCCATATCGCCCGGCCCATCCGGAGTGGCGACCGGGCCCAGCCCGCCGATCCCGGCATTGTTGAGCAATATGTCGATCCGGCCATGGCGATCGATCACCTGCTGCACGGCCGATTTCACCGAAGCCTCGTCGCTCACATCGCAGCGAATGAACTCGGCTCCCTCAGGCGCCTCGCCCGAAACATCGAGCGAAATCACATTAGCCCCGGCCGCGAGCAGAGCCTTCACGCCGCCTTCGCCCAATCCCGAATTTCCGCCGCTTACGATGGCGATCTTGCCTGCCGGATCCATATGCTCTCCCCTGCCGCGTTCCGCCCCCTTTTTGCCTGGGGCTATGCAGCATGACTTTAACGGACGTTACTTTTGTTCTAGCGTCGCGCGGAGTCAAGCGCGGGACGCGATACCCGCGATGAAGGAGGGGAAAGAAATGGCCAGCCGCGACGAACTCTATGCCGTGCTCGACATGTATCTGGCAGGGCTGAACGCGCGCGATCCCGCAAGAGTGCGCTGGGCCGATGGGCTGTTCAACACAGAGAACAACGTCCGCCTGCAGCCGGGCGACGGGCTGTGGAGCACCATTACCGGCCAGGGCCCCTACGATCTGCGCTTCGCCGATGTGAAGACGGGCCAGGTGGCGCTGTTTACCTGCGTGGAAGAAACCAATGCCGTATCGCCCGCCGCGATCCGGCTCGGCGTGAAGGACGGGGCGATTGCCGAAGTCGAAGTGGTGGTGGCCCGCAATGCGGATGAAGGCTTCCCCTTCCTTGGCCAGACATTCGAGCGCAAGCCGGCCATGGAGGCGCTTATCCCCGCGGGCGAGACGTCCAGCCGCGAGGAATTGATCGAGATCGCCAATGGCTATTTCGAGACTATAGAGCGCAATGACGGCACGATCCGCACCCGTTTCTTCCCCACCTGCAACCGAGTAGAAAACGGGGTTCAGACCACCAACAACCAGGATTTTCCCCTGCCGATCGCCCGGCTGGGCTGCGAAGAACAGTTCCGCATGGGCTGGTATCGCTATGACGATCGCCTGCGCGGCCGCCGCTTCCCCTTGGTGGACGAGGAACGCGGTATCGTGCTGGCCTATGGCTTCATCGACCATTGCGGCATCGTGGGCGATTACACGCTGACCGACGGCACGCCCGCCTCCAGTCCGGTGCGCCGCCCCCATTCCTACTATCTGGCCGAAGCCTTCAAGATCCGCGGCGGCGCGATCGAGCAGATCGAAGCGGATTTCCTCACCGTTCCCTATCACATGCCCTCTCCATGGGATGCGCGCTCGGAGTCGCTTACGTGAACGGGCGGACCCTCCTCGCCCTCGTCCTGATGGCCGGGGTGATGCTGATCGATGGCTACGATCTCAACGCCATGTCGCTCGCGCTGCGCTGGCTGGCCCCGGAAATGGGGCTTCAGCCGACAGCCTTCGCCATCGTCCAGTCGGCCGACCTGCTGGGCCTTGGTGCGGGCGCCTTCCTGATCGCTCCGCTGGGGGACAGGATCGGACGCAAGCCGCTGATCGTGGGCGGCGTTCTGGGCATCGCGATTGCCACCGCCGCGACCGCCTTCTCCACCGATGTCAGCCATTTCGCCTTCTGGCGCCTGCTTACCGGCCTCGCTTTGGGATCGTGCCTCGCGAATGTCTCCGCCCTGTCGAGCGAAGTCGCGCCGGAGGGCAAGCGTTCCACCGTCATGGCGGTGGTCTCCGCCGGGATCGCAGTGGGCGCGATGCTGGCAGGCTTCACCGCGCCCGAAGTGGTCGGCTGGGGCGGCTGGCGGATGCTGTTCTTCGTCCCCGCCGGAATCGCGCTGGTGCTGGGCCTCGCGCTCGCGGTGGTGCTGGAGGGCGGCAGGCCGGCAAGGGCCCAAAAGCGCGCCAAGGTGCCGCTGCTGGAACTCGCGAGCCCGCCGCTATTGTTCCCGATGGCGCTGTTCGCGGCAGCCTATATGGTCAATGCCATCGCGCTTTATATGCTGGTACGCTGGATGCCGATCGTGCTGCCGGAGGACGTGTTCGGCACCGAACTGCCCTCGCGCCTGCAGGGCCTGATGCAGGGCGCGGGCCTGCCCGTCAGCATTGCGCTTGCCTTCCTGATCGACCGCTGGAAGCCCGGCCTCACCCTTGCCCTGGGCTATGCGGTGGTTGCCCTGGCCTTCCTGGCAATCTGGGCATCACCGATGGAAGTACCGATCTGGGCCACCTTGCTGATGATCGGTGGCGGCGGCATTGCGGGCATCCATGGCGCGCTGATGGCGCTCAGCCCCAGGCTGTTTCCCTCCAGCGTGCTGTCCACGGCCATCGGCACGGCAGTGGCGATATCCCGCGTTGGCGCCATTGCTGCTCCGATTTTCGGGGCGGCGCTGATCGACGGGGGGATTTCGCCGGGGGGCTATTTCCTGGTGCTGGTGGTGCCTGCGGCCCTGTGCGGAATGCTGGCGCTGATGGTGCCGCGCGTGTTGCTGCGGGACGGCAGGATCAAGGCCTGAAGTCCAGCCCGCCCGCGCGCTCGGCGAATTTCCAGCCTTCGCCGGTCAGCACCAGCCGGTCGCGATACCAGCCGACCAGCGGCGAATTCGCGCTCTGGGCGGGCAGGCTGCCATCCTCTGTCGGTTCCCCCTGATAGAGGATGATCGCGCTGAAGGCACTCGCCTCGGTCTCGCTCACCACATCGACCACAGTGTTGGCGATCACATGGCGCTGCGCGCGGGGCGGACGGGCAAGGAAGCTGGCCAGGATCGCCTCGCGCCCCAACACCGGATCACCGCCGCTCGGCCTGCGGAACAGCGCGTCTTCCGCATAGAGCTGCGCCACGGCGGGCCAGTCCTGCGCATCGTTGAGATTGGCGTAGAGATTGATCAGGCGCGTGCAATCCGCCTCGATCCCGCGTCGCGTATCTGCGTCCATCGTCAGTTCCCGTCTTCGGGTTTCGTCTCTTCCAGGAAGCGCCAGCGGCCATCCCCGTCACGCGCCTCCAGCGTGTCGATCAGCTTGTCGAGTATCCGGTCCAGCGCCGCGACATCGCCCTGATCGAGTTCGCTGAAGAGATATTCGGCAACCTTGTGGCTCTGCGGCCGCATGATCTCGTACAGGCGGCGGCCTTCCTCGGTCAGCGTCAGCACCTTGCGGCGGCGGTTGGCGGGATCGGTGGTCACGCTGATGCGCCCGTTCCGTTCCATGGTGGCGACCGCGCGGCTGACGCTCATCACGTTCACCCCGGTCAATTCCGCAAGTTCGTGGCTGGCGGTCGCACCCAGCGAGCCGATCGTCATCAGCAGGCGGAATTCATTCAGGCTGATCTTGTAGCGATCCGCCAGATGAGTGGAGAACGGCGTCATCAGCACATTGGTCAGCTTCAGAAGCTGATGCAGCATCCGCGCCCTGTCGGGCTTGGGATCACGCCTTGTCTTTTCTACCGCCCTGCTCGCCATGGCATCCATCCCTTGCGGTTGCGGGCGGCAAGGTCAATTGACCTGCGCACCAAATCCACCGCATTCTTCAACCCGCCTCGGTCCGAAACCGGCCCGGCGTTCGGCCTTGGCAGCAATCGTAACACCCGTTAGGAATGCTGCACAAGAATCCCGGGGGAGAAGCAAGGCATGAACGCCTTTCCAAAGAGCATACATTTCATCGGTTCCAACACCCCGCGCCGGATGGAGATTTCCGTGCGCGATCTCGAGGTGGAAGGGCAAATCCCCGCAGAGGTGGACGGCGCTTTCTTTCGCGCCGTGCCCGACAATGCCCATGCCCCGATGTTCGAGGACGATATTGCCCTGAATGCCGATGGCATGGTGGCGCGCTTCGACATCCGCAGCGGCGCGGTGGATTTTGACATCAAATGGGTCGGAACCGATCGTTACAAGGCCGAAAAGGCCGCGCGCCGCGCGCTGTTCGGCCAGTATCGCAATCCCTTCACCGATGATCCCAGCGTGGAGGGCGTGGACCGCACCGTCGCCAACACCACCCCCGTGTGGCACGCCGGCCGCCTGTTCATGACCAAGGAGGATGGGCTCGGCCACGAGATCAATCCCCACACGCTCGAGACGATCGGCAAGTGGACCTATAATGGCGCACTGAAGTCCGAAACCTTCACTGCCCATCCGCGGATCGATCCGGAGACGGGTGAGCTGTTCTTCTTCGGCTATGAGGCAGGCGGGCTGTGCACGCCGGATGTGGCCTATTGCATCGCCGACAAGGACGGGAATCTGGTTTCCGAACAATGGTTCCAGCAGCCCTATCTCTCCACGATCCACGATTTCGTGATCACCGAGAAATACGCGATCTGGCCGATCTTCCCCACTCTGGCCGATCTTGACCGGCTGAAGGCGGGCGGCGCGCACTGGGCGCACCGGCAGGATCTGGAAAGCTGGATCGGCATCATGCCGCGCTATGGCAAGGTGGAGGAAATGAAGTGGATCAAGGGGCCGGTCGGCGTCTCCGTGTTCCATGAGGTCAACGCCTATGACGATGGCGATCTGGTGCATATCGACCTGTGCCTGACCAACACCAACGCCTTCTCCTTCATGCGCGAGGCAGGCGGCATCAACATTCCGCAGCAGGAAGTGCAGGGCGGACTGGTGCGCTGGACGCTCGACATGTCGAAGGACGAACCGCAGATCGAGGAACGTCCGCTCGGCCCTCCGGGCGATCTGCCGCGCCTTGCCGATGCCGATCAGGGCCGCAATTACCGCGTCGCCTGGTATCTCAGCATGAACCCGCAGGGCGGCCCGCCCATGCCGGGCGGCCCGGTGGGCGCCAATTTCAACTGCCTGCTGCGGATCGAGCCGGGCAATGGCCGGATCGAGGCGATGGGCGTGCCCCCGGGCGCGGCGATCAGCGAACCGGCGCATGTCCCCTCCAGCGAAGCGGGCCACGATGGCTGGCTGCTGAGTGTGGTGGATATTCCCAACAATCCCGATCCTTCCCAGCAGATTCCGGGGGACTATTCCTCGGAGCTGTGGATCGTGGATGCGGGCAATGTCGCCGCCGGGCCGGTGGCCAAGGTGAAGACCGGCATTGCCCTGCGCAGCCAGGTCCATGGCAGCTGGGTCAGCCGGGAGAAGATGAACAACTCGGTCCACAAGGGCTGACGGGCGACGCCCTCCCCATTTCCGCCTGCGGTGATGGGGAGGCGCTTCTTGCAACAGGCAAGCACTCGTCCATACTCTCTCCAAAAAGAGGGAGAGAGGACCATGAATTTGCGCCTGACCGGGGCCGCGCTTGCCGTGGCCACACTGCTCGCAGCAGGGCCGACATCCGCCGAAGAAAACTGGAAAGCGCCGCGCACCGAATGGGGCGATCCGGACCTGCGCGGCAAATGGCCGGTCGATTTCCTGGGCCAGACCCCGCGCCAGCGCCCCGAGCATTTCGGCACCCGCGACACGCTGACCGATGAGGAATACGAAGCGGCGCTGAAGAACGCCCAGTTCCAGATCGACCAATATGCGAATGAGGGCGAGGCCGGGAAACTGGGCATGGGCCACTGGATCGAGCGCGGCAGGCCGCTGCGCCAGGCCTCGCTCATCACCGAACCGGCCAATGGCCGCCTGCCCCCGATGACCCCGGAAGGCGAACGCCGCGCCGCGCAGATGCGCAGCAGCTGGACCGAGGACGTGTTCCAGTGGGTCGACGATTTCAACAATTTCGACCGCTGCATCACGCGCGGGATGCCCTCTTCCATGCTGCCGGGGAATTACAACAGCGGGATCGAGATCCATCAGTCGCCCGGCTTCGTGGCGATCCGGCTGGAAATGATCCACGAAACGCGGATCGTCCCACTGGGCAATGCCAAGGCCCCGCCGCCGCAAGTGAAGAACTGGCTGGGCTATTCGCGCGGCCATTGGGAAGGCGATGCGCTGGTGATCGAAACGACCAATTTCGAACCAGGCAATGCGCTGGGCAATGTCGGCAGCAACCCGCGCCCGGTGCCCAATAGCGAAGCGATGCGGATCGTGGAGAGGCTGACCCCAACCGGGCCGGACACCATCCACTACGAAGCCTGGATCGAAGACCCGGTGGTGCTGACCGCGCCCTTCAAGCTCGACATGCCTTGGCAGCGCAACAGCGATTACGAGATCTACGAATATGCCTGCCACGAAGGGAACGTCCAGATTCGCGGCTATATCGCCGGAACCAGCCCGAAGCTGAAGGCGGAGCGGGATGCGGCAGTGGCCGCGCGGGATGCGGCCGGGGAATAGGGAACGCGCCCTACCTTGACGGGCCGGATGTGTAACCCTTGCGGGCAGAAAAATACGGGTTTTCGTGTGCAGTGCCTCACCCCTGTAGCCCCCAGTTTTGAGGGGTTTTTCAGCGCCGCGCACGCGCCTGGGTGTCACCTTCCAGATCGGGTTTTCGTGCAGGCTGCATCCGTCCACACAGGCAGGGCGAACCGGGGCAGAAAAGGCGCGGGCAAGCTCGTTCATCGCGCAGCTTAAACGCCATTCGCATGTCTGTAGGAAAGCGGTTTTTGTGGCGCTTGTTTGTCAGCCGCCTGCTCCTGTCAGCCCCCTGCTCCTGTCAGCAAAGCCCCTGCGCCGCGAGCGGCTCGAAACCCCGGACCAGTGCCTGCAGCCCGGCATCGAAGCTCTGGTCGAGGTCAAGCAGGCCTTCGAGGAAATGCTGCATCGGGCCGTTCGCCTCGAATGTGCTCCAGCCCAGCGCCAGCGAAATGACCGCAGCCGTCGCGCTCAGCGCGCTTGACTGATCCAGCCCGAAACGGGTGAGCGGGGCGGCGATGGCTTCGGCATGTGCGGCATCGCTTTCCGCCACTGGCGGGGCGATGGCGAAAAGCCGGGCGGCATCCCGTTCCCGCAACATGCCTCTCCTCAAGGCCCTGCCATATTCCACCAGCCATTCGCGCCAGTCCGCGCAGGGCCCAACTTCGGCCTGCGCCTGCCGGTAGATCGCGCCGGTCATCAGGCCCAGCAATTCGCTCTTGTCGCGAAAATGCCAGTAGAGCGCAGGCGCCTGCACCTTCAGCCGCGCGGCAAGGCGCCGCATGCTGAGCGCTTCGATCCCTTCCTCCCGCAGGAGCGAGAATGCGGCATCGACCACCAGCTTGCGGTCGAGTGCAGGGGGAGTGCGCGTGGCCATCCGGAGACGGATTGACTATTTAACAGTGTTAAGTCAACTTTCGGCAAGGAGAGCGGAGTCGAAGAGGGCTGCCATGAGTTATGTGCGCAATGCGTGGTACGTCGCCGCGTGGTCGAACCAGATCGAGGACGGGAAGCCGTTTGCCGTCACGATTCTGGATGAACCGCTGGTGCTCTACCGGGGGGAAAGCGGCCATCTGACCGCACTGGAAGATCGCTGCGTCCATCGGCTCGCCCCGCTCTCGCTCGGCCGCTGCGAAGGGGACCGGCTGCGCTGCATGTATCACGGCCTTCTGTTCGCGCCCGATGGCCTAGTGGTGGAAATTCCGGGGCAGGAACAGATTCCGCCCCAGGCACGCGTGCGCGCCTTCCCGGTAGTCGAGCAGCACAGCTGGGTCTGGGTGTGGATGGGCGATCCTGCCCTTGCGGACCACGCCCTGATTCCACCGGCGGTCGGCCTCGATCACCCGGACTACATACTGGGCCATGGCCATCTCGACTATCTCGCCGAAGCGCGGCTGATTAACGACAACCTGCTGGACTTCAGCCATCTGACCTTCGTCCACGCCAACAGCTTCGGGACCGGGCCGGAATTTGCCGCCACGCCGGCGAAGGTCTCTCCGCTGGAGCGCGGCATCCGCTACGAACGCTGGATCGAGAACTCGCTCGGCTCGTCCTCCCGCAAGAGCGAGGTGCCGATGGACAGCTACATGGCCTATGATTTCCTGATCCCCGGCGTCCTGCTGATGACCGGCGGGATATTCCCGCTGGGCACTGCAAAGGCCTGCGGCTTCGGCGCGCCCGATATCGAACTTGCCAAGGGCGGCGTGACCTTCACCAGCCAGGCAGTGACGCCGACCACTGGCAAGACCTCGCGCTATTTCTTCTCCTGGGGTCCGCACCGCCGCCATGGCGACGAGGCCATGCGCGATATGCTGATGGGCATTGCCGACCAGGCCTTTGCCGAAGACAAGGTGATGATCGAGGCACAGCAGCAGGTGATCGACCGTACTCCCGATCCCCGCATCATGCCCACCGCGCATGACAAGGGCGTCACCATGTTCAGCCGGTTGGTCGAGCGGCTCGTCAGGGCCGAGGAGACAGGCAACCTCAACGCTGCCTAGCCCTCAGAGCCGCGGTTCCATCCCTTCGATCGTAGTCCATGCTTGCCGCGCTCACTGCGTGCGATAAGCTATTGGCAAAATCAAAATGGGGATGACTGACATGATGATTCACCGTTTGCTGGCCAGCTCTGCGCTGGCGCTTGCCGCCATGGCCGCCACACCTGCCGCCGCGCAGGATTGCGACCGGCAATGCCTGATCGACCTGTCCGACAAATATGTCGCTGCGCTGGCCGCGCATGATCCCAGGGCGGTGCCGCTGGCCGATGGGGTGAAGACGGTTGAGAACCTGAAGAAGATCAAACCCGGCGAGGGGCTTTGGGCATCGGCCACCGGCGGCGCGACCGATTTCGTGATCCATGTACCCGATCCCGTCTCGCAGCAGGTAGGCGTCATGGCGATGATCGGCGGGGCGGAGAAGAAGCCGGTGCTGGTCGGCATCCGACTGAAGCTTGTCGGTGGCAAGATCGTGGAGGCCGAGCATCTGATCGGCAATACGCTGAGCGAAGGCCAGCTCGCCAATCTCCAGAAGCCGCGCCCGGCGCTGCTGAAGGAAGTGCCCTATGACTATGCGGATTCGCGCGGGCGGATGATCTGGCTGGGCAAGAGCTATTACGACGCGCTGGACAATGGCAATTCCCAGCAATCGGCCATGGCCGACGATTGCGAGCGCCGCGAAAACGGCTTCCAGACGGCGCGCAACCCGATGGTGCGCCAGTCGCCCGGCGGCAATGGGCAGACCGATCCGGCCTTCGCCTTCCTGGGCGGGCTGGGCTGCGCGGCGCAGATGGACACCAATATGTGGGAATATATCAGCCGGATCGAAAACCGCCGGGTGGAGATCGCCGATCCCGTTACCGGGCTGGTGTGGGGCATGAGCCACTTCCACCACGATTTCACCAAGCAGGATTTTCCGCTGCTCGGCGTGCCGGGCATTCCCGTGCGGCACATGGAATTCAAGCCGTTCGATATGCCCGCGATCCACATTTACAAGGTGTGGGGCGGCAAGATCCACGAGATCGAGGCGGTCGGCCTTACCACCACCTATAATTCACCCACCGGCTGGGAAGGCTAGAGGAAAAGGGCGGCCTCTTCCGAGCGCCGCCCCAGTTCCCCCTGCGAGCGCAAGTCTTTGCTTACGCTTCTTTCTTCGTGAGCGCATTGGCGCCGACTTCGGATACGAAGCCGAACACTGCGCCGATGATGATGGCCGCGATCACGGGCATCACGGCTTCCTGCGGGGCCTTGCCCGCAAGGATGATCGGCCCGGCAATCGAGGCAAAGCCATAGACGCTGGCCGGAATGGTGGAGAGCAGCGGGATCGTGCTGGAAAGGCAGATCAGCGCGGCCCCCAGGCCGACCGCAACCGCCGTGCCGATTTCCGCGCCCAGCGCGCCGCCCAGCGGCCCGGATGCGAGCATCACCGCGCCCATGCCGACGATGGCGCCCCAGCTCATGCAGGCAACAGCGGTGGTAGTGCCCTTGATACCGCCGCCCGAATGGAAATGGCAGCCCCAGGCAATGAACGAAATCCACACAAGCCCGGCAAGGCTGGTGGCAGCGAGCGGTCCGACAAACAGCCAGGTGTCGAGAACGGCGAGCAGGCCGACCGACAGGGCCAGCGCAACAACTGCAGGCATAGAAATTCCCCCAAAACGTTCTGTTGTTTCTTTTGTCTGCGGTCCGGTCGTTGCCGTCCGCATCGGGGAAGCTATGCCAAGCGCGCGCGCCCGTCCATTGCTTTTGTCCGGTTCATCCCCCTGCGGGGCAGGCGTCAGAAAATGCCATTGGAGTGGGGCAGGGTCTCGGGGATTTCCTGCAGCACTTCCCAATGTTCCTTCACCTTGCCGTCTTCCAGCCGGAAATAATCGATGATCGACATTCCCGGATCGCCGGGGAAACGCACCGTGTGGATGTGGAAGATGGTGTAATCCCCATCCACGAAGCTGGCCTTGATCGCAAAGTCGATGTCCTTGAAGCGGCTGGCGCGGTTCTCGAAGAAATCGCGCAAACCCTCCTTCCCCTCGCTCGCGGCGGTGGAATGCTGGATATAGCCGTCCGCCAGGAATTCATCGATCTTGCTGGCATCGAATTTGAACAGCATCTCGTGATACATGCGGGTGCAGAAATCGAGATTGGCCTGCTCCTGTTCCGTGCGCGCCATGGACGTTTTCTCCCAATTGCCTGCTTTGTTCGAAGTCCGGAGGGCGGGCCTAGTGCCCCCATCCCGCCCTCCGGCCGCGCCGGTCTCAGACCAGCGCGTAATAGCGCAGCAGATTGCCGTCGCTGCGGCGTTCGCCCACGCCGATGAAGACATGCTTGGTCAACCAGTCATGCTTGCCCACCGGGCATTCGAAAGTGGGATTGCCGCGCAGGTAATAGTCTTCATGCGGAACAGGCTGTCCGCCATTGAAGGCCCAGTCGCGCAGGCGGGCCATCGTGTCGGGCTTGCGGCCCCACAGGAAGCCCTTGTTGTTGAGCAGGATGATCGTGCCGTCATCCTCTTCCAGCAAATAGCGCGCATCGAACACCGCGACATCGTCGGGCCGGAAATAGGCGTAGTCCCCGCCCGATCCGGGAATGGCGCGGCCCTTGATCTGCGGGCCCTCGAAGGTCCCGCCCTTGACCAGCACGGCGCTGCGCATTCCGCCATTGGGGTGCGGCGCGATCGTATAGTTCTCGGGGAAGGTCAGGCGGACCTCCATCACGAATTCCATGCGCGGATTGTCCACATCCGAGAAGGGCGGCTGGAACGGAGTGGTATCGGAAAAGCTCATCAGCGCAGCTCCAGCATGCCGCCATCTACAAAGAGATTGGCGGCGGTAATGAATGAGGCATCGTCGGAAGCGAGGAACAGCACGGCCTTGGCCACTTCCTCGCTCTGGCCCATGCGGTGCATCGGCACGTTTTCGATCATCTTTTCCTTCAGCGCGGCGATTGCCTCGTCCGTCATGCCCGGATTGCGATAGAGCAGCGGTGTGTCGATCGGGCCGGGGCTGACCATGTTGAGGCGGATGCCTTCGGAAACCAGCTCGCCCGCAAAGATCTTCATCGCGGCATAAAGCCCGCCCTTGGCCGCGGCATAGACGGCATTGCCCGGCAGGCTGGCATGGGCGCCAATGGAGCCCGTGACCACCACCGAACCGCCCTTGCCCATGATCCGCACTGCCTTCTGCAGCGCGAAGACGCAGCCCTTCAGATTGATCGAATGGGTGTGGTCCCATGCGTCGGAGGTAATGTCGCGCAAGGGCGCGAAGCCGCCCACGCCGGCGTTGATATAGAGCACGTCGATCCGGCCGTCCCCGGCCTCGATCTGCGCCACCACATCCTCGCTGGAGGCGATATCGGCGATGTCGGCCTGATATCCCTTGCTGCCCGGGATAGAGGCCACTGCCTCGTCCAGCGTCTGCTGGTTGCGGCCGGTGATGTGCACCTTCGCCCCTTCGGCCGCAAAGGCCTGCGCGGTGGCAAGGCCCATCCCGCTGTTGCCGCCCATTACCAGGACGATCTTGTCCTTGAAACGCATCATTCTCTCCTTCAACCCCCACTCCCGCTCGTCCTGAGCCTGTCGAAGGACGCGCGGGGTAAGTGCTTTCGACCTGTCAGAACGGCGAGTTCGGGTTCGGCCCGCCTTCGATCACGTCCTGCATCACGTCCCAATGTTCGATCACTTTCCCATCCTCCACGCGGAAGATGTCGATCACCGCCCAGCCCAGATCTCCGGGATAGCGGCGCACGTGATAATGCACCGTCACGTGATCCCCATCCACAAAGGCGCGCTTCACATCGTGCACGGCCTCGGGCGTCTGGCCCTTAATCATGTCGAGGAAGTCCTTGAGCGGCTGCTTACCGGGCTGGACCGACTGATTGTGCTGGATATAGCCATCGGCAATGAAGCGATCGACCGCGCCTGAATCCATCGGGTTCAGCACCTCGGCAAACATGTCGAGCACCAGCTTCAGATTCGCCTCCTCCTGCGCGGTGCGGCTCATGCGGCCTTCCCCTCGGCAAGCTCGGCACGCGGCAGGCTCCGCCCCTTGATGATATCCGCCGCCTTTTCGGCCAGCATCATCACCGGCAGGTTCGTGTTGCCGCCAGGCACCGTGGGCATGACGGAGCAATCGACCACACGCAGCCCTTCCACCCCGATCACCTGCAACTCGCTGTCCACCACCGATTGTTCGACCATGCCCATGGCGCAGGTGCTGCTGGGGTGCATGCCGACATAGCAGGTCTCGCGCACATAGGCGTCGATCTCGTCATCGCTCTGCACCACTTCGCCCGGCGTGCGTTCCCGCCCGACAAGCTCGGCCATCGGGCCGGAGCGATAGATGCGCCGCGCCGTGCGGATCGCCTCGCGCATCTGCGCGCGGTCATTCTCGGTCGCCATGATGTTCAGCGTAACCGCCGCGACATCGCGCGGGTCGGCGCTCTTCAGCTCCACCCAGCCCCGGCTTTCGGGATGCAATTGTACCAGCCCGGCCCAGAACACATGCTCCTGCTCCTTGCGGATGCCAGGGAACCAGGTCTGCGCATCGAAGCGGATCGGATTGACCATGATCTGCATGTCCGGCCGGTCATATTTGTCGCTGGTACGGACTACTACATTGCAGCTGTTCACCTGCGAGGCCATCGGCCCCTTGCCGGTCAGCGCCCAACGGATGGCGTTGAAGGCGAGCTTGTCCCAGCGCAGTTGGTTGATGAAAGTCACGCGCTGCGTCGCATCCCACTCGAGGGAGGCGGTGGGGTGCTCCTGGAGGTTGCGGCCGACGCCGGGGCTGTCATGCAGCACTTCAATGCCGTGGTTTTTCAAGTGGTTAGCTGGGCCGATGCCGGAGAGCATCAGCAGGTGCGGCGAATTGTAGCTACCGCCCGAAAGGATCACTTCGCGATTGGCGCGGATCGCCTGCGGCCCGGTGGGCGTATCCACCTCCACGCCGATGCAGCGCTTGCCTTCGAACAGCACGCGGCGGGTCAGCGTGCCGGTACGCACCGTCAGGTTCGGGCGACCGAGCGCAGGCTTGATATAGGCAGTGGCGGCGCTCACCCGGCGGCCCTTCGCATCCACCGTCTGTTCGCCGCGCGCAAAGCCCTCCGGCTTCTCGCCCGCCAGATCCTCGGTCGTGTCGAAGCCGGCAGCCTTGGCGCTGGCCATCATCGGCTCATGCAGCAGGAAGGGTGAATCGATCGGGCGCACGGCCACCGGCCCGCCCTTGCCGTGATATTGGCTCTCGCCCCGCCAGCTGTCTTCCAGCTTGCGGAAATAGGGTAGCACATCGGCATAGGACCAGCCGCGCGCGCCCATCTGGGCCCATTGATCGTAGTCCAGCGGATGGCCGCGCATGGCGAACATGCCGTTGATCGAGCCGGAACCGCCCATCACCTTGCCGCGCGGCAAAGGCATGCGGCGCCCGTTGAGATGCGGTTCTTCCTCGGTCCAATAGGTCCAGTTGAAGCGCGGATCGGGCATCGCCTTGAGGAAGGCCAGCGGCATCTTGAGGAAGATGTGATCGTCCTTCCCGCCCGCCTCGATCAGCAGGACCTTGTTCGCCGGGTCCTCGCTCAGGCGAGCCGCGACGATGCAGCCTGCGGAGCCGCCGCCCACAACGATATAATCGAACGCTTCAGTGCCGGAACCTGTGGCCATCTCTGTCTCTCCCTTGCCGGTTTCCTAACGGTCGTTACAAAGCTAGGCAAGGATGTGAGGGAAAATGGAGAGGAACTGCGCATGACCCGCGAGGATTACGAGCGTTACGTCACGGCTTTCAACGCCCGAAACTATGATGCGGTGTTCGATTTCTACGCCGAGAATCCGAAAATGGCCTTCTTCGGCATAGAGATCACCACGCGCCAGCAGCTCAAGGATTTCTACGGCTTCCTGCACCGCTTCGTGAAGGAAACGGTGACGGTGGAACGCTTCGCCGGCTCCGACGAGATGGCGGCCGTTGAAGGTATTGTTCGCGTGGAAGGCATTGCCGATCTGACGCCCGAAATCCTGCTGGAGAACGGGATGGCGCAGTTCCACCCCATCCGGACGGGCGAAGTGCAGGAGATGCGGCAGTATATTCACTACCACCTGAAAGATGGTAAGATTGAAAGCGTCGGCTGCGCACTGGTGTAGGGCCGCGTCCCGAGGATGCTGCTGACGGGGCTGTGGATGGCCCGGTCGCGGCGGCATCTTTCACACTTGCGTTTATTTCGCATATATGAAACATGGGCTTCTGTACGAGAGGAGCCCTGACTTGATCAAGACCACCCATGTCGGAAGCCTGCCACGCGGGCCCGAACTTGTCCCGCTGCTGCTGGCCCGCGACAAGGGCGATCCCTATGATGCAGACGAGTTCGACCGGGTGGTGCAGAACGCGGTGAACGAAGCCGTGGCGCTGCAGGTGGAAGCGGGCGTTTCCATCGTCAGCGATGGCGAACTGGGCAAGGTCGGCTATTCGACCTACATCATCGAGCGCCTTTCCGGCTTCGGCGGCCACTCGCCGCGCAAGCCCGCGCTGGATCTGGCCGAAGTGCCCGAACTGGCCAAGAAGCTCTCCACCATCATGGGCGCACAGGAATTCACCCGCGCCAGCGCCATCGCGCCGGTGAAGCTGGTCAATCTCCAGCCGCTGCATGACGATATCCGCCGTTTCCAGGCCGCGCTGGCAGGCCATGGGCACGGCGTGGCGGCCTTCATGAACTCGGCCTCGCCGGGGCTGATCACCGCCTTCCAGCCGAACCAGTATTATCCCAGCCACGAAGCCTATCTGGCCGATCTCGTCACCGCGATGCAGCCGGAATATGAGGCAATCGTGGATGCCGGCTTCGATCTGCAGCTGGATTGCCCCGATCTCGCGATGAGCCGCCACACCGGCTATCAGGACCTCACCGAGGAAGAATTCCTCAAGGTCGCCCGCGCCAATGTCGAGGCGCTGAACGAGGCGACGAAGAACATTCCGCCCGAAAAGCTGCGCATGCATGTGTGCTGGGGCAATTATGAAGGCCCGCATGATTTCGACATTCCGCTGGAGCGGATCATCGATATCGTGCTGTCCGCCCGCCCCGCCACTATCCTGTTCGAAGCCGCCAATCCGCGCCACGAGCATGAATGGGTGGTGTGGAAGAATGCCGATCTGGAGGGCAAGATCCTCGCCCCCGGCCTGATCGACAGCTGCTCCAACTATATCGAAACCGCCGAACTGATCGCCCAGCGGATCGAACGCTTCGCCAGCTTCGTCGGCAAGGATCGCGTGATCGCCTCCAGCGACTGCGGCTTCGGCACTTTCGCCGGCTATGGCAAGATCGATCCGGCAGTCACCTGGAAGAAGCTGCGTGCCCTGCGCGAAGGCGCGGACATCGCGGATGCCCGGATCGGATAGGATCATGGCGAGCAGCGCGGCAGGCGCACAATCCAGCAGCGTCAAATCGGCGACCCGCACGCTCGACATCATCGAGTATGTGGTGGCCGCCGGGCGCCCGCTGGTGGCGCAGGAAATATCCAACGCGCTGGGTATTCCCGTCAGCAGCCTGTCCTACCTGCTCTCAACCCTGGCCGAGCGTGGCTATCTCCAGCGCGAGGGGCGGCGTTACACGCCCGGCCCCGGGCTGGAGCGGCTGCAGGCCAAGAAGGGCGCCTTCTCGCTGGCCGAACGGGTCGCGCCGCTGGTGCGGACCTTGCGGGTCCAGCTGAACGAAACCGCCAGCTTCTGGGTCCGGCACGGATGGCAGGTCGAACCGATTGCCACCGAAATGAGCGAACAGGCGCTGCGCTATGCCGTGATCACCGGCACCCGTCTGCCGATGCATGCGCTGGCATCGGGCAAGGCGCTGCTCGCCAGCCTCTCCGACGAGGAACTGGATCGCTATTTTGCCGAGGTGAAACTCGAGAAATTCGGCCCCAATACGATCACCACCGAAGCAAAGCTGCGCAAGCAGCTGGCGGAAATCCGCAAGACGGGCTTCGCTCGGATCGAGGAAGAATACAGCCTCGGCATCAACGGCATCGGCCGGGTGGTGAAGATCGGTGGCGAAGTGGTGGGCGCGCTTTCGGTCGCGATCCCCAAGGTCCGCTATAACGAAGCGCTCGAAAAGCGCGCGATGGACCTGCTGCAGCGCACCGCCAATCTGCTCGAAGCCGGCTGACCCTAGGGCCCGGGCCGCTCCTGCGCGGCGACCAGCTTGTCGGAGAGATCCGCGCCTTGCTGCCCGGTGATTTCGTAGATCGTCTCGAAACCGCCGCGGTCCCGCTCCTTCGCCAGTTTCTCGATCCTCGCGGGCAATTCGCCGGCAGCCACGATCGGAGCAAGGCCGCGCAGCCCCGTATCGCGCGCGCCCGCGACGATCGCCACCAATGCCCCACCCGGTTCGTGGAACTCCGTGAAATAGCCATAATCGCGGTAATATTTGGCCGAGGCGAGGCTCAGCGCCTCTTCGCTGATATAGGATTTGCGGGTCTTGTTATCGATCAGCTCGTCATAGCTCTCGCCAACCCTGAAGCCGGAATTCATGAAATTGACGTCTTCCAGCAGTCCAAGGCCGCTGATCAGCCCGACATAGACGACATTGCTCGTCTGGAACGTGTCGCTGGTCACCTGGGAAGAGGGTATGATCGTCACCGGCTTGCGGTGCTGCGACAGGATCGGCATCAGCTCCGAAAGGCCATAGGCGGAGGAAAAGGGCAGGTAATTGAGCCCCATATCCTCGGTCATCTCGTAGCGATCCGGATTCGATTCCTGCGCCCGGGCGAGATCGGTCTTCGAATTGATCGAGAATTCGCGGATCAGCCGGCCCGCTTCGGGGTTCATCGGATCGATCTCGCCGAAGATGTAGTAATCGCCCACCACCACCACGATCGGTCGTTCGGATTCGAGGAAGGGGCGCCAGATCGCGTTCACTTCGGGCGCGCCGCGTTCCGTCACCCGGCCGAGGAAGAATGCCGAGAGAATGAGCAGGAACAGCAGTGCCGGGATCGTCCATTTCACCCATTTGCGCGGGTCCCGCGCGGCACTCTCGTCCTCATCCGGTCGGGCCGGCGCGGCAAAGCGCAAGGCGTAGGTGCCCGACGGGATAGTAAGCCGCCCGGCCGTATCCGCAGCGCCATCCTGAGCGTAGAATTCCTCCAGCCGCTTGCGCAGGCGATGGATATAGACCCGCACGGTCGCATCGTCGCTCTCGCTCGCGGCCTGGCCAAAGACGGTTTCAGCGATCTCTATCTGCGTCGCGGGCTCGGCCGCCGCGCCTCTGCCCGCGAGGAAATCGAACAGCTCAGCAAGCCGTCCACCGTCGCCCAGAACGCCGCTGGCCTTCACCCGCGCGCATTCGGCAGCGAATGCCAAGGCATCGCCAGCGGCCTTTTCAGGCGGATCGGCGGTGATGTCTTCCAATACAGAACTCCCGGTTTTCCGCGCATTCAAGCGGATGTAACGCGATGTAACGTGCGATAACCGTAATTAACTTGGAAAGGCTCGGACGGTTCCCCAAGTCCCTGCGAGTAAATCGCAACTAACAACCGGGGATGCCTTTTGTCCAAAGTTTTCGCCTTTCCGTCTGCGGGCCGGAATGTCCTGCTGACGGGCGCGGCCTGTGCTTCTCTCCTTTGCGCATCCTCTCCTGCATGGGCCCAGGAAGATACCGGCAGCGATTCTGCAGACCCTCAGGCTGAAGGCGCCGAAGCATCCGAAAATGCAGTGGAATGGCACGGGCAGATCATCGTCTACGGCCGCGGCGAGAAGCGCATCGGCCAGGCGATTGCCGCCAGCGAAGGCGGCGTTGCTGGCGCGGATATCGAGATCCGGCCGCTCCTTCGCCCGGGCGAGCTGCTGGAAGCAACCCCCGGCCTGATCGCCACCCAGCATTCCGGCGGCGGCAAGGCGAACCAGTATTTCCTGCGCGGCTTCAACCTCGATCACGGCACGGATTTCGCGCTCTATATCGACGACATGCCGCTTAACTTCCGTACTCATGGTCACGGCCAGGGCTATCTGGACGTCAACGGCCTGATCCCCGAAGTGGTGGAGCGGGTGGACTACCGCAAGGGGCCCTATCGCGCCTCTACCGGCGACTTCAGCTTCGTGGGTTCCAGCTTCATCACCACGCGCGACAAGATGGCGCCTTTCGCGGCCGTGGAAGTGGGCGAATATGGCTATCGCCGCGTGGTGGCGGGCGGCTCTGCCGAAGTCGGCAAGGGTAATCTGCTGGTAGCAGGCCAGGCCAAGCTCAACGACGGGCCATGGGAACTGCCGGAGGATTACGAAGGCTATTCCGGTCTGATCAAATATTCCGCTCCCCTCGGCACGGGCGAAATCAAGGCCTCGCTCAGCATCTTCAAGGCGACCTGGGCGCCGACCGAACAGCTGCCCGAACGCACTGTGGGCACGCTGGTTGAGGACCGCTACGGCTCGCTCGACAAGACATTGCGCGGGCAAACCGAGCGCGAGATTTTCACGCTCAATTACGAGGATGACGATTGGCGCCTGACCGGCTGGGCCCAGCATTACGACTGGAGCCTGCTGTCCAACTTCACCTATTTCCTCGACGATCCGGTGAATGGCGATCAGCTGCGCCAATATGAGAAGCAGTGGTCCTATGGCGGGCGGATCGAACGAAACATCACCCTGTCCGACACGCTGAAGCTGCGTGTCGGCACCGAACTTCGGGAGGACGTGATCGATCCCGTCGGGCTCGACCATACGATCGACGGCCAGTTCGATTATGTGAAGACCGCCTTCGCGGTAAAGGAATCCTCCGCCGGCCTCTATGCAGAAGCCGTCTGGCAGCCGCTCGACCGGCTGATGGTGATCGGCGGTATCCGCAACGACTGGTATCGCTTCCGCACCACCGACCTTGGCGGCGAAACCGGCTGGAGCGGCCTCGTGAATGATGACAGCTTCGCCCCCAAGATCGGCCTCAACTACGAAGTGGCCGACGGCATCGCGCTCTACGCCAATTACGGCGAAGGCTTCCATTCCAACGATGCGCGTGGCGTAACCAATCCGAACGATCCCGCCCCCGGCCTGGTGGAAGGCGATTTCGAGGAACTGGGCTTCCGCGTGGAAAAGGGCGGGCTGATCTTCACCGGCGTCTATTGGTGGAGCTCGATCGAGAGCGAGCTGATCTATGTCGGCGACAGCGGCGCGGTGGAACCCTCCGATCCCGCAGTACGCCACGGCTATGAGCTGACAGCCTTCTGGAAACCCAATGGCTGGCTCGCATTCGACGGCGTGCTGACCGGTTCATCCGCCCATTACGTCGGCCTGCCCGAAGGCGAGAATTACGTGCCCGGCGCGCTGGAAAGTTCCGCCGAGCTGGGTATTTCGGCCCTGTTCCCCGAGTGGAACGCCGCCGCGCGGCTGCGC
Organism: uncultured Caenibius sp.; assembly: GCA_963662855.2. Taxonomy (GTDB): domain Bacteria; phylum Pseudomonadota; class Alphaproteobacteria; order Sphingomonadales; family Sphingomonadaceae; genus Andeanibacterium. The sequence continues at coordinate 466,835 of CAXXWL010000003.1, forward strand.
TATCTCGGGCCGCACCCGCTGATCGAGGACAATTCGGTACGCGGGGCACCGACCACGCTAGTGAACCTGCGCCTCGCCTGGACCCCTACCGCTTCGAAGCTGAAGGGCTGGGAAGTCTATGGCGAGCTGCTCAACGCGCTCAACTCCAGGAGCGACGACATCGACTATTTCTACGCCACCCGTTTCCCCGGCGAACCGGCCGAGGGGATCGAGGGGCGCAATAGCCGCATCGTGGAACCGCGCCAGTTCCGCGTCGGGCTGAAGAAGACCTTCTAGACGACACTCTCCCGACCCCAATTCCCAGCGGGGTCTCCCTGGGCGCGGCCATGGTCACTCCGGCCGCGCCCATTTTTTCATTCGCCCAGCGGTCAGTCGAAGATCGTATTGCCGTGCTCGTCGATCTGGTTGCGGTCATTCTCGCTGCACTGGAACTCGATCAGCATACCGTTGCGATCCCGGCCATAGCGCACGGTCACCTTGAACGGCTCTTCCAGTGCCTCGGGATCGTCCAGCACCATCTCGTTCAGCAGCACATTGGCGTCGGCCGGATCGAGATGGATCCGCTCGGTAATGCGCAGGGCAGGCGAATGGCCCATGCCGCGCTGCAGGTCGAGCGTGTCGTTCACTCCGATCGTGTCGACCACCAGCGTATCGCCTTCCCAATGGCCGATCGAATGGCCCATGAAAGTGGGGTCGATCTCTTCCAGCGGAGGATGTTCGCGCCCATCGGTCCAGATCGTGCGGGTCTGCATCCAGGCTTCCTGGTTGATCGTGACACGGCCCGGCGAGAAGATGAATTCGAACGGATATTGGAAGGTCTGCATGATGACCGGCATGCCCGGCGGCGAGCAATTGGAAGTGGTGCGCTTCACCACTCCGTCATTGGCCTTCACTTCCGCGCGATAGGCTTCGTGGCGGGCCTTGAAATCACCCTTGAGCCTGGGCGTTCCGGTCCCGGCATCGCCGGCGCGGAACTGGGCGAACCAGATACCGCCCCAGTCGGGCAGGGCATCGAGCGCACCGTAGCGCCCCTTGGGATAGCCCGCGCTCTGGCCTTCCTGCAGCCCTTCGGGTGGCGGCGTGGTGGTTACCCCGCCAAGCTGGGCCGAGACAGGCGCCGCGAGCAGCAGCGCCAGCGAGCCGACAAGTGCCAGACGCCTCATTTCCAGTCTCCCAGAGTGAAACCGTCGGCCTTGCGTACTGCCACATAGCTGCCGCCCTTGCTGCTATTGCGCAGCGGGTGGATCTTCAGCGTCACCTTCTCGCCAGTCTTCAGCGTGGTGCGCTTCCAGCCTTCATTGGTGAGATTGTTGGGGCTGGTCATTTCGATGGCCCAGCGTTCCACCTTGCCCTTCACCGGTACGTCGATTTCGATGAAGGCGTGGGGGTTTTGCCATTTGAACTTCACTACCGTGCCTTCGAGCGGCACGGCCTTGGTCATGTCGAACATGGCATAGGAATGATGGGCGACAGCCGCGCCGGCGGGAGCGAGGAGCGCTGCGGCGAGCGCAAGGCGAATTGCGGATTTCATCGTCAGTCTCCTTAAACCTGCGGCACGTTGATAGGGGTACCGTTTTTGGGCAGGCCGGAATCGAGGACCTTTCCGTCGGCCTTCTTGAGGTCGAGGAACAGGCCGCCCTTCTTCCCGTCGCGCAGCGGGTTCATACGCATGGTGATCTTGTCGCCGGTCTTGAGCGATGCGCGGCTCCAGCCCTGGCGCTTGAGATTATTGGGGCTGTTGAGCTCGATGCTCCAATGGACGATCTTGCCATTGGTCGGCACGTCGATCTCGATGAAGGCATGCGGGTTGGTCCACTGGAACTCGGTGACCGTGCCCTGCAGCGTCATCACCTTCTTCTGGTCGAACATCGCGAAGCTGTGATGCGCCAGTGCCGGGGCGGCGATGGTCAGAGGCACGGCAAAAGCCAGCGCCGCGGCCAGGATAGTGTTACGCTTAGTCACCCGTCACCTCTTCGATTTCGCTGTCGCCGCGCTCGTCGGCCGTCGCCTTGCCCAGATTGGTGCCGGGAAGGTGCTCGTTATACTGCAGGATGCAGTGGCTCTCGTTGATGTCGGTATGGTCCGCCCGGACATAGCGCTTGGTGTTCTTCCACTCGCCGTCCCAGTTCTGCGGATCGATCAGGGTGTATTCCACCTCCATCACCGTGCCGCCATTCGTCAGGCGGATCCGCTCGAACATCTCGAAATCGTCGGAGATCGGCAGGCCACTGTCGATCCAGTGGTTCTCGGTCTCGAAATACTTGGTGTGGACCACCAGCGTGTCGCCCTCCCAATGGCCGATGCTCTCGCCATTGTAGGACGGCACCACCAGATCGGGGTCGGAGAAGTCCCGCCCGTCGAGGTAGATCATCCGCACCGCATTGTTGAAACCGCTGATCATGTAGACGGCCGTGGGCAGCTGGATGAAGGCGTGCGGCCACACGCGCGTCATGATCATCGGCATGCCCGGCGGGTAGCACTGGCCGATGGCATCGCGGTAAGTCTCGCCCCTGGCGGCAGCGGCCCTGGCCTCTTCCTGCGCCTTGCGGCCTTCCTCGTGGAAGGGCGGATAGGGCGGGCCGAACATGAATTTGTTGAACCCTTCGCGCAGGTCCACAAACCACGTGCCCGTCAGATCGAACGGCGGGGCAGGACGCGGCTTCTTCAGATTCTCCGGCGCCAGCGCCCCCAGATAGCCCGAGTGCTTCGGGATCATCTGCTGGAAGCGCTCCTCCGAGATCGGGGCGCTGCGGTTGGTTTGGGCGGCGACAGGGCCTGCCAATACGCCCAGCGCAACGGTTCCCGCCATGACGGTAGCCGCAATTCTCCCAAGGCGTGGTGAGGCGCCTTTCGCCATTCATCATCTCCCAGCTGTCAGGCGCGGCCTGTGTTCGGCCGCTTGCCGCATGGGCTTGCCAGAAAGCAGTTGATGAAATCAATAAGGTTTGTGCCCTCAGGTCAGATTTGTGTTTCGGTGATGCATTTCCCCGCCCTGCAGAGCGCCAAACGAAAAGGGCGGCCGCTTGCGCGACCGCCCCTTCGTTTTGACAGATTATGTCAGCCGGATCAGGCGTTGGCGCCCTTGCCGGTCTGGCGCCAGCTGTCGGCATAGGCGTTACGCGCCACGGCCGAGTAAGGCACCGGCGAAACAATCGCCTTGATTTCGGTCTGCACGTGCGGCTCGACGGTCGGCTTGGTGGTGCCGCCGTTGGGTTCACCCCACACCAGCGTCACTTCCTTGCCGAATTCGGCGAAGTCCGGATCGATCATGCCGATCGAAAGCATCGCGCCTTCGTTCGACGAATAGCCGATCCAGGTCGAAACGCCGATCACCTTGCCGTCGCAACGCACTTCGTCGAACGGGTGCATGGCATACACGGCGCTCGGGAATTCGAAGTACTTGGCGCGATCGCCCTTGGCGAACATCGAGCTCATCACGCGGTTCACGTCCTGCGGATCGAGAGCCAGCGTGACCTTCTGCTTGTGCTTCTGGTCAGCCATCTTCTCGAGGGCTTCGCGGCCGACGAAGTCATGGTCGAACTTAACGATGATGCCGTAACCGATATCCCACGGCGTCAGGTAATAGCCTTCGATGCTTTCCGGCACGTAGGAACCGCCGATCGAGCACTTGCCGGCATAGGAGTTGGCCGTAGCCCACTCGCGGAAGCCCTTCGAGATTTCGTCGTCACCGGTGAAGGTGGCGGGCAGCGGCGAAGGCAGCCAACCCGATTCCAGGGTGTTCGACGAATAGGCGCGGCCGCCCACGAGCGTCAGGCCGAATTCCTTGCCGGCTTCCACCAGCGCGCCATGCACGGTGGCGTAATCGTCCCAGGGGCCGAACAGTTCGTAGCCCGGCTGGCCGGCCATGCCGTGGCGGAGCGCGATCACGTCCTTACCCGAGATGTCGATGTGGGCCATGTTGAAGAACTTGATGTCCGGCGGGGTCTGGCCCATCGCCTTTTCCAGCACCTTCATGGCGTTCGGGCCCTGAAGCTGGAAGCGATAGTTCTTGCGCTTGCCGTCGGTACGCAGGGCGGTACGCTCGTCGCGCTCGACCTTCACGTTCCACTTGCCGGTCGAGGCGTGATATTCGGCCCATTCGATCGCCGGAGCGCGACCGACCAGGCTGAAGGTTTCTTCATCCAGGTAGAACAGGATCACGTCGCCGATCACATAGCCGTCGGGGGTCACGGGAACCCACTGCTTGGCCTTGTTCACGGTGAAGTTCTTGAAGCTGTTGATGCCGAGGTAGTTCAGCATCGCGAAGGCGTCAGGACCGGTCACATAGAGTTCGACCATGTGATACGACTGGTTGAACAGAACGGCGGTTTCCGACCAGGCGCGCTGTTCGTTGCGCCAGTTGGAATATTCAGCCGGAACGCCCGGATAGACGTTGGGGCCGACCTGCTGGTTACGCAGGAAGTCGACAACATTGCCGACCGAATCCAGCTTCTGCTGAAGGGTTTGCTCACTCATTTGATGCCTCTCCTAAGAAAAATGGGGTTGGTTGAAGCTACGGGTTGAACAGAATGGGTTAGTCGTTTGCCGGCCGGGCGAGCCAGTCGGCGATGGCGGCGTTCACCGCATCGGGCGCCTCGGCCATGATCATGTGGCCGGAGCCCGGAACGATGACGAGTTCCGCAGTCGGAATGGCCGCAGCGATCTTCTCATGCTGCGCCGGGCTGCTCCAGCTATCCTTCTCACCGGTCATCACCAGTGTAGGGCAATCGATCGTGGGAAGCAGGCTTTCCACTTCGGGCCGCCCCACCAGCGCCGCGATCTGCGCTTCGAACACCTGCGTGCCGGCCCCCACGCACATGGCGCGCATAGGGGCCATCAATTCTTCTTCGCCAAGGCGTTCGGGCGCCACCATCGGCGGCAGCCACGCATCAACGAGCGCTTCGGCGCCTTTCTCCCGCCCGATGGAGATCAGCGCCTCGCGCTTCTCGCGTTCGCCGGGCTGGAGGGGATGCACGCCGGTGCTGACCAGCGCGAGTCGCCGCACACGTTCGGGGGCGAGCCGGAACACTTCCAGCGCCACACGCCCACCCATGGAATGGCCGAACAGATCGAACCGCTCCGGACATTGGCTCAGCGCGATGCGCGCCATTTCTTCAAGGGAATCAGCCGTTCCATAACCATCCACGGCCTTCGCCTGAGAGAAGGCGGCCGTTTGCGCGGCATAAATGCTCGCATCGCAAATCAGGCCTGGCAGCAGGATCAGCATCCGATCTCCCCAGAAGTCGCGTGCGCAACTTTCTTCGTCAACGTGAACATTTCATCTATACGAAGAAATGGTGATTTGCTAGAGCCATTCTTGCAATGGCGGCGCTTGCGTGAAAGAGGGGCCGCACAATCCAACTATAGGGCGAATCCGCCGCCAGCAGCCGCCTGGAACATTTGGGAGCACACTCATGTCCTACGCCGCCATCCATCCCGATTGGGAAAAGCCCCGCGCCAATATGGTCGACGGCTATTCGCTCGAAATGACGGCGAAGGAGATCGAAGGCCTCAAGGAAGCCGCGTCGAAGATTCGCCCCGGCACGCAGATCGCCGTGACCTTCCTGCCCGGCGAGGAAATGAGCCAGCGCGTCGAATGCGCCAAGCTGGTGCGCGAACTGGGCTTTGAGCCGATCGTCCACCTTTCTGCCCGCCGCTTCACTTCGGAAGCCGAGCTTGAGCAGTATCTTTCGGACATCACCAGCCAGGCTGCCGTGAAACGCGTCTTCATCATCGCGGGCGACCCGCCGGAGCCGGAAGGCCCCTATTCCGATTCGCTGCAGATCATCGAAACCGGCCTGCTGGAAAAGTACGGCATCGAGATCGTCGGCATCGGCGGCCACCCCGAAGGCCACCCCAATGTTTCCAAGCCCGACCTGTGGATCTGGATGGAAAAGAAGATCGAAGCGATCCGTGCGCGCGGCATGACCCCGCTGGTCGTGACCCAGTTCGCCTTCGACGATGACGCGATCATCGACTGGGTGAAGGAAATGCGCGGCCGCGGCATCGACGTGCCGGTGCGCCTCGGCGTCCCCGGCCCGGCCGGCATCAAGCGCCTGCTGGGCTTCGCCAAGCGCTGCGGCGTGGGCGCCTCGGCTTCGGTGATGAAGAAGTACGGCATCTCGCTGACCAACCTCATCGGCAGCGCCGGTCCGGACAAGCTGGTCAACTCGCTCGACAAGGGCCTGACCGAGGAAGCCGGCCGCGTTCGTCTGCACCTCTATCCCTTCGGCGCGCTGACCGCTTCGGCCGAATGGATCAATTCCTACGCTGCCAAGCACTGAGAGCGAGAATGGCCGACATTATCGACGGGCGCGCGGTAGCGCGAAAGCTGGACGAGGAAACAGCCGCAGAAGTGCGCGCGATGGTCGAGGCGGGGCTTCCCCACCCCGGCCTCGCCGTGGTGCTGGTGGGTAACGATCCGGCGAGCGAGGTCTATGTCGGCCGCAAGATCAAGGGCTGCGAGAAGACGGGCATCCTGTCCGTTGAACATCGCCTGCCCGAAGACACCTCGCAGGAAGAGCTGCTGGCCCTGATTGCCAGGCTCAATGCCGATACGAACGTGCACGGCATCCTGGTTCAGGTGCCGCTGCCCAAGCATATCGACACCGGCCTGGTGCTGCGCGCCATCCTTCCCTCCAAGGACGTCGACGGCTTCCACCCGGTGAACGTGGGCCGTCTGTCCACCGGCACGGGCGGCATCGTGCCCTGCACTCCGCTGGGCGTGATCAAGCTGCTCGACACGGTGTTCGACGATCTGACCGGCCTCGACGTGGTAGTGATCGGCAAGTCCAATATCGTGGGCAAGCCCATCGCCATGTTGCTGCTGGAGCGCGAGGCGACCGTCACCGTCACTCATATCGAAACGAAGGACCTGCCCGGCCTGTGCCGCAAGGCCGACATCATCATCGCCGCCGCGGGCGCCCCGCGCCTGGTAAAGGGCGATTGGGTGAAGGACGGCGCGGTGATCATCGATGTGGGCATCACCCGCATCAAGGGCGAAGACGGCAAGACCAAGCTGGTGGGCGACGTGGCCTTCGATGAAGTGCAGCACGCGCGCGCGGTCACTCCCGTGCCCGGCGGCGTCGGCCCGATGACCATTGCCTGCCTGCTGGCCAACACCGTGCAGGCGGCCAAGGAACAGCTTTCGGGCAAGAGCAGCGACGGCTTCCAGATCGACTGGGATGATTTGCCCGACCGCTCGATGATCTTCAGCCAGTCTGAAGACTGAGCGCTTTTACGATTGCGAATTGGCGGGGCCCGGAAACGGGCCCCGTTTCGTTAGAGCCAGCCGATCCTGCGGAAACGCCAGAACAGCGTACCACAAATCGTCAGCATCCCGCCGACCACCATGTAATAGCCATAGTGCCAGCGCAGTTCGGGCATGAAGTCGAAATTCATCCCGTAAACCCCGGCTATCGCTGTCGGCACACCCAGGATTGCGGCCCATGCGGCAAGCTGGCGCGTGATCGTGCCCTGCCGGTTCTGTTCGAGCAGGCTGGCCACTTCCACGATGCTGCCAAGCGTATCGTTGAGCGCCCGCGCCCGGCCCAGGCTGTGGCGCACATGGTCATGGATATCGCTGAAATAGGGGCGCGCCTTCTTGTCGATCGCCGCCAGGCTGGCCGAGGCGAGCTTGCCGGCCACTTCCTCCATATGCCCCACATTGCTTTCGAAACGGCGCAGACGGCGGCGCAGGCGGAAGATGCGGCGGATGCGCGCCTGGTCGGGAAAACCAATAACGGCCCCTTCCTCCATTTCCTCCACCGCCTGGTCGAGCCTGTCGAGCAGCGGGACATAGCCGTCGGCCAGATAGTCCAGCAGGCCATGCAGCACCACATCCGGCCCTTCGGCCAGACGCTGGGGATTGGCCTCCAATTGCTGGCGCAGCGCCGTATGCGCGCGGGCGCTGCCCTGCCGCACGGTGATGATGAAGTGCCGGTCGAGGAAGATCGCCGTCTGGCCATAGGCAATGCCTTCCTCATCCTCCAGCGCGGCAGTGCAGGCCATGACGAACAGCATCGGCCCGAAGGCTTCCGCCTTGGCCGGCGCGCCGCGCGTCAGCGCATCCTCGATCGCCAGCGGGTGGAGGCCATAGCGGCGCTGCAGCAGGGCCAGCTCTTCCTCAGTCGGCTCTGCCACGCCGATCCAGTCGAACTCGCCTTCGCCCGTAGGCAGGTCGCAATGCTCCAGATCGAGCGCCGGATCGATCACCTTGCCCGCCGAATAGCGTCTTGCCGCGACAATCGTCATGCAGCACCATCTGGCAGAGCCGGGCGGGGCTGGCAATCGGATGCAGCTCCTCATCGGCCAGCCCCATTGGCGGGGCGCGGGAAACGGCTTACAAAGATGTAAGTAATGGGAGAGAGATCGATGGCGGGCGACTTGGATGTCCTGATCGTCGGCGCTGGAATTTCCGGCATTTCGATGGCCGCGCATATGAAGATGCTGTGCCCGCAGCGCAGCTACGCGATAGTGGACCGGCGGGAGAATCTGGGCGGAACCTGGGATTTGTTCCGCTATCCGGGCATTCGTTCGGATAGCGACATGCACAGTTTCGGCTTCCGCTTCGAACCATGGATTCATGAGCAATCCATCGCCGACGGGCCGAACATCCTCGACTATCTCAACCGCGTGGTCGACAAATACCGCATCCGCCCGAACATCCGCCTCGGCCAGAAGGTGGTCAGCGCCGACTTCCATTCGGGCGAGGCGCTGTGGCATGTGGAACTGGAGGACGCGGCGGGCCAGCGCAGCCGACTCACCGCTTCCTTCCTCTATCTCGGCTCGGGCTATTACGATTACGACAGCCCCTATGATCCCGGCTTCCCCGGCAGGGAGGATTTCCAAGGCACCATCATTCACCCGCAATTCTGGCCGGAGGGGCTGGACTACAAGGGCAAGAAAGTGGTGATCGTCGGATCGGGCGCTACGGCGGTGACCATCCTGCCCGCCATGGCCCGGGATGCCGCCCATGTGACCATGCTGCAGCGGACCCCTACCTGGATGGGCGCGCGGCCGCAGAAGGATGCGATCGCCAATCTCCTGCGCAAGATCCTTCCGCAAAAACTCGCCTACCGGATCACCCGGTTCAAGAATATCCGGATGCACAGCTTCATCTTCAAGCGCGCCCGTTCAAGACCGGAGAAATTTGCCGGCTTCCTGACGCGCAACGCGCAGAAGGCGCTTGGCGCGGCGTGGAATGAGAAGGACTTCGTACCGCCCTACAATCCGTGGGAGCAGCGCCTGTGCCTGGTGCCCGATGGCGATCTGTTCGAGGCCGTGAAAGCCGGCAGGGCGTCTATCGTGACCGACCGGATCGAGCGGTTCGACGCCACCGGCATCCAGCTGGAAAGCGGGCAGCATCTCGATGCCGATATCATCGTTACCGCCACCGGCCTTGCCCTGACCATGGGCGGCAAGATCGCGGTGAGCGTGGACGGGCAGCCAATCGACTGGGCCAGCCACTGGTTCTATCGCGGCTGCATGTTCTCCAATATGCCGAACTTCGCAGTGGTGTTCGGCTATCTCAACGCATCCTGGACGCTGCGGGCGGACAATACCGCCCATTATATCTGCGAAGTGCTCAACCGCATGGAGGCGCTGGGTGCCGATATCGTCCGGCCTGCCCTGCCGGACGAGAGCGTGCTGGTGGAGGATGACGTGTTCAATTACTCCTCCGGCTATATCCAGCGCGCCCGGCACATGATGCCCAAAAGCGCGGCCGAGCTGCCCTGGCGACTCAACATGGATTACCTCGCCGATGCGAAGGACTTTCGCGAAAGGCCGGTGGACGACGGCGTGCTGAGCTTCGAAAAGGCGAAGGACACGATGGCGCAAGCTGCGGAGTAGCGGGCCGGTTCGAATTCGCCTAACCACCCTGCCATGGGAAAAAGTGAACGAATCTGGACGGCTGCACTGATCGTGATCGGCGACGAGATTCTGTCCGGCCGCACGCAGGACAAGAACATCGCCCAGGTGGCGAGCTGGCTGCAGGTTCAGGGGATTCGCCTCACCGAAGTTCGCGTGGTTGCCGACGTGATGGAAGCCATCGTGGGGGCGGTGAATGCGCTGCGCGTGCGCCACGATTATCTCTTCACGACCGGTGGCATCGGCCCGACGCATGACGATATCACGGTGGACGCGATTGCCGCCGCGCTGGGCGTGGAAGTGGTGGTCCACCCCGAGGCGCGCCGGATATTGGAAGACTATTACGCCACGCGCGGCGGGATCAACGAAGGCCGCCTGCGCATGGCGCGCGTGCCGGAAGGGGCGAGCCTCATCCCCAACCGCATGTCGGGCGCACCGGGCATTCATATCGGCAATATCTTCGTGATGGCGGGCGTGCCCACCATCTGCGCCCAGATGCTCGACGGGCTGACCGGCACGCTGGAAGGCGGCGCTCCGCTCCTCACAGAAACCATCGGCTGCTGGATAGCCGAAAGCGAAGTCGCCACTCTGCTGCGCGAGGTCGAGGCAGCGCATGAAGGCTGCCAGATCGGCAGCTACCCCTTCTTCCGCGAAGGCAGGACCGGCGCCAATTTCGTGATCCGCTCGACCGAGCCGGAGATTTTGCGCAGCGCGGTAGACACTTTGTGCGAAGGGCTGGGCGAACTAGGCAAGGATTTCACGCCGGGCGGCATCTAGACCTGGCGGATTGGGGAGAGACGACACTCATGACTCGCGAGGAACTGGCGGGTGCGATCACCCGCGTGCTCGAAGCCATGGCCGCGCATGATCCGGCCCGGGCGGGATTGACGCCCGATGCGCGCTATACGGAGAACGGGCAGGAACTTTCCGCAGGCGATGGCCTTTGGGGCACACTCGATGCGCTGGGGACCTATCGCCACGATTTCCTCGACATTGTGAGCGGGCAGGCCGCCACCATCACCACCATTTCCGAAGGCGCGGTGCGGTCAGTCCTGGTGCTGCGAGTGAAGCTGGCGGATGGAGGCATCCGCGAAGTGGAAGCCATTGCCGCCCGGCCCGATGTCATGACAGGGCAGGCGCCCTTTGCCGACGGCCCCAATCAGCTCGACCAGTCAGGCGGCCCGGCCCCCGAATGGTCTACCCCCATCCCCGCTGTCGAGCGCCTTTCCCGCGAGGAACTGCGCCGGGTGGCAAACATGTATTTCAGCGGGATCGAGAAGAACGACGGCAAGGGAATCTATCCTTTCGCCGATGGCTGTATCCGGATCGAGAACGGCTTTCGCACTACGGAAGTGCCCGGCGTAGCGCTGGAGGCAGAACCGACCGACAAGGAGACCCCGTACCAGCCCGATTTCCGCGCAATGAGCGCGAAGACCCAGCTGGAAACCGGCTTCTTCCGCTTCGTCGACCGTATCCGCGACCGGCGCTTCCCGGTGATCGACGAGGAAGCGGGCGTAGTGTTCTCCTTCGCCTTCTTCGACCATTCGGGCACAGTGCGCGACTACGAGCTGGCCAGCGGCCGCAAGGTGGCAGGCAGCCTCACCCGCCCCTTCAGCTGGGAGATCGGCGAGGGCTTCCGGATCGAGAAGGGCCTGTTCACCCGGATCGAAGCGGTGATGACTGCCTGCCCCTATGGCATGCGCCCCAATTGGCCGCTGGAGGAAGGCGACATCGCGTGAGAGGGCGCCTTTCCCTCGCCCTGCTACCCGCCGCCCTCACCTTTGCCCTCGTCGGCTGCGCCGCGCCGCAGCCGACGATCCCGCTGGAACGGTTCGAAGCGGCATTGGCAGCGCAGGACAGCGCCACTGCCGCACTGGAAGACTGGTGCGCCGCGCGCGGCCTTGCCGATCCCGCGAAGGTGATCGCCTCCCCGGCAGGCAGCCCTCCCCTCCCCCCGACAAGGCGCAGCCGCCAGGTGCTGGAGGTTTCGGACAGCGAACAGGTGGGATACCGACACGTAAGGCTGAGCTGCGGCGGCAAGGCATTGTCCGAGGCGCATAATTGGTATGTGCCCGCAAGGCTCACGCCCGAAATCAACCGACAACTCGAAACCACGGATATCCCCTTCGGCAAGGCGATCGCACCGCTCAGCTTCACGCGCGAGCGCCTGTCCGCCACTCGAGGCACGATCGAAGGGTGCCCCGCTGAGACGATCCTCCATCACCGCGCTGTGCTGCGCCTGCCCGACGGGCGTCCGGTGAGCACAGTGATAGAGTGCTACACGCCGGAAAACCTGCGCTGACCAGCGTCCTGACCTGATCCCCAACCCGCAATTTGTTGCCCGCCTGCACCTGCAGGCAAGGATTGTCGCGCCCGACGCACGTCCAACGGTTGACAAATCGCGATCCGCGCATTGTAACTGCCGTTAACTTAACGACCGTTACCGTGACGGCGGAAGACATAGGGAGAATGATGATGCCCATCGGCATTTCGCCGCGCGCATTCCGCGCCGGTGCTGCAAATATCGCCATTGCCGCGTCGCTCTTTTCCGGCACTGCGGCCTTCGCCCAGAGCGAAGACGCCAGCCAGGAAACCGGGATTCACGAAATCGTCGTGACCGCCCAGTTCAAGAGCCAGAATATCCAGGAAACCCCGCTTGCGATCACAGCGGTCGATTCCGCACTGATGGAAGCACGCAGCCAGACCAATGTTCAGGATGTTGCCCAGCGCGCGCCGAGCGTCAGCTTCACGGCCGGCGGCCAGGGCGGCGGCGCGCAGACGGCAGCGGCCAATATCCGCGGTATCGGCCAGAGCGACTTCCAGTTCCCCAACGAGCCGGGCGTCGGCATTTATATCGACGATGTCTATTACGGCATTTCCTTCGCCAGCGCCTTCGACCTTGTCGATCTCGAGCGCGTGGAAATCCTGCGCGGGCCGCAGGGCACGCTGTCGGGCAAGAATTCGATCGGCGGTTCGATCAAGATGTTCAGCCGCAAGCCGAACGACGATCCCGATGCCTATGTCGAAGCCACAGTCGGCTCCTTCGGCCGCCTTGGCATCAAGGCCGCCGGCAATGCTACCCTGGTGCCCGACAAGCTCTATCTGCGCCTCACCGGCGTGGGCAAATATGTCGACGGCTATCTCAAGCGGCTCGATTACGAATGCGTCACAGGCAATCCCGCCCCGGGCGGCTCGCTGGCCTCCGCCGCCGAAGATTGCGTGATGGGCACGGAAGGCGGCCAGAATGTACTGGCTGCGCGCGGCGCGCTGCGCTGGATCGTGAACGACCGGATCGAGAACAATTTCATCGCCGACGTGACGCGCGACCGCTCTGAAGCGTCGCCCGGCAAGGCGATCTTCCTGCCGCCCATCAACGGCAATGACTACGTCACCGGGCCTGAGGAATACACCAACTACGCCACCTACACCGGCTATCCGGGCCTGCCCGACCAATATACCAACCCGGCGACCAGCTACGTCAATTCCTGGGGCTTCTCGAACAATCTCGAGATCGGGCTGAGCGACACCGTGACCCTCACCTCGATCACCGCCTTCCGCCATGCGGATGGCAAGAGCTCGTGGGACGGCGACAATTCGCCCGAGAACGTCTCCAACAACACCACCATCTTCGATCATGACCAGTTCACCCAGGAACTGCGCCTTTCGGCAACCCTGAGCGACATGTTCGACATGACGCTGGGCGGCTATTACTACAAGGGCGACAGCCGCATCGGCGGCCGGGTGAACGTGGGCGCGGCAGGGCTGGATTTCGTCTCGAACGACCCGTTCAAGCAGACTTCCAAATCGGCCTTCATCCACGGCGTGGCGCATCTTACCGATCAGCTGAACCTGACGGCGGGCGTGCGTTATACGGACGAAAACAAGACCTACACCTTCAGCCGCACCAGCCCGATTCCGGGCGTGCCGACCGACGTGCGTGTGGCTTCGCTTGACGGTGTCGAGAAGTCCTTCTCGGGCGACAATATCGACTGGCGCGTTGCGCTGGATTACGAGATCGTGCCGGACGTGCGCTTCTACGGGCAGGTTTCCACCGGCTTCAAGGGCGGCGGGATCAACCCGCGCCCCTACCTGGAAATGCAGGCCGTCCCCTATGCGCAGGAAAAGGCGACTTCCTATGAAGCGGGCCTCAAGACCATGCTGCTCGACCGCAGGCTGCGACTGAACATGGCCTATTACCACACCGACTATAATGACTATCAAGGGCTGGTCAGTTCCTGCCCCGATATCAGCCCGCCGGGCTTCCCCTTCTGCTCGGCCACCCGCAATGTGGGCGATGCGAAGATCGACGGCTTCGAAGTGGAATTCGATGCGCAGCCGGTCGAAGGCTTCTCGATCGACGGCTCGGTCAGCTACACCAAGTTCGACTTTGTCAGCGGTATCGCAGGCTCCAGCATCGTGCCGGGCGTGACCAGGGCTCCCTTCGTGCCCGAATGGAAATATGCCATCGGCGCTCAGTACGAGATCCCGCTGGAAGGCCTTGGCTCGCTGACACCGCGCCTCGACTGGACCTGGCAGTCGGATATGGAAAGCAACATCCCCAACGGCATCCCCGGCTTCCTGCTGGGCAATGTGGAAGCGCGCGGGCTGCTGAATGCACGCGTGACCTTCAAGTCGGAGGACAAGGATTGGGAAGTCGCACTGGCGGCCACCAACCTGACCGACAAGTTCTATTATGCGAACAAGTATGACCGCGTGAGCCAGTCGGGCAATGCCTATGGCCTGCCCGGCCGTCCGCGGGAAATCATGGTCAGCGTGAAGCGCAACTTCTGATCGCCCTCCCAATCGCGATCTGCTGACACGAACGGGGTGGTGCGCAAGCACCGCCCCGTTTCGTTTGGCGACCTCCAGGACTCACCGCTTTGCCTTGCTGCGATTGTACTGCGCCGCTTCTTGCATCAGCGCCTTGAAGGCCTCTGGATCGACTGTCTCGCCTTCATGGAGATCGATGGCACGCATCGCATTGCCTTCCAGACCGGCATTGAACAGACCAGCCGAGTCCTGCAGCGCAGCGCCCTTGGCGAAGGTCAGCTTCACCTTGCCCCTGAATGCGCCGCCAGTGCAGAGGATGCCCGCTTCCTCCCACACCGGTACTCCCAGCGGATTGGATGGCTTTCGCCACTTCACCTGCTCCACCACATCGGGCAACGCCTCCCGGATAAGTGCGCGCAAATGGCCCAGCATCGGCCCGCGCCAATCGGCGAGCGCAGCGATCTGTTCGTCAATGAGGTCGGAAGGGCTCCGGTCGGTCATGGCAGGAGGCTGTCCCGGCGGCGCTTTGCCGCATAGGGCAGAACGAATAGATAGAGGCCGCTGAACAGCAGCAGGAACAAGGGTGCCAACGGCGCATAGACAATCCAGGCCGGGGGTTCGCCCAGCAGCGCCATGGCTACGAAATTCGCGGCAACCGCCAGCGTGAAAACAAGCGATATCCAGCGGTGGGCCTGCCGGATCCAGATATTCCACTTCATCCAGATTTCCTCCTAAGGCGTGAGAACAGTTCAGTCGATCCGACCGAGCACTTGTTCGAGCGACGCAAGGAAGCGCGGCCAACCACTGCGCGCGCCATGGTAATAGCGAGGCTGATCGGAACGGAAGCCGCTCTGCTCCATACGCAGGCGAGTTCCGGCGGCGGCGGGCGTCAGTGTCCATGTGACGACCGTGTCGAGATCGTGATCGCCCCAACTGTAGGACAGCAGGCTGTGCGGCACTGCCTCGATCACTCTGCCACCCACCGCGCCCCACTCGGCGCGGAACTCGAAACGGCGCCCCGGTTCGGGTGAGAAATCGTTCGCCATCATCCACTCCTGCAGCAGATGCGGCTGGGTGAGAGCCCGCCAGATTCTCTCCGGGGGATAAGGGAAATCGCGCTCGATCACGATCGATCGGGTCTCGTCCACTTTGGCGTTCACTGATCCATCCTTTTGAGCAGGTCGTCGAGCGCGTCGAACCGGTCGCGCCAGAAGGCTCCATAATGCGCCATCCAGTCGACGAAGGGCGCCAACCCCTCCCGGCGCGCGGAATAATGCACGTCCCGGCCCTCGCGGCGGCCAGTTACCAGTCCTGCTTCGCGCAGAAGGCCGAGGTGCTTCGACACCGCCGGCTGCGAGACACCCGATTGGGCGGTAAGGCGGCCTACTGTCTGCTCGCCATCTTGCTCCAGCCGCTCGAACAGGGCGCGCCGGGTCGGATCGGCCAGAGCGCGAAAAACAAGATCGGTTGAATGGTGCGAATCGATAACCATTTGGTTATTGATTCGCACGTGTAGCTTGCCCGGTCAAGGCAAAGCAAAGGGGCCGGAGGATTGCTCCCCCGGCCCCTTGTGATTGCGTTTCGCGACGTGAATTACGCGCCGGCGATTTCCGTGGTGTCAATCTTCAGGCCCGGGCCCATGGTCGAGGTCACCGAGATCTTGCGGACATATTTGCCCTTCGAACCCGACGGCTTCGCCTTGACGATCGCATCGACGAAAGCATCGAAGTTCGACTTCAGCTGCTCGTCCGTAAAGGAGAGCTTGCCGATGCCGGAGTGGATGATGCCCTGCTTTTCGACGCGGAATTCGACCTGGCCGGCCTTGGCGACCTTCACCGCATTGGCGACATCCATCGTCACGGTGCCCAGCTTCGGGTTCGGCATCAGGCCCTTGGGGCCCAGCACCTTACCGAGACGGCCAACCACGCCCATCATGTCGGGGGTGGCGATGACGCGGTCATAGTCGAGGTTGCCGGCCTGCATGTCTTCCATCAGGTCTTCGGCGCCAACCTTGTCCGCACCGGCTTCGAGAGCTTCGGCGGCCTTGGCGTCCTTGGCGAACACGGCGACCTTCATTTCCTTGCCGGTACCGGCAGGCAGCGAGACCATGCCGCGAACCATCTGGTCGGCGTGGCGCGGATCGACGCCCAGGTTCAGCGCGACTTCGACGGTCTCGTCGAACTTCTTGCTGGCGCTTTCACGCAGGGTAACCAGCGCTTCATCCAGGCTGTACAGCTTCTCGGCGTCGAGCTTCTCGGTCAGCGCCTTCTGCTTCTTGCTCAGCTTCGCCATGTCTTAGCCCTCCACCACTTCGAGGCCCATCGAACGCGCGGAGCCTTCGATGATCTTGGTCGCCTGTTCGATATCGTTCGCATTGAGGTCGGCCATCTTGGCCTGCGCGATTTCGGCGAGCTGCGAACGCTTGATCGTTCCGGCCGAGACCTTGCCCGGCTCCTTCGAGCCCGACTTCAGATTGGCGGCCTTCTTGATCAGGAAGGTGGCCGGCGGGGTCTTGGTGACGAAGGTGAACGAGCGGTCCGCATAGACGGTGATGACCGTCGGGATCGGCATGCCCTTTTCGAGTTCCTGCGTGCTGGCGTTGAACGCCTTGCAGAATTCCATGATGTTCACGCCGCGCTGACCCAGCGCAGGGCCGATCGGCGGAGAGGGAGTTGCGGAGCCAGCAGGCACCTGGAGCTTGATATAGCCCTCAATCTTCTTGGCCATGGGAAGGCCTCCTTTCGCACTGTCGCCCCGCCTTTCGGAAGGGCTCATGTTAAGCGGTATTTGCGGAGCCTTTCCCAAGGCTCCTCCCGCACGGAATCCCACGCGCAAACGCGGGAAGCGGCGCCCCTACAGCAGGAAGCGCCGGATTACAACCGCCATCCCGCCCCGTTCACGGGGCAGGATGGAAGCCGAAATTACTTGGCCAAAACTACTTGGAAAGCTCGACCTGCTCGAAGTCCAGTTCGACCGGCGTCGCGCGCCCGAAGATCGAGACCGAGACCTTGACCTTGTTCTTGTCGAAATCGAGTTCTTCCACCACGCCATTGAAGCTGGCGAAGGGACCGTCGAGCACCTTGACGCTGTCGCCGATCTCGTACTCGATGTGGATTTCGCGCTTCGGCATCGCGGCGGCTTCTTCGCGCGCGCCGAAATAGCGGGCGGCCTCGCGTTCCGAAATCGGCTGCGGCTTGCCATTGGGGCCGAGGAAGCCAGTCACCTTCGGGGTGTTCTTGATCAGGTGATAGACGTCGTCATTCAGGTTCAGCTTGGCGAGGACATAGCCGGGCATCGTCTTGCGCTCGACCTGGACCTTCTTGCCGCGCTTCACTTCGGTGATCGTCTCGGACGGCACCTCGACCTGCGTCACGCCTTCGGAGAGGCCCATACGCTCCGCCTCGGCGATGATCGAATCGCGTACCTTGTTCTCGAAGCCCGAATAGGCGTGGATGATGTACCAGCGGGACATTGCTTACGGTTCCGTCTCTTGAGTCAGCCTCAGGCCAGCGACAGAAGCCACTGGACGATCGCGGCGAACAATGTGTCAACGCCGAGGAAGAATACAGCCAGAATAACCATCATGATCGCCACGAAGATAGCCGTGGTGACAGTTTCCTGACGCGTGGGCCACACCACCTTGCGGGCTTCCGCCTGCACCTGGCGCATGAATTCGCCGGGATTGATCTTGGCCATGGTTCTCTCGCTTCCGTTTTCGCGATCGGCAAACAAACTAGTCATGCATTCCGGCAAAGGATCTTCGCCGCCCCGGTCATTCTACCGGGAGGGGCAAGGATTCTCCGATGTCGGAAAGCCCGGCCGCATGTAGCGATGGCGTAACAGGATGGCAAGAGAGGGGGAAATGCGAAAGGAACTCCCTCCGCCGCCCGAATCCGGCGACCGTGGAATTTCGCCCCAGGCACTGGCGCTGCGTTCCATCTGCCGATAGCCTGCCGGTCTAGCGCGGGATAGCAGGGGAACGGGAACATGGCGGCAGGGCAACCGGCGGGACTGATCGACCACATCACCAATGTCTCCGACTTCATCTGGGGCGGGTCATGGAACGGTGCCCAGGCCCTGCCATTTCCGCCAATGGTGATCGTGCTGTTCGGCGTGGGCCTCTACATGATGGTGGGGCTGCGCTTTTCTCCGATCCTCTCGCTGGGCACTGCCTTTTCCGGGCTGTTCAAGGGCCGCAAGTCGCACGGCGCAGGCGAGATATCGCCTTTCGCGGCGCTTTCCACCGCGCTTTCCGGCCAGGTCGGCACGGGCAATCTCAGCGGGGTCGCCACTGCCATCGCGCTGGGCGGGCCGGGTGCGATCTTCTGGATGTGGATCACCGCCCTGATCGGCATGGCGCTGGCCTTTGCGGAAGGCGCACTGGCGATTCGCTTCCGCGAAACGACGTCCGACGGCGTCCATCGTGGCGGGCCAATGACCTATATCATGCGCGGATTGGGGCCGAAATGGCGCTGGCTGGCACTGGTCTTCTGCGTCGGCACGATCTTTTCCGCCCTAGTTACGGGCAACTCGGTGCAGGCCAATGCGGTGGCCGACGGGCTCAACGAACTGTTCG
Source organism: uncultured Caenibius sp. (assembly GCA_963662855.2). Lineage (GTDB taxonomy): Bacteria > Pseudomonadota > Alphaproteobacteria > Sphingomonadales > Sphingomonadaceae > Andeanibacterium. Next base: position 486,051 of record CAXXWL010000003.1, read on the forward strand.
GGATCGAGGAATGGCTGGGCGGCCTGATCGTGGCGATCGCCGTCTTCGTGGTGATCATCGGCGGCATCAAGTCGATCGGCAGTTTTGCGGAGAAGGTCGTGCCCGTGATGGCCTTTGCCTATATCGCCATGGCGCTGCTGGCGATCGCCCTCAACATTCGCGACGTACCGGATACCTTCGCCATGATCTTCGGCGGCGCCTTCAATCCGCAAAGCGCCGCGGGCGGCTTTGCAGGCGCAGCGGTGATCGTGGCGATTCGCGCGGGCGTGGCGCGCGGGCTGTTCTCGAACGAGGCGGGGCAAGGCTCCACTCCCATCGCCCATGCCGTGGCCCAGACGGAAGACCCAGTACAGCAGGGCCGTATGGCGATGATGGGCACCTTCATCGACACGATCGTGATCTGCACAATGACCGCGCTGGTGATTTTGACAGTGGAAGGCAATTTCACGGCCGGGGGACAGCATGTTGTCCATGCCTGGCAATCGGACCTCAACGGCTTCGCCATGACTTCCGGCGCCTTTGCCGCAGCCTTTCCGGTGCCGGTAGGCGGCGTTCCCATTGGCACGCTGGTGGCAGGGATCGCGCTGATCCTGTTCGTTTACACTACCCTGCTCACCTGGTCCTATTATGGCGAGCGCGCGATCACCTTCTTCTATGACCGGGTGCCCGGCTCCAGTCGCAAGGGTGAAAAGGCGCTGCACATCACCTGGCGCGTGGTGTGGTGCGTGGCGATCTTCTTTGCCTCAACCCAGCCGCTGGAGCTGGTCTGGCGCCTGGGCGATATCTCCAATGCCGCGATGGCGCTGCCCAACCTCGTCGCGCTGGCGCTGCTTTCGGGCGTGGTGTTCAAGCTTGCGAAGGGCGACCGCTTCGCAGGCACCGATTACGGCGTTGAAACCGACGAGGAGCCTAAGGAATACTGAGCGGCCCGCCCCAGCCCCTGGACTGGCCAGGCCAGCGCGATTCGGCGATGTTTGGGGATAGGCCTGGCAGGAGTGGCAGGATTCGAACCCGCGGCCCTCGGTTTTGGAGACCGATGCTCTACCAGCTGAGCTACACTCCTCCAGGCGGAAGCGCCTCTATCGCCAAGCCCCGGGGATAGCAACCCGTGATAATGGGCAACGATCCAGACACCTGCGCGACACTTAGCATTTCCGCCACGCGCCACAGGCTGGTAAACTGCATGAATGCACGCGCCCGCGCAAAAGATCATTCCTCCGGAAACGCTGCTGCTGGCCTATCGCAGCGGGATTTTTCCCATGGCCGACAGCCGCGACGATCCGGAGGTTTTCTGGGTGGAGCCCCGGCTGCGGGCTATCCTGCCGCTGGACGGCTTCCACTGTTCGCGCTCGCTGGTCAAGGTGATCCGGCAGGATCGCTTCACCGTGACCTGCAACGAAGCTTTCGACGAAGTGCTGGCCGCCTGCGCCGCGCCGCGCCCCGGACGCACCGAAAGCTGGATCAGCGAGCGAATCGCCGCAAGCTACCGAATGCTGCACATGGCCGGCCATGCCCATTCGATCGAATGCTGGCTGCCAGATGGTGATGGCGGGGGCGGACGCAAACTGGTGGGCGGGCTTTACGGCGTGGGGTTCGACCGGGTGTTCTGCGGCGAAAGCATGTTCAGCCGGGTGCGCGATTCATCGAAAGTGGCCGTGGCCTGGCTGGTGGCCTTGCTGCGCCGGGCGGGTGCCGATCTGCTCGATTGCCAGTTTCTGACCGAGCATCTCGCGTCGCTGGGCGCCGTGGAAATCCCCCAGGCGCGCTATCTGGAATTGCTGGCGCAGGCCTGCAGGCCCGGCCCTGTGGCCGATCTGCCCGCCGCCTATTCGGCGTTGCTGGCCGAAGCCGAAGGGCTCGCGACGGGAGAAGGAGCGGCCATGGGCGAAGCACTGGCCGAAGGCGCGGCCGCCGCAGCCGCGCGTTCTTCCGAAGGCAGGGGCGCTTCCTCGCCGGGGAAGCTCATCGCGCAATCCTTGACCCATACGTCATAGACCGGATGCTCGACGACGTTGAGCGAAGGAGAATTCTTGAACAGCCAGCCGGAAAAGACGCGCATCCATTTGGGATTGGCGGCGGGCGAACTGCGCTGGGCGATCAGCACCTGAACGAAAGCCCCGGTTTCGGGCGGGCTTTCCCATGGCGGCGTGCGCTCGCAAGTGGCCAACCGCACGATCACATCGCCCACGCGCTTCGATTCGCCGGGCTTGATCTGGATATCCTGAGTGAGATTGTTGCGCTTGTTGAGCAGGCCCAGAGTGGCCACGCGCTGTTCGCGCGGCGTGCCCAGCCCTTCATCCGCAATGCTGGCGGGGGCTTCGGCGGAAGCAAATTCCTTGGGGACTTCGGTTTCCTCGCCCTCGGTTACAGCGGGCTCGCCCGAACAGGCCGCCAGAAGCGCGCCAAGCAACCCCAGTGCCGGAAGGGCTGTCGCCCGGCGCATGGTCAGGCGTCCGGGTTCCAGGCTTCGTAATCGCCAGTGGCGCGGGCACGCACGCCGCCTCGTTCCAGCGCGCCTGCGGGGCGATAGGCGCCCGAAGTGCCGGTGGCGTTGGGCGTGTAATCCACTTCCCAGATACGGGGCGGCGGCAGATTGCTTTCGGGCACGCCATCGAACGAGCCGTGCAGCCAGCCATGCCATTCGGCCGGAACGCGGCTGGCATCGTTGGCGCCATTATAGATGACCCAGCGCCGCTCGCGCCCTTCGACCGTCTTCTTGGACTTGGCGCGGAAATAGCGGTTGCCCTGCGCATCGGTGCCGACATGCTCGCCATTCATCGAGCTGAACAGCGAGGTGCCGATGGTGGCGCCGTCCCACCAGGTGAAGATCTTGCCGAGGATTCCCATGGGCGCGCGTTAGCCGCAAAGCCGGGGCGGGTGCAAGCCAAACACTGCGCCCCTGCGCTGCAAATCCGCTGAACCGGGCCTTACCATTCCACCTTCGCGCCCGGCTCGATCCCCAGCTCGGCCGCGCGGCCGCCATTCAGCTCCAGCACGGCGGAGGCCACGCCCGCCGAAGAGTGCGAATCGAGCGAATAGGGCACGGTATTCGCCGCAATATTCAAGATGCGCCCGTCGGTGCCGATGAAGATCATGTCCAGCGGGATCACCGTATTGCGCATCCAGAAGCTGGCCACGTCAGCCGGGCGGCGCGGGAAGATCATCCCCTCGTTCGCGCCCATCTGCTTGCGGAACATCAGCCCCTTGGCCTGTTCCTCCTCGCTCCTGGCGACTTCCACCCTGAAGCGGTGCACCTTGCCATCCTGCGCGATGGTGAGCGGAATCACTTCCAGCCCCGATTCCGGATGGCGGGCAGGCCCAGCCTGCGGCGCGGGGCTGCCGGCGGAGGCCTTGTCCTGCGGAGAACAGGCGGCAAGCGCTGCCAGCGCCGCCAATGCGATGAGCCTGGAAATCTTCACGACCCTTCCTCTTCTTCCGCCGCTGCAGCCCATTCCTCGGCCGCCTCGGCACTGGGGGCATTCACCAATTCGCGCGCGCTGTCGAGAGCGTGGCCGGCGCGCAGCATGGCCGCGATCTGTTTCTCGCGCATGGCACGATCGGCAACAGGCTGTGCGGCAAAGGGGCCGAAGCGGCGCTTGCGGGCTAATGCCAGCGCGGCGCGGCGTTCCTCCGCCTCGCTCGCCTGCACGCTCTCGCGAATATCCTCCGCTATGCCTGCCGCGCCCAGCGCCTGGCTCACCCGGCGCGGGCCATATCCGCGCCGCAGCAGCCCGCCCGCCTTGGCCCGGGCATATGTCTCGTCGTCGATATAGCCCAGCTCGACATAGCGGGCGACCAGCGCGGGAATATCGGGGCCGGCGGCGCCATCGGCCTCCCCTTCCCAGCCGCGTTCGCGCAATTTGCGCTTCAGATAGCTCTCCAGCTTGGCCGCGCTGGTGGCGAAACGAGCGACATAGGCCAGCGCCATTTCCTCCAGCCGGGCCTGCCCGAGCGGCTTCGGCGGGCGCTTCTCCCGCATATTCTGGCGGGGATTGTGGCGGGCGTGGGATAGCATCGGCCATATTCGTGCCACACTCCCCATGGATTGGACAGCATGCGCGAGGTGTAAACCACCCGAAACCGCACGAGAGGCCAGATCCTGATCCGGGGGAGGTGTGTGTTTCAGCTTGCGTTCAAGCGCCCTGCATGAATTGGGGCGCCGATTGGGATCAATAACGGGTTTCGCTACATTATGACCGACGCCGTACTCGAGCCGACGCCGAACAAGTGCGCATTGCCGCGCCGCCGCTCCGATTTCGCGACTTTCGCGGAGGCGCTGGATTATGCCGCTCAGGGGGTGAAGGGCTTCAATTTCCACGATCCGCGCGGCACGCTGATCCGGCCCTATCCGTTCAGCGAGCTGCGCCAGGATGCGCTGAAGATGGCGCACCGTCTGATCGCGCTCGGGGCCAAACCGGGTGACCGCATGGCGCTGATCGCCGAAACCGGGCCGCATTTCGCAGCCCTGTTCTGCGGCGCAGTCTATGCCGGCGTGTGGCCCGTGCCGCTGCCCCTGCCCACCAGCTTCGGCGGGAAAGATCATTATATCGACCAGATCGCCGTGCAGATGGAAAGCGCGCAGCCCAAATTCCTCTTCTACCCCGAAGAGATCGAGGGCATGGCGCTGGCCGCTGCCGAGCGGCAGAAATGCGAAGGCATCTGCTGGGAACGCTTCGAACAGGAAGACGCCCCCGAGGCGGAACTGCCCACGCTCGATCCGGAAGGTATCTGCTTCCTGCAATATTCCAGCGGCTCCACCCGCTTCCCGCATGGCGTGGCGGTGACGCATCGTGCACTGCTGCACAATCTGGCCGGCCATGGGCACGGCATGAATATCGGCCCGCTGGACCGCTGTGTCAGCTGGCTGCCGTGGTATCACGACATGGGGCTGGTGGGCTGCTTCCTCTCGCCCATCGGCAACCAGTTCTCGGTCGACTATCTCAAGACCGAGGATTTCGCCCGCCGTCCGCTCGCCTGGCTGGACCTGATCAGCCGCAATCCGGACAATTCGGTCAGCTTCTCGCCCACTTTCGGCTATGACATCTGCGCCCGCCGCGTTTCCAGCCAGACCCATGTGGCCGAACGCTTCGACCTGTCGCGCTGGCGTATCGCGGGCAATGGGGCGGACATGATCCGGCCCGACGTGATGCAGAATTTCGTCAACGTCTTTGCCGAAGCCGGCTTTCGCGCCGATGCCTTCCTGCCCAGCTATGGCCTGGCCGAAGCGACGCTGGCCGTCACCCTGATGCCTCCGGGCGAGGGCATTCATGTGGAGCTGGTGGAGGAAGAGCGTCTTTCCGGCACTCCCCGCGATCTCTCGCGCCCGGCCCGCTACCGCGCGATCGTCAATTGCGGCAAGCCGGTGAAGGGCATGGAGCTTGAGATTCGTGGCGAGGCGAATACCGCTCTGCCCGATCACCACATCGGCAAGGTGTGGTGCCGCGGCCAGAGCGTGATGCATTCCTATTACCGCGATCCCGAAGCCACCGCCGCTTGTCTGGTGGATGGCTGGCTGGATACGGGCGACATGGGCTATATGGCCGATGGCTATCTGTTTATCGTCGGCCGCGCGAAGGACATGATCATCATCAATGGCAAGAACCACTGGCCCCAGGATATCGAATGGGCCGTGGAACAGCTGCCCGGCTTCAACCATGGCGACATCGCCGCCTTCTCCATCGAGATGGACAATGGCGAGGAAGTGCCCGCCGTGCTGGTCCATTGCCGCGTTTCGGACGAAGACAAGCGCGTGGAACTGCGCGAGCAGATCCGCGACAAGGTCCGTTCGGTCACCGGCATGAACTGCGTGGTGGAACTCGTGCCGCCCCGTACCCTGCCGCGCACCAGCAGCGGCAAGCTCAGCCGCGCCAAGGCGAAGAAGCTCTACCTTTCGGGCGAGATCGAGCCTTACAAGATCGCGGCGTAAACACCCCGGCCCCAATGCCTCGTCCCGGGCTTGCCCCGGGACCGCTGGTGTGGGGGCGCAGGGGAGCGCATGCCTCTGGGCGAGACCTCACCACTTTTGCCATCCGCCCAGCCCGCCAACCTCCGTTCGTCCTGAGCCTGTCGAAGGACACGCGCTGAATGTTGGGCTGGGCGCTTCCATCCTCCCCAGCGGTCTTGTGCAGGGCCGGTTGGGCAAGTGTTCCGCGTGTCCTTCGACAAGCTCAGGATGAGCGGGTGCAGGTAAGGGGCCGCCCCTAACCCAGCAACAACACCCCCAGCAGCACCAGCAGCGCCGCCAGGGCCACGCCCCAGACATAGGTCCGCAGCTTCGGCACGCCCTTCCAATAGAGCGGCAGATAGGCCACCCGCGCGCCCAGCCAGATCCAGCCTGCCGCCACCGTAACCACCGAACTCTTGCCCGTCAGCGCAATGCCCAGCAGCGCGATGATCGCGATCGGCAGGGTTTCCAGGAAATTGTCGCGCGCGCGTTCCAGCCGGGCAGCGACCGGGTTAAGCGGGGGCAGTGCCTCGTCGCGCGCGCCCATGTTCCATTGCGTGCCATATTGCTGCGTCTTGATGCGGATCGCGGCCATGATGTGGACCAACAGCAGCAAAGCCGCGAGGGCGAGGATAGTGATTTCCGTCTGCATGGCGCTTCTCCTGTAACTTCATCCTCCGCCCCACGGGTGCAAAAGGCAATCCGGGCGATCCTTGAAATGCGTGTCTTATAATCCTAATACAGCAAGAGCACTGGAGTGCGGGCATTCGCGTGTTACTATGCCGCGAATTGAGGAGTTTGGAGGACCTATGGCGAGCAATGAGACCACGACGGCCACCGTGCCCGATTTCCAGCTCACCCCGCCCGATCCCGTGCCCGTGGTCGCGCCGCAAAAGGCCGCCGGGCTGGTTCCAGTGTCGGAGGAAAAGCGCAGCAAGCTGGACGAGAAGGTGGACGCCTTCATTGCCGATCTGGTTTCTGCCGATGCCAATTCGCCCGAATTCGGCCAGAAGGTGGACCAGCTGACCAATATGGGCCGCAAGGAAATCATGGCGGCTTCCGGCATGTCCAACCGCTTCCTCGACCGGCCGGTGCGCGCGATGGATCAGGACGAAGGCGTGGGCGCCAACCTGACCGAATTGCGCCGCGTGGTGGAGGATCTCGATCCCGCCCGGCGCGGCAAGCTGAGCCCTGGGCGCAAGCTTCTGGGCATCATCCCCTTCGGCAACAGCCTGAAGAACTATTTCCAGAGCTATCAGAGCGCGCAGGGCCATATCCAGGCGATCCTGTCCCGGCTGGCCTCCGGCAAGGACGAACTGCTGATGGACAATGCGGCCATCGATGTGGAGCGCCAGAAGCTGTGGGAGGCGATGGGCAATCTGGAACAGATGATCCACATCTCCAAGACGCTGGACGGCCGGCTGGAAGACAAGGCGAACGAGCTGGACGCCACCGATCCGGCCAAGGCCAAGGCAATCCGCGAGACGGCACTGTTCTATGTCCGCCAGCGCACGCAGGATCTGCTGACGCAGATGGCAGTGGCCGTGCAGGGCTATCTCGCGCTCGACCTGGTCAAGAAGAACAATGTGGAACTGGTGAAGGGCGTGGACCGCGCCAGCACCACTACCGTTGCCGCCCTGCGCACCGCAGTGACCGTGGCCGAGGCGATGACCAACCAGCGGCTGGTGCTGCAGCAGATCACCGCGCTGAACGAGACCACCGCCAATATCATCGATTCCACCAGCACCCTGCTGGCCACGCAGACGAGCAAGATCCACGAACAGGCCGCCAGCTCGACCATTCCGATCGAGACGCTGCAGCGCGCCTTCCAGAACATCTATGACACGATGGACAATATCGACACGTTCAAGCTGAAGGCGCTCGATTCGATGAAGCAGACGGTCAACACGCTGTCGAACGAGGTCGAGAAGTCGAAGGGCTATATCGCCCGGGCCGAAGGCGCATCGCAGGCGAAGAAGGAAGTGAGCGGGCCCTCGATCCTCTCGCTGGAAGGCTGACACACAGGCAATGGTCGATCTTTCCCGCGATACGGACCGGGCGCTGGACCAAGGCCGCGCCCTGCTGCGAGACAATCAGGCGGGCGGGCGGCACCGGCTTGCCGGGGCGCGCTCCATCGGGCGTGGTTCGGCGGAGATCAAGCGCCGCAATCTGACGATGCGGATCAAGCTGATCGCCGGCGCGCTGCTGGCCATCGTCGCGGCCTCCATGGTGGCGGGCCTCGCGCTGGACGGCATCGGCTTTACCGGACTGATGGTGGCCTTCCTGGCAGTAGCGGCAGCCGTGATGCTGTTCTCCAACTTCCCCAAGGTGAAAGTACCCAAGCGGGCCGATCTCAACCGGGGCGATGTGCGGCAGCTGGTGGGGCGCACCGAATTGTGGCTGGAACACCAGCGCCCTGCCTTGCCCGCGCCCGCCGTCACGCTGATGGACCAGATCGGCGTGCAGCTGGATGCGCTGGGGGTGCAGCTGGAAGGGATCGATCCGGCCCACCCCGCCGCGCAGGAAGTGCGCAAGCTGGTGGGCGAACATCTGCCCGAAACGGTCGAAACCTATCGCCGTATCCCCGCCCATCTTCGGCGCGAGGAAAGCGCGGGCAGCACGCCCGACCAGCAGATCGTGGAAAGTCTCGGCCGGATCAGCGGCGAGATCGACAGCGTGACCCGCCAGCTGGCCGCGGGCGCGCTGGACGATCTGGCGATCCGCACCCGTTTCCTGGACTACAAATATGGCGAGAGCGAAAACGCCTCGCCGGAGAAGAACTGATGCGCCTCGTCCTCCCGCACAGCCTCGGCAAGGAGGAAGTCCGCCGCCGCCTGCATGACAACAGCCACAAGATCGCCGGGCAATTGCCGGGCGGCATGGCCGATGTGACGACCGACTGGGCCGGCGAGGACCGCATGACCATGGTGATCTCCGCCATGGGGCAGAATTTGTCCGGCGCGGTGGAAATCGGCGAAGGGGAAGTGGCGTTCGAACTGGAACTGCCGCTGGCCCTGTCCTTCGCCAAGCCGATGGCGGAAGCCGCGATGCGCCAGATGGGCGAGAAATTGCTGGCGCCGCCGAAGGAGTAGGAGCCGATTGTCAGGGCCCGTTCGCGGCGCCCCGCCCCTCACAACTTGCGGTGGCTCTCCAGAAATTCCTCCGGGATGCGCAGCAGCGCCGTTGCCGTGCGGGTTTCCTGCATGAACAGGATCAGCGCGCCCATCAGCAGCGAAATGGCGAAGATAAAGCAGCCGCCTGCCACCGCCTGAACATTGGCGCCGACGAATTCCTCCAGGAACAGCAGCGCCACGGTGAAGCCGATGGTGATGCCGCTGATGACCAGCAGCAGGATCGCGCGGCTGATCAGCTTGATGCGCCGGTCGATAGTGCGGATTTCCAGAACCACCAGATCGTGCTCCTCGCCGGACGTCTGCTTGTGCCGGTCCTGCAGCACGCGTGAACGATCCACCACCCGGCTCAGCCGCTGGGCGAGAATGTTCAGAATATTGCCGATCGCCACCAGGACGAAAACGGGCGCAAGCGCGAGTTGAATCGTATGGGCAATCATGCCCGCATCTATGCGCCGGGCGGGCAGGGCTGCGCAAGCAGGCAGCGGGTGCCCGCAGAGATGTCCACATCCGCAAGCGACGGTGCAAAGGCACATTGGCCGCACCCTGCCTCCTCCCCGCCGACGCGCACCGTGCCGCTGAGCGGCAGCACCAGCAGCGGCGCACCGGCATAGCGCGCGGCGAGCGCGGCATCGGGCGGGCCGTCGGCGCGATCGAGCCGGAAGAAAGGCCCGCGCACCAGCGGCACATGGCCGCGCTCAGGCACATGGGCGCGCAGGGCCGGATCGTGCGGCTGGCCGCGCGCTACTTTCAGCGCATCGTCCAGATGCAGCTCGCGCGGGCGGCCGTAATCGTAGAAGCGATAGGTGCAGTCGCGGTTCTGCTGCACTTCGAGCAGGCTGATCCCGGCACCGATGGCATGGACGGTGCCAGCCGGAATATAGACGAAATCCCCTGCCGAAACGGGATACCAGGCCAGCATCCCCTCGATCGATCCGTCCAGCGCGCCCGCGCACATTTCCTTCGCCGTGACGGGCGCAGTGAAGCCGATGCCCAATACAGCGCCCGGTTCCGCATCCAGCACCAGCCAGCACTCATCCTTCCCCGCCGCGCCGGGCGGATGGACCTGGACCGAGAGCTTGTCGCTGGTGAAGATATATTTCGCCAACAGCGCATCCAGCGCGGGCGGCGGCTCGAACCAGATCTCGCCCACGCGCCCACCCGCCTGCGTAGCGAAGGCCGCAGGCAGCGCCTCGCGCCCCCAGGGCTTTTCCACCCGGAGCATGGGCAGGAGGCTGGTCAAACCCGCGCGCTCACTGGCTGGAGGCACCCTTGAGCTTGCCGACATGGGCCGCGCCCCGGCTGCTGGTGACCAGCACTTCGCCATTGTCGACCACCACGATCACATCGTCCAGCCCCACGACCGAGACGCGCGGACCGTCGCTTTCCACCATCACTTCGCGGCAATCCACCAGTTCGGCAGGGCCGCGTGCAATATTGCCCGCCTCGTCCGCCTCGTCCGCCCGGGCCTCGCGCAGGCTTTCCCAATTTCCGATGTCGGACCAACCCATATCGGCATCCACCATGGCGGCCCGGTCGGTGAGTTCCATCACCGCATAATCCACCGAATCCCCGGCAATCGCGCCGAAGGGGCCGGCGGCAGGGTGGAAGCGCGCGCCATCTTGGCGGCCCTGTTCCACCGCATCGCGCACGGCGCGGGCCATGTCGGGACGGTGGCGGGCGAGTTCTTCCAGATAAGTGCCCGCGCGGAAGGCGAATATCCCGCCGTTCCAGCAATAGGTGCCTTCGGCCAGATAGGCCTGCGCGCGTTCGAGATCGGGCTTTTCTACGAAACGCTCGATTCGGTAGCCGCCCGCAAGCGCCTCGCCACGCTTGATGTAGCCATAGCCGGTTTCGGGCCGGGTCGGCGCGATGCCGAAGGCCACCAGCCAGCCCTGCTCCGCCAGCCGGGCCGCCTGCAGCGCCGCAGCCACGAAGGCAGCCTCATCCGCGATATAGTGATCGCTGGGGCACACCAGCATCACCGCGTCTTCCGGCAGCAGCAGCGCGGCAAGGGCGATGGCGGGGGCGGTGTTCTTCGCCGCCGGTTCCACCACCAGCCGCGCGCGGTTACCCGGCGGCAATTGCGCTTCGATCAGGCCAAGATGGGCATCGCCCGCCACCACGATGGGCGCGGCGAAATGCGCTGGATCGGCTGCTCGGGCCAGGGTCGCCTCGAACAGGCTAGACCCTCCGACCAGTGGCAGGAACGGCTTGGGAGCCGCTTTTCGGCTGCGAGGCCACAGGCGCGTGCCGCTGCCTCCGCACAGGATTACAGGTGTGATCGAATTCATGTGATTGTATCTTGCGCCGCCCGGTGCACTCAGCCCTTCTTGCGCCCTGCCTCCCTTGCGCCTGTCTATGCATCGCTCAAGAACATTACGAAAGCGCCAATGGCGCCGAAACGGGATCAATAAAACCAGCGCTGGCGCCAGCGATATTGGCCCGCCACCGGATTGCCCTGTGCATCCAGTGCGGGATTGAAGCGAAATCGCTCGCGCGCAAGGCGGCAGGTAATGGCATCGGCCTGCGCATCGGGGCTGGGTTCGACAATTATGCAATCCTTCACCAGCCCATCCGTGCCGATTGTCAGCTGGATGGTCACGCTGTGGCCGATCCGCAATTCCCGGCTCTTCCTCGGATAGTCTCTGGACGAATTGATATCGCCCGCGATCTTTTCCAGCCTGCGGGCACCGCCATTGCCCTGGCCGGAGCCGGACTGGCCGCTGCCCGTGCCCGCCCCTTCGCCGCCCGCGCCGCTCCCCTCGCCTTCATCGCGCGCGCCCGACCGGTTCTCGCTGCCAGTGGAGCTGACTGGCGGGACCGCGCTGGGCCGGACCGGCAGGCGGGCGACCGGAGCGGAAATCTCGCGCGGTTTCGCCTCCCGTCCCTCCGGCGCGGCGGCGCCTTCGTCCGGCTCGGGTGATGCTGGCGGCGGCTCCTCGCTCGGCGCGGTAATGGTGACGGTGAGGACAGAAGCGGCCTGTTCCACCATCCGCGCCGTGAAATTCGGCGCAAAGGCCCGGGCCAGCCCGATTATCGCCAGCAAATGCAGCAGGACGACAAGCGCGAGCGTACCCCATTTCGGCCTGCGGCGTGGGGAAGTACCGGGCGTGTCATCCATCGCGCCGTTATCGGACGGCTGCGACAGTGCTGCAAGCTCAGGCGAACATCGCCTCACGCGCGCCGCCCATGAACTGTTCTTCGAACAGGGCCGCGGGCACCGGCATTCCGAAGAAATAGCCCTGCCCCTTCTCGCAATCATGGGCGCGCAGGAAATCGCTGTCTTCCCGGCTTTCAACTCCTTCGGCCACCACTTTCAGCCCCAATTGCCGGGCCAGATCGATCAGCGAGAGCACGATCGCCTGGTCCTTTGGCGATGTGTGGATCACCTGCGTGAAGCTCTTGTCGATCTTGATGTGTGTGACGGGGAAATTGCGCAGCAGGGTAAGTGAGGCAAAGCCCGTGCCGAAATCGTCGAAGGAAAGCGCAAAGCCCGCTGCGCGCAATGCCTCGAGCTGGCTCAGCACGTCGTCCTGCTGGTCGAGGATAATGTTCTCGGTGATCTCCAGCTCGATCGCATCCGGGGGCAACCCGTGCCGTTCCAGCGTTTCAACAACGGTCTGCGGCAAGGTGCCGCCCCGGAACTGTGCCGCGAACAAATTCACCCCGATGCGCATCTCCGGCATGATTTCGCGCCATTGCGCCACTTGCGCGCAGGCGGTGTCGAGAATCCAGCGCCCCACACGGTCGGCCAGCGCGCCCGCCTCCAGCGCGGGAAGGAAAGCGGCAGGGGCCAGCAGCCCGCGCACCGGATGGCGCCAGCGGATCAGCGCCTCCGCCCCGGCGAGCGAATTGTCCGCCAGCAACATCTGCGGCTGATAGAACAGCGCGAATTCCCCTCGCTCGAAAGCGCGATGCAGTTCCGCCTCATACATCCGCCGCGCCACGGCCTCGGCTCGCAGGGCCGGGTGGAACAGGCAAGTCCCGCCGCGCCCCATCTCGCTGCGGGCCTGGAACAGGGCCAGATTGGCGCTGCTCATCACATCTTCCGCCGTTTCCCCATGCCTGGGCGCGATCGCCATGCCGCAATTGCCCGCGATCCGCACTTCATTGCCGTCGATCTCTATCGGTTCGGCCAGCGCGGCATTGATGCTGTGAGCGATTTCTCCCAACGGCACCGGATCACTGGCGTTCGGCAGCAGGGTGGCGAATTCGTCTCCGCCAATGCGGGCCAGCAGAGCCGTTTCGGGAATGGCCCTGCGTATCCGGTCGGCCACGATCAGCAGCACCCTGTCCCCCGCTTCGTGTCCCAGCGTGTTGTTGATGTCTCGAAAGCCCTCCAGATCGGTGACGATCAGCGAAAGCGCCACCCCATCCGCCAATGTGCGCGTCATCTGGTGATACAGCAGATTGCGATTGGGAATACCGGTGAGCGTATCGTAATTGGCCAGATGGTGGAGCGCGTCTTCCTCCCGGCGCTTCTCGGTCATGTCGCGGATGATCGCACCGAAATGCATCCGGTCGCCCTCAAGCCAGCGCGACCAGTGCAATTCCACCGGGAAACGTTCCCCATCGCGGCGCAAGGCGATCAAGGCCGTGCCTTCTTCGCGCGGGACGCCGCCCGCCAGCACGCGGGCGATCCCTGCATGCACCGCGTCGCGCTCGTCCTCGGCCACGATCACGTCGAGCGGACGGCCCAGCGCCTCCGCCTGCGTCCACCCGAACATGGCGGCGGCAGCCGCGTTCCATGCAGTGATGCGCGCATCGCCATCGAAGCAGACGATAGCATTGGGCGAAGTCGCCGCGCTGGCCTCCAGCCGATGCGCGCCGTTTTCCGCCGCCACCTCTAGCCGCCGCAGCTCCAATCGGTCGGCCGCCAGCTTCGCCAGTTCCTGCAGCCGCCGCTGATCTTCGGGCGGAAATTGCAGATGCGGCACAGTGTCGATCACGCAGAGCGCGCCCAGCGCGCGCCCGTCGGGATTGAGGATCGGGACGCCTGCGTAAAAGCGGATGAACCCGCCCTCTACCAACGGATTGTCATGAAAGCGTGGATCGAGAGTGGCGTCGGGCACCACCAGCACCCGGTCCTGATTGATGGCATGCGCACAGAAGGAAACGTCACGCCCCGGATCGTATTCATCGATTCCGTAACATGAAATGATGAAGACGTGATCGTTCCCGATCATGTTGACTGCCGCGGCCGGGCAATCAAACATCTGTGCCGCCATGTCGACAATCGGATCAAGGCCAGGAAGTCCACGGCCCGTATTCAGGCCATATTCCGCCATGGCGCGCAAACGCTCCGCTTCATCCGCAGGTTTGTTCGGACAGCGCACTTTCAGCTTTTCCCCGCTACGGCATCCTCATGCGTGTTATTGGTAATCTGCAGCTTTTGTAAACCAGTTCCCCGCGAATTTCCATCGCAGCGGAATGTACCCGCACCGGTCGGGCGGCGGATCAGGCTACGCTCTTGAGCAATTGCATCCGGCCGTAGGGCGCAAAGGGCCGATGCGGCACAGGGGCGCCAGCGCCCGGTGCCTCGGGCACGGCGGTGGCATATGCGCCGCGACGCCTAGATGCAGCGGCCGGTCGAACTCGATCCCCGCGCGATCCTCCTCCAGCCAGCGCACCACACCGGGCACCAGCGGGAAGGCATCGCGCAGGCGCACCTTCTGCAAGGCTTCCGCAAGCGGAAAATTGCGCCTGTTGAATTGCGCCATGGTTTGCCCCTTTTACCAATTGCCGCAAATATGCCGAAAAGCGCCTTTTCGAGCCGTTAATCGGCCATCAGGGCAAACCCTGAACATGCAATCGACCCGCGCGAGGGGTGCACGGGGACAAAATCGGGCGGGAAATGGTGGTGAGCCCTGCTGGATTCGAACCAGCGACCTACTGATTAAAAGTCAGTTGCTCTACCGACTGAGCTAAGGGCCCCGACCATGGGTGCGCGCGTGTTGCGCGGGGCTCACCTAGAAAGGGGGCGGGGTGCGGTCAAGCGCGCTCTTAACTGTCGCACCGTAAGTCCGCTCAATGGATCGCGCCAATCGGGGGCAACTGCCACTGCCGGCTCGAGCACAAAGCCCCGTTCGCGGAACAGAGGATGGGGGATAATCAGATCCGGCGCGGCATAGGGCCCGCCGTTCCACAACACGATATCGAGATCGAGCACGCGCGAGGTCCAGCGCTGTCCGCCCTGTCGGCGGCCGAACTCACGCTCCAGCTTCTTGAGGAGACGCAGCAATTTGTGGGGGCCGCG
The DNA here is from genome assembly GCA_963662855.2 of uncultured Caenibius sp. Lineage (GTDB taxonomy): Bacteria > Pseudomonadota > Alphaproteobacteria > Sphingomonadales > Sphingomonadaceae > Andeanibacterium. The sequence goes on from CAXXWL010000003.1 coordinate 501,385, forward strand.
ATCCGTCCCGATCACGGCGGCGGCATTGGCATAGCGGCGCAGCGAAGGGCCAATGGGCGCGGTCAGCACGATGGGCGAAACCCGCTCTATATGAACGCCATGTTCCACCAGCGCGATCACCGCGGCCTCCACCACATCGCGCGGGCGGCCATATCGGGGGTGCCGCCGGTTCGACCCGAGCCCGATGAGATAGCGATGCTTCGCCCCCATCTTTCCCCTCATTCGTCGCGAGCGAGCCGGCCGTAAAGCTCAGGCCGCCGGTCGCGGAAAAAGCCCATGCCCGCACGGTGCGTGGCGGCGCGATCGAGATCCAGCGTGGCCAGCAGCACGCCGGTTTCCTCCGCGCCGAATTCGCTGACCAGGTCGCCCCATTCGTCGCTGATGAAGCTGTGGCCGTAGAAACGCTGTCCCTCTTCCACGCCGATGCGGTTTGCAGCGATCACCGGCATGCAGTTCGATACGGCATGGCCGATCATCGCCCGGCGCCACATGCGGCTGGTGTCGAGCTGCGAATCATAGGGTTCGGAGCCGATGGCCGTGGGGTAGAACAGCACTTCGGCCCCCAGCAGGGCCATGGCGCGGGCGCATTCGGGATACCATTGGTCCCAGCAGATGCCCACGCCGGTGCGGGTGCCGAACAGATCCCACGCCTTGAACCCGTCATTGCCGGGGCGGAAATAATATTTTTCTTCATAGCCCGGCCCATCGGGGATGTGGCTCTTGCGATAGGTGCCCATGATTTCCCCATCCGGGCCGATCATGGCGATAGTGTTGTAATAATGATGCCCGTCGCGCTCGAAGAAGCTGGTGGGAATCGCCACTTTCAGCGCCCGCGCCATGTTGCGCATGGCGATGACGGCGGGATGCTCCAGCGTCGGCCGGGCGAGCGCGAACAGCGCCTCGTCCTCCACCTTGCAGAAATAGGGGCCGGAAAAGAGCTCGGGCGGCAGCACGATCTGCGCGCCATTGGCCGATGCTTCTTCCACCAGGGCGCCCACGGCGGCGATATTGTCCCGCTCGTCTTCGGCGTTGAGGGCGAGCTGGAGCGCGGCGACGGTGATCTGTCTCATGGCACGCGGCCTATTGCTCCGATCCGGCGAAGTCTAGCTGGAATGATCGGCGATGATCTTCCACCCGCCCGCCTCTTTCTGAAGGACGAGGCTGGTGGGGCCCATGGCCTTCTTGCCATCGGGAAAGACCAGCGTGTAGCGCCCGATATAGAGCGCATGTTCCGCATCGAGCAGTCGGAAATCCAGCGTTTCGAGGCTCAGCGCGCCGCGCGTGGCGGGATTGGCAAAGTCGTATTTCGTCGAATAGCGCTCCGCCAGCGCCTTGCGCCCGCGCAGCAGCCCTTCGGCGGTGACGTAGCTGGCCTGCGGATCTTCCGAATAGACGCCGATGAACCGATCAAGATTGCCGCTGTTCCAGCCCGCCGTACTCTCGGCCAGCGCCGCAAGCACGGCCTGCTTTTCGATCGCCGCAGCCTCAGGCTCCTTCGCAACCTGGCAGGCGCAAAGCGAAAGGGTGGCACACAGGATCAAGGCGGCACGAATCACGGCATTTCCTCCCGGATTGGAACGCGCCGCCACCCTACAGTGCGGCGCGGGGCTGTCCAAGCTAACTCCCCGCGCCTGCTTGTTCACGGCCGCTTGCGGAACACCATCGTCATGCGGTCGCTTTCTCCGATCGCATCCACCTTGGCGCGCTTGGCATCATCGGCCCCCGCATAGGTGGGCGGCAATTCCCATACGCCGATCTCCCAGTCGGTCGGGTCCTTGGGATTGGCGTTGATCTCGCTCTTGGCGACAAGGTCGAAGCCGCTGGCGGCAAACAGGGCGATCACATCGCTTTCGCGCATATAGCCCTTGCTGCCGTCGCTGCGTTCGAAGGGGACGTTTTCGGCCACGCGGTGGTCGGTAATGCCGATCAGCCCGCCCGGCTTCAGCATCTTGCGCATGATCGCCAGATCGCGCCGCAGCCAGTCGAAACGGAACATGTTGTGCACTTCGCGGAAGATCAGCACCCGGTCCACCGTGCCGTCCAGCCCTTCGGGCACGGCATTGGCGTTGAAGCCCGAAACCTTCGCATCGTTCGGCCCGGCCCATTTGGCATGTTCGGCGGCGAGCTTTCCACCCACATCCTCATAGGTGTTCTTCATATAGCCGGTCTGGTTCGAAACATCGGGGTTCATCCCGATATAGGCTCCGTCCTTGCCCAGATAGGGCACCAGCACGCGCGAGTACCACCAGCCATTGGGCATGTAGTCCACCACCGTCATGCCCGGCTCCACCCCGAAGAAGCTGAGCGTTTCGCGCGGGTGGCGAAATTTGTCGCGCTTGCCATCGTCGCCCCGGATCTTGGAAGCGAGCGCGGCATCGAGCGCGGGATTGGCGGGTACGGCGGCCTCTTTCGTTTCGGCCAGTGCAGGACTGGCGGCCAGCGCCATTCCCGCAAGTGCCGCGACTGCTGCAAGACCCACAAATTTCCTCATCAAACCTCTCCCCATAGAGTCAGCTGTCCTATCGGGCGAAGTCTAGGCGAAGGGGGCCGGATGACAAGCGGCCAGCGGCTTCCTATCTTCTGGAGCAAAGGAGATTGGCCGATGAGCGGAATGGAAACGGCGATTGTCGCCGGCGGATGCTTCTGGTGCACGGAGGCGGTGTTCCGCATGTGCGCCGGGGTGGAAGAGGTGGAAAGCGGCTATATCGGCGGCTCTGTGCCGGACCCGACCTACAAGCAGGTCTGTTCGGGCAGCACCGGCCATGCCGAGGCGATCCGCATCACATTCGACCCGGCGGTGATTTCCTATGCCGATTTGCTGGACGTGTTCATGGCCACCCATGATCCCACGCAATTGAACCGGCAGGGCAACGATATAGGCACGCAGTACCGCTCCGCCATTTTCCCGTTGGATGATGCCCAGCGCGCCGAAGCAGAAGCCGCGATCGCGCGGGCCAATGCGGAGCTCAATGGCAGGGTGGTGACCACGATCGAGGGCCCAGCCCAATGGTATCCGGCCGAGGATTACCACCAGGAATATTGGGAGGGCGAAGGCCAGCGCAATCCCTATTGCCTGGCCGTGATCCCCCCGAAACTGGCCAAATTGCGCAAGGGATTTGCCGAGCGCATCAAGGAAAGCTGAGCCTTCAGGCCCCTGCGTTAATTCCGGAAATGGGCGATGAAAAACCCGTCCATTCCGCCCTCTTGCGCCAGCATTCCGGGGTCTGTGCGCACCCATCCGCTAGAGTGTGCACAAAGGCCCTGAGGGAGCGCTGAAAGGGGCACAGGCAGCGGTGAAAGCGCCACGCGGGCAGCCTGATCCTCTCCCTCCTGCTGTTCGAGCGAACAGACGGCGTAAACCAGCTCGCCCCCCGGCACGATCCAGCGCGCGGCCCGTTCGATCAGCCGCGATTGCAGCTCGGCCATCTCCTCGATCTGGCGCGGGCCGATCCGGTGGAGCACATCGGGGTGGCGGCGGCAGGTGCCGGTGGCGGTACAGGGCGCGTCGAGCAGCACGGCATCGAATGGCGCGTCCGGTTCCCATTCCAGCATGTCGGCCACCACGGTGGTGGCGCTGAGGCCGATGCGGGCGAGATTGTCCTGCAGCCGCTCCATCCGCTTCTGCCCGAGGTCGAGCGCGGTGACATCCCACCCGGCGGCGGCGAGTTGCAGCGTCTTGCCGCCCGGCGCGGCGCAGAGGTCCAGCACGCGGCGGCCCCTCCCCTCGCCCAGCAGGCGCGCGGGGATGCTTGCGGCGATATCCTGCACCCACCAGGCGCCTTCGGAAAAGCCGGCGAGATTTTCCACCGCCGTGCCGCGCGGCAGGCGGACATGGCCGGGCAGCAGCGAGACCCCGCCCAGTTCCGCCACCCATTTTTCCGTCTCGGCCGGATCGCGCAGCGTGAGGTCGAGCGGCGGCGGTTCCGCGAGCGCCGCGGCAATGGCCCCCATGCGGTCCCCCCAGCTTTCGCTCCAGCGTGCGGCCACAGCTTCGGGCAGGGTCGGCGCAGCGGGCAGGGTCACGCCCTTGCGCACCAGCGCGCCGAACACGCCATGCGCCAGCCGGCGCGGGCCGCCGGTGAGCAGCGGCAGCGCCGTGGCCACTACCGCATGGGGCGGCGTATCGAGCCGCAGCCAGCCCGCCAGCATCAGCCGCAACACGGCGCGCGGCTTGGAATCCTCGGGCAGTACTTGTTTTGTGGCCGAATCGATCAGCGCATCGAAATCGGTGAGCCAGCGCAGCACTTCGGAGGCAAGCGCCCGGGCCAGCGCCCGGTCCGCCCCGCTGCGCAGCCCCTGCAAGGCGCCGTTGGCGGCCACGTCGAGCGTTTCGCCCCGGCGCAGCACGGCATCGGTGAGTTTCAGCGCAGCGCGGCGCGCGGGAAGTCCTGGTATGTCGGCCATGGGTCCCCCTATCCGCCATTGCATCGCGGCGCCAGCGCCCCCATCTTGCCGCCCATGACGAAGCGCGCAACCCAGCGGCCCCAGCCCTTCAAGAAGCCCGCCCATTGGGAGGACAAACCCGTGCCCGCCCCGCAGGAGGGCAAGCCCGGCGAAGATCCGGCGGGACTCAGCCCCACGCGCTATGGCGACTGGGTGAAAGACGGCATCGCGGTGGATTTCTGACCGCGATTCAACCGATCCACCGCAAATAGGCACCACATTAACCCTTAGCGCTACTTCGTCCCGCGTCTGGACGGCACGAGGGCCACGCTTGGCCGCATCCGCCTGTGGGGGCAGATCGCGTGGCCAGAGAAGAACAGGTTGCACATTTGGAGAACTCAATGCGTCTTACCCACACCGCGCTTCTGGCTGCTGCGGCCATTGCCCTCTCGGGCTGCGCAACCAAAGGCTTCGTGAGGGAGAGCGTGTCCGACCTCGAGACGCGCCAGAACGCCCGCATGGATCAGGCGGACCAGCGGATGGACCAGATCGACAAGACCAGCCGCGAAGCGCTGGAGCGGGCGATTGCGGCAGGCAAGCTGGCGGAAGGCAAATTCGCCTATGACATCGTCCTGTCCGACGATGCGGTGAAGTTCGACAGCAACCGTGCCGTCGTCTCCCCCGCCGGGCAGCAGCGGCTTTCGCAGCTGGCCAGCCAGCTCAAGGCCGACAACACCAGCACCTATCTCGAAATCCAGGGCCATACCGATTCCACCGGCGCCGACAGCTACAACCAGAAGCTGGGCATGGAGCGTGCCGAAGCGGTGCGGCTGGCGCTTTACAAGGCGGGCGTTCCGCTCAGCCGGATGGCGACCATTTCCTATGGCGAGGAAGCGCCCATCGCGGCCAACAACACCGCCACCGGCCGCGCGGCCAATCGCCGCGTGGTGATCGTCGTCCTCAAATAAGCCCCGTTTCCCCGGACCTTCCGCCCGCTTGCGCAATAATGCGCGGCGGGCGATAGGTCCGGCCATGGCCATCCTCCACACAGAACGCCTGACCCTGCGCCCCGCCAATGAGGGCGATCTTGACGCGCTGCACCCGATCCTGAGCGATCCGCGCGCGATGGCCTATTGGTCCACCCCGCCCCATTCCTCGATCGAGACGACCCGCCAATGGCTTGCGGGCATGATGGCGATCCGCCCGGAAGAGGGCGAGGATTTCATCATCGAATGTCGGGGCCGCCTGATCGGCAAGGCAGGCTTCTATCGCTTTCCCGCCGTTGGCTATGTCCTGGACCCCGCCATGTGGGGGCAGGGCTTCGCGCAGGAAGCCCTGCGCGCGATCCTGGAACGCGGCTTCACCACTCACCTCCTCGCCCGCGCCATCGCGGATGTCGATCCGCGCAACGAGGCGAGCCTGAAGCTGCTGAAGCGGCTGGGCTTTACCGAAACCGGCTATCGCGAGAAGAGCTGGTATATCGGCGGCGAATGGCTGGACAGCGTGGACCTGGCGCTGGAGGCGGAGGACTGGGCGCTGGGGCCCTGTAGCGCCTCATAATTCGTCATCCCCGCGAAGGCGGGAATCCAGTTCGAACCTTGCTTCTGGATCCCCGCCTTCGCGGGGATGACGAAGATAGGGGTGGAACGCTTCCCTAAACCCACCCCGCCAGTTCGCGCCGGACCAGCGCCTCCAGCATATCCATCCCCACCTCGCCCGCATTGAGGCAGGCCAGCGTGGCATAGCGTTCCCCGCCCGCAGCCAGGAATTCGTCCCGGCCCCTGATCGCCAGTTCCTCCAGCGTTTCGAGGCAATCGGCGGAAAAACCCGGCGCGGCCACGGCCATGCGCTTCGTGCCTGCCCGCGCTTCGGCCAGCAGCACCGCATCGGTCGCGGGTTCGAGCCATTTGGCCCGGCCGAAGCGCGACTGGAAGGTAATGTCGATCCGCAGATCGGGCCGCCCCAGCGCCTCGCCCAGCAGGCGCGCGGTCTTCTGGCACTGGCAGTGATAGGGATCGCCCAGATGCAGCGTGCGCTCCGGCATTCCGTGGAAGCTCAGCAGCAGCACTTCGGGCACGAAATCCAGCGCGTCCAGCTGCGCGCCCAGATCCTTCGCCAGCGCGGATATATGGACCGGATCGTCATAATAGGGCGGCAATGTGCGCAGCGCGGGCTGCCAGCGCATGGCGCGCAGGGCATCGCCCACCTTGTCCGCCACCGTGGCATTGGTCGCGCCCGAATATTGCGGATAGAGCGGGGCGAGCAGGATGCGGTCGCACCCTTCGTCCATCAGGGCCTTCAGTTCCTGCGGGATCGAGGGATTGCCATAGCGCATGGCCCAGCGCACCCGCGCCGCATCGCCCAGCCGGGCCTGCAGCGCCTCGGCCTGTTCGCAGGTGATCGCCGCCAGCGGCGAGCCCTTTTCGGTCCACACCTGCTGGTAGGCATGGGCCGATTTCTTCGGCCTTGTGTTGAGGATGATCCCGCGCAGGATCGGCTGCCAGACCAGCGCCGGGATTTCCACCACGCGCGGGTCCGACAGGAATTCCGCCAGATAGCGCTTTACCGCCGCCGGAGTGGGCGCGTCGGGCGTGCCGAGATTGACAAGCAGCACGCCCACCCCGCCCGTGCGGACGGGGGCGTGATCGGCCGGGAGTTTCTGTTCGGCATAAGTCATTGCGGGGGCCTTATAGTCTGCCCGGCCCTACAAGCCACCTGACAAGAGGGGCAGTCGCCGCAGGCGCAGCCCGGTGGCGGAAAACAGCGCATTGGCGATGGCTGGCGCCGCCACGGCCACCCCCAGCTCGCCCGGATCGAACGGCTCTGCATCGCTGGCGATGAAGTCCACTTCGATTTCCGGGCAATCCGCCAGTGTCGGCAGATCGAGCGCCGCGAGCCGCGCGGCGGTGGGCTGGCCGCGCTCGTAATCGGTCGCCCCGCCCAGCGCGAGGCCCATGCCGAAAATCAGCCCGCCTTCGATCTGCTGGCGGGCAATGTCGATATTGACGATCCGCCCGATATCCACCGCGGCGGAAAGCTTTTCCACCTTCACCCCGCCTTCGCCCTGCGTGGCAGTGGCGATCACGGCGATCCGCCCGCCTGCCTCCACCGGCCCCATGCGATGGCAGGCGAGGCCCTGCCCGCTCTGCTCCACCCCGCCGTCCCATGCCGCCAGCCGCGCGGCGCGCTGCAGGCATTGGGCAAGGCGCGGATCGTTGCCCAGCATTTCCATGCGGTAGGACAGAGGCTCGCGCCGGTGCAGCGCGGCCAGTTCGTCCACGAAGCTTTCGGTGAAGAAGCAGGTATAGCCATGGGCATTGCCGCGCATCCGCCCGGTGGGCAGGCCGATGTTCACCGGCACATGGTCCACCGCGACATGATCGATGCCATAGGGCGGCTCGGCCCCTTCCACCGCCATGAGGTCCGCACGGCCTTCGCTCGCCTCGATGGCGGACCAGCTGGCGAGATTGTTTAACTGCCGCTCGCCGAATTCCTGCGCCGTGGGCGGCAGGGCCAGCTTGGCGCGCCAGATGGCGATATGGCCGCTCTCGCTCGCCTTGGCGGAAAGCAGCGCGGCCACCGGCGTGCGCGGGCGCCCGGCCAGTGCCTCCTGCCCGCGCGACCAGACCAGCTGCACCGGGCGGCCGATCTCCCGCGCGATCAGCGCCACTTCGATCGCATGGTCCACTTCCAGCCGCCGGTCGAAACTGCCGCCCGCGGACATGGGATAGAGCACTACGTCTGCAGCGGAGATTCCCAGCGCCTTGGCCGCGGCCTCGCGCGCATGTTCGGGCGCCTGGGTAGCGATCCACAGTTCCAGCCTGCCGTCGGTGATCCGGGCAGTGACGCTGGAAGTCTCGATCGTGGCGTGGAGCGCGGGCGATACGTCATAGCGTGCGCGGTGGGTGGGCTTGCCCATGTCCCCATCGCCATCGCCGCGCGTGACGATGCGCTGCGCGCTGCCCTTCATCACCGCCTTTTCCAGCGCATCCTCGATCCGGCCGCTGTCTACCGCGCCTGCGACCATGAAGGTGGGGGCCAGCCTGCGCAGCGCCTTTTCGGCCGCGAACCAGGTCTCCCCCACGGCGGCGAGCCAGCGCTTGCCCTTGACCACGCCGACCAGCCCAGGCGAACCGGCGGCGGCATTCACATCGAAGCGCTTGACGGTCGAGCGGTCGAGCGGCCCATGGCGGATCGAGGCATAGACCATGTCCGGCAGGCGCACATCGCCCGCGAACAGCAGCGATCCGTCTACCTTGGCGGGCAGATCGAGCCTTGGGTAATAGACCGGCGCTTCCGCCCCCTGATCGCTCGGCCGCTCCGACGGGGGGAGCGAGCGCAGCGGCGGCGGGTCGGGTGGCGTACGGCGGGCGGCGTCCAGCGCCAGTTCGGCAAAGCTCAGCTTGCGCTTGCCGTGGACGATGAAGCCGCCCTCGGCCTCGCATTCCTCCCACGAAGTGTCCCAGCGATCCGCCGCTTCCATCGCCAGCATCGCCCGCGCGGCGGCAGCGGCGTTGCGGCAGGGTTCCTCATAGGCGGCGAGCGAGGTGCCGTCCGCCGTCACCATGAAGCGATGGTCCTCGGCATAGCGGCGCACCAGCCAGTCGTCCGCATCGTCGGCCAGAAACGGCAGCGCGGGCTTCCACAGCGGCGCCCAGCGCGCGGCGAGCGGGAGGTTGGGATAGGCGCCGCTGACCGGGGTGGGTTCGACCGCGATCTGCCGCCAGTCCGCCCCCAGCTCCATCGCCACCACCTGCGGCAGGATCGTGCTGACGCCCTGCCCCATTTCCAGCTGCGGCACGGCCACGGTGACCACGCCGTCGCCCGCGATCTTCAGCCAGGCATCGAAGCTTGCCTCGTCCCGCCCGGCGCTGAGCGGAGGAGCGAAGCGGCGAGGGCGCAGGCTCCAGGCGACCAGCAGTCCGCCGCCGATGGCCGCCCCTGCCAGCACCCCTCTGCGCGTGATCTGCATGGCGTGCCCCCTGCCGCTGCCCTCAGGCCCCGAGCCAGTCGGAAAGCCGGGCCGCTATATCGGCAAAGGCCTGCGCCTCTGCCCCCTCGCCAGCGGCGGGCGGCGTGCCCGCATCGCTCGCCAGGCGGATATTCATCGCCAGCGGCACCCGGCCCAGGAAAGGCACGCCCTTTTCCCGCGCAGCGATTTCCGCCCCGCCATGGCCGAAGGGATCGGACACTTCGCCGCAATGCGGGCAGGCATAGCCGGCCATATTCTCGACAATGCCGATGATCGGCACCTGCCCCACTTCGAACAATTGCATCGCGCGGGTCGCGTCGATCAGCGCAAGGTCCTGCGGGGTGGAGACGATCACCGCGCCGGCCGGCTTGAAGCGCTGCAGCATGGTCAGCTGCACATCGCCCGTGCCCGGCGGCAGATCGACCAGCAGCAGATCCACATCGCCCCATTCGGCGTCGATCAGCTGGCCCAGCGCATTGCCCGCCATCGGCCCGCGCCAGGCGATCGCCTTGCCCGGTTCCACCAGATGGCCCATCGACAGCACCGGAATGCCTTCCGCGCCGGGTACGGGGATCAGCTTGTTGCCTTCCGCGCGCGGGCGCTGCCCCTCATTGGCCAGCAGCTTGGGCTGGGAAGGGCCATAGATATCCGCATCCACCACGCCGACCTTGCGGCCCGCGCGCTTGAGCGCGACGGCGAGGTTGGCGGTGAGCGTGGATTTGCCCACTCCGCCCTTGCCCGAACCGATGGCGATGATGCGGCGGGCGAGCGGCGGGGCCTTGTCGGCCATCAGCGCCACGCGCACTTCGCTCACCCCCTCCGCATCGCGCAGAGTATCGCGCACGGCGATCTCCATTTTGTCCCGCGCAAGGGCATCAAGCCCGCTGGCATCGAGGATCAAGGTGGCCACGCCATCGGTCAGCCGCAGCGTCTGCAGCCGCTCCAGCGCCTTGGCGGGAAGGCGGTTTTTCAGATTGTCTTCGGTACTCATCCCAGCCCCGTTAGCGGAGCTGCGGCCCGCTTGCAGGGAAAATCTGCAACCCCCACCCTGTTTTTCGTGCGTTTCATGCCTATAAGTGTCCCCATGGAACGAATGGGCGGATTTTTCGATCGCATCGCGCTCGCCATGGCAGGCAAGAACCCCTGGGGCGACGGTGCGGATGACGGCAAGAGCAACGAACCCTCGGGCGAAGGCACCCCGGGGCCCGATGGCCCCGGCCAGCCGGGGGATACCCCGCGCGGGCCGCGCAATCCGTGGCTGCCGGGCGGGGGCAGCGGCGATGAGCCGCGCCGTTCCGCCAGCATAGAGGATATTTTCAAGACCCGCGGCCCCGAAGGCCCGCGCCGCCGTTCCGGCGGACCCGGCGGCCCGAACTTCCGCATTCCCAGCGCGCCCGGTGGCAGGAGCTGGATGCCCCTGATCGTGACCGGCGTGGTCGCGCTGTGGCTGGCCTTCTCGATGTTCCACCAGCTCGGCCCGAAGGAACAGGGCATCGTCACCACTTTCGGCAAATATTCGCGCACCATCAGCTCGGGCATTTCGCTGACCCTGCCCTGGCCGATCGAAGACGTGCATGTGGAGCAGGTGTCGGAAATCCGGATCTTCCAGATCCCCGAAGGCGACGCACAGAAGCTGATGCTGACGGGTGACCAGAATCTGGTGAACCTGTCCTATCTCGTGCGCTGGAGCATCAAGGACCTCAAGCAGTTCCGCTATCAGCTGGCCGAGCCAGAGAACACCGTTCGCGAAGTGGCCGAGGCCGCGATGCGCGCATCGGTGGCCGAAGAGCCGCTGGACCGCGTCTTCGCCGGTGCCGGCCGCGCCGATATCGAGGCGCGGGTGCGCGCGCGGATGCAGAATGTGCTCGATGCCTATCGCTCGGGCGTGATGATTCAGGGCGTCGAAATCCGCAAGACCGATCCGCCAAGCGAAGTGGAAGAGGCGTTCAAGGCCGTCTCCGCCGCGCAGCAGAAGGCGGAAACCTACAAGAACCAGGCCGAAGCCGTGGCGCAGCAGGTGCTTGCCCGCGCGCAGGGCGATGCCGCCGCCTTCGACAAGGTCTATGAGCAGTACCGGCTCGCCCCCGAGGTGACCCGCCAGCGCATGTATTACGAAACCATGGAGCGAGTGCTTTCCAAAACCGACAAGACCATCGTCGAGACCGGAGGCGTGACCCCCTATCTCCCGCTGCCCGAAGTGAAGAGGCGCGCCGCCGCTGCGGCGGCAACCGCCAAGAAGACGGGAGGGCAGTGAGATGACCGAGTTCTGGCAGAGCTACAAGGTCGCGATCATCGGCCTCGCCGTGGCCGCAGGCGCCGCGCTCTCGTGCATGATCGTGGTGCCTGAATCCGAACAGGTGGTCATTGTTCAGACCGGCAGCCCCGTGCGCGTCTATAACCAGTTTCGTCCCAAGGTGGCCTATGGCCAAACCGATGCGGGCGTACACTGGCGCATTCCGGTGATCGAACGCGTCCAGCGCATCGACAAGCGCGTACGCGATCTCGACATGCAGCCCCAGCAGGTGCTTTCCACCGATCAGCTGCGGCTGGAAGTGGACGCCTTCGCTCGTTACCGCATCATCGATCCGGTGAAGCTGGTCCGTACTGTTGGCACCGTTGAGAACATGGAAGCGCAGCTTTCGCCGATCCTCAGTTCGGTCGTGCGCCAGGAACTGGGCCGCCGCAGCTTCGCATCGCTGCTTACGGCTGAACGCGGCACCACCATGCACAACATCCGCGACAAGCTGGATGACGAGGCGCGCGAATATGGCGCGCAGGTGCTGGATGTGCGGATCAAGCGGGCCGACCTGCCGCAGGGCACCCCGCTGCAATCGGCCTTCGCCCGGATGCAATCCGCGCGCGAACAGGAAGCCGCGACCACCGAGGCGACCGGCCTCAAGGAAGCGCAGATCATCCGTGCAGAAGCCGATGCCCAGGCCGCGAAGATCTATGCCCAGAGCTTCGGCAAGGACCCGCAGTTCTACGATTTCTACCGCGCCATGCAGAGCTATGACACGACCTTCGGCTCCACCGAGTCGGAAAGTTCGATCATCCTTTCGCCGGACAATGAATATCTCAAGCAGTTCAGGGGCCGCCGCTGAAGCCCAGCTTTCGCGCGGTTCCCGTTCCGACTACGAATGTCATTCAATTTCGGTTCAGGCCGCACAAGCATGAAAGTGCGACGGTCCGAGCTTGCGCTGCAAGGCGCGCAGACGAGAGGAATAGAGGACGTGAAGCCCGTGCGTTATGCTTATGGATTTTCATCGGCGCTGCTGATTGGCGGCGCAGCTATCTCGCTGATTACCGGCCACCCCGCCGGCGCCCAGGTCGCCCAGAATGACGAGAGCCAGATCCAGCGCGTGGTCCCGCGCGCAGGTGCTCCTGCCAGCTTTGCCGACCTGACGGAACAGCTCCAGCCGGCAGTGGTCAATATCTCCACCCGGCAGCGGATCACCGTAAATGCCAACCCCTTTGCAGGCAGCCCCTTCGGCGATCTGTTCGGCGGCCTCACCCCGCGCGGCGGCGTTCCGCAAACGCGCGAGGCGCAGTCGCTCGGGTCGGGCTTCCTGATCTCGGCGGACGGCTATGTCGTCACCAACAATCACGTCATCACCGCCGATGGGCAGGGTAAGGTTGAACAGATCACCGTTACCCTGACAGACGGCACCGAATATCCCGCCACGCTGGTGGGCAATGATGCCGCATCCGACCTTGCGGTGCTGAAAATCGAACGCCCCAAGGCCTTCCCCTTCGTGGAATTCGGGGATTCGCGGAAATCCCGCGTGGGTGATTGGGTGATCGCGATCGGCCAGCCCTTTGGCCTTGGCGGCACGGTGACGGCGGGGATCATCTCGGCGGTCTATCGCAACACCGGCTCCGGCGGCGCCTATGACCGCTACATCCAGACCGATACCTCCATCAACCGGGGCAATTCCGGCGGTCCGCTGTTCGACATGCAGGGCCGGGTGATCGGCATCAACAATGCGATCTTCTCCCCCTCGGGCGGCAGCGTGGGCATCGGCTTCTCGATCCCCGCCGAAGTGGCCGAGCCGATCGTGCAAAAGCTGATCAAGGGCGAAAAGATCGAGCGCGGCTATCTGGGCGTGCGCATCCGCCCGGTGGACGAAGATATCGCTGCATCGCTGGGCATTCCCAGCAATCGCGGCGAATTCATCCAGGCGGTCGAGCCGGGCGAGCCTGCCGACAAGGCCGGGCTGCAGGCGGGCGATGTCGTGCTGAAGGTCAATGGCCAGGACGTGACGCCTGACCAGACGCTGTCCTACATCGTCGCCAATGTCGCGCCGGGCACCCGCGTGACGCTGGACGTGCTGCGCAAGGGCCAGAAGCTGGCCCTGAACGCCACCGTCGGCAAGCGCCCGAGCGAGGAAGAACTAGCCGGCCGCGTGTTCGACCCCGAAGCGCAGCCGCAAGGTGGCAAGCCCGCGCCGGAACAGGCCGAAGGCGTGCTGGAAAAGTCGATGGGCATTCGCGCCATCGAACTGACCCCGCAGATCGCAGGCCAGCTCGGCCTGCCCAGCGGCACCAAGGGCGTGGTGGTCGATGCGGTCGATTCCAACGCCGATGCCGGGCGCAAGCTGCAGCGCGGCGACGTGGTGCTGAGCGTCAACACCAGCCCGATCGCTTCGGTGGCGGAACTGGAAGCGGCAGTGCAGGCCGCCAAGGATGCGGGCCGCGATGCGGTCCTGCTCCAGGTCAAGCCGCTGCGCAAACCCCAAGACTATATCCCGATCCGCCTGCGCTGATCCCGGCAAAGCCGCAGCGCCGACACGAAAAGAGCGCGCCCCCACATGGGTGGCGCGCTTTTTTCGTTTTGGGGCATGATCGTGTCTGCTGCCTCCTCTCCCCTTGCGGGAGAGGATAGCGCAGCCTGCATCCGCAAGGATGCTGGCGAAGCTTGGAGAGGGGTAGAAGAGGAGTGCGCGCGCGCAAAGCCCCCTCTCCAACTACGGCCAGGCCCTTTCAGGGCCAGGCCTTCGTATCCTCTCCCGCAAGGGGAGAGGAGGGGTCGGATAGAGAGAGTTGCTAAGGCGCCTGCTGTGCCCCACTGCCCGGCCCTGACGGCCGCGCCGTCGGCTGGCCCCTGTTGCCGGTCGCACGATCGAGGAAATCCTGATTGGCGGCAGGCGGCGCGGGGTTTGCCGGAACCAGACCTGCCCCACGCGGAACTTGCGGACCACCATCATCGGGCGGGAAGGGCACGCCGCGCGGTTCCTGCGGGCCGCTGGGCTCGATCAGATTGCCCTGCTCGTCGACATAATAATAATCGCCCGGATCGCCGAACATGAATTCGTCATCCGGTTCCAGCTGCCACTCGGGCAGCTTCAGATCGGTGTCGAACTTCTCGACCGGCCGGTCCTTCACCGCCACTTTCATATAGGATGCGAAGGCGCGCGCCGGGGCCGTGCCGCCGGACAGGCCGCCCACGGCCTTGGCATCGTCGCGCCCCATCCACACGCCGGTGGTGATCCCGCTGGAGAAGCCCAGGAACCAGCCATCCTTGTTCGAACTGGTGGTGCCGGTCTTGCCTGCGACCGGCCGCCCGATCTGCGCCGCACGGCCGGTGCCGACACTGACCGCAGATTGCAGCAGATCGGTGATCCCGGCGGCGACGTAATCGGGCACCAGCTGCGTGCTGCGCGTCGCCTCGTGCTGATAGAGCACTTCGCCATCCACCGTCGTCACCTTGGAAATGCCATAGGGCTCGATCGAACGCCCGTGCGCGGAGACCGCGCCGAAGGCCCGGGTCATGTCCATCAGGCGCACGTCGGAGGTGCCCAGCACCATGGAGGGATTGGTGTTGATCGGCGTTGTGATGCCGAAGCGCCGCGCCATGGCGGCCACGGTGCCGAAGCCCACTTCATTGCCCAGCTGCGCGGCCACGGTGTTCTTGGAATAGGCAAAGGCGCTGCGCACGTCGATTTCGCCGGCGTAAGTGCCGCCCGAATTGCGCGGGCTCCACCCGTCGATCGTCACCGGTTCGTCCACCACGCGGTCGTCGGGCGTATAGCCGGCCTCCAGCGCGGAGAGATAGACGAACAGCTTCCAGGCCGAACCCGGCTGGCGCACTGCATTGGTGGCGCGGTTGTAATTGGTGGCAACGTAATCCGTCCCCCCCACCAGCGCGAGCACCGCCCCGTCGCGATCGAGGCTGACCAGCGCGCCCTGTGCGCCCTTGGGCGTGTTGGTCTTGATCGCATCGGTCGCGGCCTTTTGCATGCCAGTGTCCAGCGTGGTCCACACTTCCAGCGGATCGTCGGTTTCGGGCAGCAGCAGATCGAGCTGCGGCAGCACCCAATCGGTGAAATAGCGCACTGAATTCTGAGCCTGCGCCGGAGCCAGCTTCACCGCCGAAACATCGACATCCGCCTCGTCGGGGGAGATCGCGCCATATTTCTTCATCTGCGCAATCACCACATTGGCGCGGCCGACGGCGGCCTGCACATCGGCCGTAGGCGAATAGCGGCTGGGCGCCTTCACCAGCCCGGCGATGATCGCCGCCTCGCCCAGCGACAGATCGCGCGCGGAATGGCTGAAGAAATTGCGGCTGGCGGAATCGATGCCATAGGCCCCGCCGCCGAAATAGACCTTGTTGAGATAGAGCTCGAGGATCTGCTCCTTCGAGAATTTCCATTCCAGCGCCATCGCCAGCACCGCCTCGCGCGCCTTGCGGTCAAAAGTGCGGTTGGAATTGAGGAAGATGTTGCGCGCCAGCTGCTGGGTGATGGTGGAAGTGGCGCGGGCGCGCTCGTCATCGCGCATGGAAACCCACAGCGCGCGGGCCAGGCCCAGCGGATCGATCCCGATATGCGAATAGAAGCGCCGGTCCTCTACCGAGACCATCGCGTCCTTCATAACTTCGGGGATTTCGCCGGACGGCAGCCATTCGCCATAGCTGGGGCCCATGGCGACGATTTCGGACCCATCGCGCGCGCGCAGCACGATCGTCTGCCCGGCCTTGATGTCCTTCAGTTCGGAAAAGCTCGGAAGATTGCTGGCGGCGAAATAGACCGCCGTGCCCAGCGCGATGCAGCCCAACAGGGCCAGCGCCGCGCCCCATACTAGCAGGCGTTTGATCCAGAAGCGCAGGCGGCCCGGGCTCTTGCCCCCGCCGCCCGAACTGCCATTCCTCACCCTCTCACGCGGCGATGCTTTCGATCCCACGCTGCGATTGCGTGCCATGCGGCTTGTCTGTCCTTACCCAAATGCCAGTGCGCGCTGCGCAGCCCGCTCCGATAATCCCGATGCATAGGGCATTAGTAACGGGGCGTTAACGGCGAATTTAGCGGACCACCTTCCGGCGGGGGCGCTCAGTCTTCCGGCTGGAAATCGAGGCTGGCCGAATTGATGCAATAGCGCAGCCCTTCCGGCCCCGGACCATCGGGGAACACATGGCCGAGATGACCTTCGCAGCGGGCGCAGCGCACTTCGGTGCGGACCATGCCGTGCGACATGTCGCGCAGTTCCTCCACCGCATCGCCTTCGACCGGGGCCATGAAGCTGGGCCAGCCCGATCCGCTGTCATATTTCGTCTCGCTGGCGAACAAGGGCAACCCGCAACCCGCGCAGCGATAGATGCCGTCCGCCTTGTTCTTCTCATATTTGCCGGTGAAGGCCCGCTCCGTCCCCCCGCGACGCAGGATCGTATAGGCTTCCGGGCTGAGGCGAGCGCGCCAGTCCTCGTCGGAAAGGTTCATCTTGTCGGGCATGGGGATTCTCCTTCGGCCCGAATATGGGGTGTCCTCACGCAACCCTCAAGCGTCGGGAAGACCCGGGCGGCGATCAGCCGCCCGCAAGGCCGAACGGCCGCCCGCAGCGCCGGAGGCGCGAGGATATCGCATGCGCGGATGCGCATGCGGAAACAAATCACGCATTCACGTCGGCATAGTGAGCAGGCGGGCGGATCACGTCCATCCGCTCGGCCAGCAGGGGGCGGAAGCTCGGGCGGCTCTTGAACACGGAATACCAGCCGCGTGTCTGTTCGTGGCCCGACCAGTCGATCCCGCCGAGATAATCCGCCACCGAGATCTGCGCGGCAGCGGCAAGATCGGCCAGGCTCATCTGCGATCCGGCCAGCCAGGGGCGGTTGTCGATCAGCCAGTCCATATAATCGAGATGATCGTTGGCCAGCTTCATGGCCGAGCGCAGCAATTGCGAATCCGGCGGAGCGCGCATGAACAGGCGCTTCTTCATCCGCTCGTTGAGGAACGGCAGGGTCACGTCGTTGAAGAAATTCTCGTCGAACAGGGCCACCAGCCGGCGGATTTCCGCGCGGTTCTGCGCCGTGCCCACGATCATCGGCACCTTGTCCACCGTCTCTTCGAAATATTCGCAGATCGCCCGGCTATCGACCAGGGTGATGTTCTTTTCCGCATTGCGGATCACCGGCGTCCGGCCCGCGGGATTGAGCGCGTAGAATTCGTCGCGCCCGTCCCAAGGATTTTCGCGCTCAAGCTCGTAGGCAATGCCTTTTTCGCTGAGCAGCAGCCGGACCTTGCGGGAAAAGGGGCAAAGGGGGAATTGATAAAGCTGCCACATGCCTGCCATCCTTGCCGCAAGTGCTTACGTGCGTCCACCGGCAAGCCGCTTGCGGCTGGGGATTCGTCAGATGCGGGTCACACATGTAGACTGGCCGCGAAGGGAGGCGAAGCATGGCCCGCCCCATTGATGACAAGGTCGAGATCACCAGCCGCGAACGGGTGGCGTTCCCCGATGACGGCATCACCAAGGGCGACATCGCCGATTATTACGGCGCCCTTGCCCCGGCCATGCTGCCCTTTCTGGCGGGCCGACCGGTGAGCCTGGTGCGCTGCCCGCAGGGGATCGGCGGGCAATGCTTCTTCCAGAAACATCGCACCGGCACCTTCGGCCCGCATGTGCTGAGCGTGACGATCGAGGAGAAGGAGGGCGATGTGGAGCCCTATCCCTATGTCGAGAGCGCGGCGGGCATTCTCGAATGCGTGCAGATGGGCACGGTGGAGTTCCATCTGTGGGCCAGCCATGCCAGCGCGCTGGAGCGGCCCGATCGCTTGGTGTTCGACCTCGATCCGGCCGAAGGGCTGGGTTTTGCGGAGGTACGGCAGGCGGCGGCGGACATCCGCCTGCGGTTGGAAAAGCAGGGCCTCGCCAGCTTCGCCATGCTGACAGGCGGCAAGGGCGTGCATGTGGTGGCACCGCTCACCCCCCACCATTCATGGGATGAGCATCGCACCTTTGCGGAGGCTTTTGCGAAGGCGCTGGCGCAGGAACAGTCCGATCGTTTCACCGCCACCATGAGCAAGGAAAAGCGCGCGGGCAGGATTTTCATCGACTGGCTGCGCAACACGCGCGGCTCCACCGCCATCGCGCCCTATTCGGTGCGCGCCCGTAAAGGCGCGCCAGTGGCCGCGCCGGTAAGCTGGGAGGAACTGGCGGGGATGAAGGAACTTAAGCGATACGGGCTGGCGGATGCCGGGGAATTGCTGGCGCGGGCGAAGGTGCTGAAGGGCTGGGGCGAGGCTAGGCAGGGGCTGCCTTCCGCGAGGTAGGGAGGGTTTCTCCCACTTGAAGGCGCGAAGGGTGCGCGCGCTGCCCCCGCCCCGCTGCTAACCCCCCGAAGCATCCAGCAGCAGCAGGCAGGGCTGCATAATCCCGGCAACCATCTTCTTCGGATCGGCCGCCTTGCCGCTTTCATCCTGCAACCGGCCGACTTCAGCCTTGTAGAGCGCCTGCACCTGTTCCTGCGTGAGCTGCAATTCGTCCATCAGCCTTGCGCCGGACTGGACGAAGAATTCCTTGCCGCGTTCGCCCAAGGGCGGCCACGCCTTTGCGCTCTCTACGCCGCGCGCCTGTTCGGAAGCGACGATTGCAAAGGCCGCCGAACAGCGCAACAGGGTCTTCTGCTCCAGCGTCATTCCGGATTGCGGCGTGGGTGCGGCCGGATCGGCTGCGCAGGCCGAAGCGGCGGGAAGGGCGAGCGCGCAGGCGGCGGCGAGGAGGCTTTTCATCCTCCCTGCCTAGCGCGCCCGGCCTGAATGGTCACTGCACTGCGTCTGCGGCGCGGCGCATTTCGGCGAAACTGTCGCGCCGCATCTTCTCGAAGGCGACGCGCTGTTCATAGCCCGCATCCTGCGGATAGTCCCGATAATCGGCCAGAATCTCGTCGAACAATTCCTTCAGCTCTTCCTTGTGGTCGGGGTGCGTGAAGATATTGGCCCGGTTCTCCCGCACGCCGTCCAGAATGCGCTGGCCGATGACGTCCGGCTCCATGCCGAATTCGTGGAGGCCTTCCAGCCGCTTCACCGCTTCGGAATCGACCGGCTTCATCGCGCCCTTCAGTGCGTCGGGCCGCACATCGTCGCTGGCGTAGATGTAGCTCTTCACCAGCCCGGGATGCACCACCGATACGCCGATGCCATATTTGTACATCGAATGGCGCAGCGAATAGGACATGCCCCGCACCGCAAATTTGGCGGTGTTGTAGATGCCCGGCGCCCCGCCCGCGATGAAGCTGGCCATGCTGGCGGTGTTGACGATGTGGCCGCCCTTCACCTCGCCCGACAGCGCGCGTTCCTTCATGCGCGGGGCGAAAGTCATCACGCCGTTCACTACCCCGTGAAAATCGACGCCCAGCACCCAGTCCCAATCGTCATAGGAACTGTCCTCGATCGTCTGGAACAGATTAATCCCGGCATTGTTGAACAGCAGGCTGACCGGGCCGAATTCGGCCTCCACCCGGTCCGCCGCATCCCGAAAGCCCTCGCGGCTTGCGACATCCAGCTGGACGCCCATCACTTCGCGATTGTCGAGCGTGGCCAGCGCCCGGTCGATCGAATCCTGACGGATATCGGCAATGGCGACCTTGCATCCCTCGTTGAGGAGATTGCGCACGATCCCGATGCCCACGCCATTGGCCCCGCCCGTAACGAAGGCCGTGCGGCCCGCGAAATCCTTCATCCTGCTATGTCCTCTCCGCTGCGGCCTGTGCAGCCCTGTCGTAATGATGGACCGGATTGTCGGCAGAGCTTTGCCGCCCCGGAATCATCTCGTTGTAGATCTTGCGGTGGCTGAACAGCCACTGACCACACACCCGCACCAGCTCGTCCTCATAGGTGCCGTAGCTCTGGATTTCGGGAGTGCGGCCGGGGCCGCCATCGGTCATTTCCCACCAGAAGGCCGTAGTCCACGCCGCATCGCCTTCCACGCGGATCACGATATGGTCCAGCACATGGCGCAGCAGCGCGGGGCTGCCGTCTTCGCGAGTGAACAGCTCGCCCACCGCCTCGCGGAACTTCAGCGCGCCCTGCCGGATGGCCTCGCGCCCTTCCAGCCGGGCCATGGCGTAATCCAGCACGCCGTCTTCGGTGAAGCAGCCGGCATAGGCATCCACATCGTGCCAATCCATCGCGAAGAGATAGCGGCCCATCAGGTCCCTGATTTCGGCCCGGTCGCGGGCAAGCCGGGCGGGATCGCTCACGCCCCGGCCCTCTGCGCGCGCTCGTCCAGCAGGCGCACGGGGTTCACATCGCCCGTGCCGCGCCCTTCGAGGAATTCGTTGAGAATGCGGCGCTTGCTGAAAAGCCAGCGCCCGTCGACTTTCACCAGTTCGTCCTCATAGGTGCCGAAAGTGCCGACCTTGGGCTTCCCGCCCGGCCCGTCATTGGCCATTTCCCACCAGAAGGCGACCGAGAAGGCGCGGTTTCCTTCCACCCGGATCACAGTGTGAGCGATGATATGGCGCAGGATCGCGGGATTGCCGTCCGCATCCTGATAGAACTTGCCGATCGACGCCTTGAAGGCGCGCACGCTCTCCCCGATGGCGTCGCGGCCCTTGGCGGTGCCGCGGACATATTCGAGCTCGCCATCCTCGGTGAACATCTCGGCATAGGCATCGTAATCGCCCCAATCCATGGCGAAGAGATAGCGCGCCATCAGATCCTCGATCGCGGCGCGATCCTCGGCGTAGCCCGCCTGCATCACCCCGCCGCTCATGCGCGGAAATCCTGCGGCAAACGCTTGTCTGAACTGGTCTTCATGGTGCACTCTCCCATGTGTCGCCGTGGCCTCTTCGCATCACGGACAATGTCAATTTTCGCTTCGCCTTTTTGTATTCACCACTTACAAAATGGCCAAGCACAATCCGCGAGTCTCCGTGCAAAGAGAGACGCCCAAGGAGGGGATCAGGCATGGCCATCGCGCCCAATGCACAGGAATTGACCGGCAGTTCGAATGCCGGTGCGGCGTCGACCCAGCCCTGGCCGTCGGAACGGGCGGGCTTCTTCGCCCTGTTCGCGATCATCTTCGCCACTTTCATCACTTTCTTCGACCAGACCGTGTTCGGCATGCTGGCGGAAAAAATGAAGGGTAGCTTCGGCATCAGCGACGCCACGCTGGGCTTCCTGCTCGGCCCGGCCAGCCTGATCGCCTATGTCATCGTGGGCATTCCGCTGGCCCGGCTGGTGGACATCTATCCGCGCAAATATGTGCTTTCGGGCGGCATTGCCCTGCTCGGCTCGATCATGGCGCTGGGCGGCATCGCGCAGAGCTTCTTCCAGCTGGTCGGCACCCGCCTGTTCGTGGGCGCTTCCAGTTCCGCCAACGGGCCGGGCTCCTACTCGCTGCTGAGCGACTATTTCCGCCCGCTGCGCATTCCGCTGGTCTTCGCCCTGCTCCAGCTGGGCTATATCGGCGGCAGTTCCTTCGGCAATATCCTGGGCGGGCAGATGATCGCCTGGACCTCGACCATGTCGGACCGGATCTCGCTGCTGGGGATCGAGATTTTCAGCTGGCAGCTGGTGCTCATCATGATCGGCCTGCCCGGCCTGCTGGCCGCGCTGATCTTTCTGATGGTCAAGGAACCGCCGCGCCGCAGCCCGCCGGATGCCGCGCAGCTGGTGGCGAAGGACGCTTCCTTCATCCGCAAATTCGCCGCCTTCATGGGCTGGGATGCCGCCAAGGCAATCTGGGCGCGCAAAACAGTGTTTCTGCCGCTGTTCGCCGCGCTGGCGCTGTCGGCGGTGGAAAGCCAGGGCCTGCCCGCGTGGCGCATTCCCTTCATGGCACGTACCTATGGCTGGAACGAGGCTGAGACCGGCGCCCTGCTGGGCACTCTGCTGCTCGTCGCGATGCTGGCCGGTATCTTCTCAGGCGGCGTCTTCGTGACCTGGATGGGCAAGCGCTACAAGGATGCCAACATCCGCGCCACCGCGATCATCTTCGC
The DNA here is from genome assembly GCA_963662855.2 of uncultured Caenibius sp. Lineage (GTDB taxonomy): Bacteria > Pseudomonadota > Alphaproteobacteria > Sphingomonadales > Sphingomonadaceae > Andeanibacterium. Next base: position 523,956 of record CAXXWL010000003.1, read on the forward strand.
CTGCACCACCGTAACTACCATCGCCGCCCCGCTGATGCCCACGGGCGAACTGGCGGTGACGATGATGGCGCTGGGCGTGTTCTTCGGCCTTGCCGGCGCACCGGCGCAGAATGCCGCCGTCCAGCGTATCGTCCCCAATGAAATGCGCGGCCAGGTCAGCGCGCTCTATCTGTTCATGTTCACTTTCTTCGGCGGGCTGGGCAGCTGGGTGATCGGATCGGTCAGCACCTATATCGTCGGGGACGAGGACAAGATCTGGGAAGCCATCCTGATCACCGCCTGTATCTTCCTGCCCACCGCAACCTTCTTCATGTGGCGCGGGATCAGGCCCTATCGCGAGGAAGTGGCGCGGCTGGAGGCGGCGGGGCTGTAACGCCTCGCCTCTCCATCCCCACCCACAAGCGTTGACAGGTCAACACATTCGCGCAATTTGTAAGCAAAGCTTACTATTCTGGGAGAGTACGCATGTCCGAAGACCGGGTTGCCGCGCTTGAAGCCAGGCTGGCAGAACTCGAACAGCGCCTGACCGTCCGGGAGGACGAGCTGGACGTGAAGAAGCTGCAATATCTCTACGGCTATCTGATCGACAAATGCATGTACGATCAGGTGGTGGACCTGTTCACCGAGGATGGCGAAGTGCGCTTCTTCGGCGGGGTGTGGAAGGGCAAAGCCGGCGTGGCCCGCCTCTATATCGACCGCTTCCGCAAGCGCTTCACTCACAATAACAACGGCCCGGTGGACGGCTTCCTGCTGGACCATCCGCAGATCCAGACGATCATCGACATCGAGCCCGACGGCATGACCGCGAAGCTGCGCGGCCGTTCCACCATGCAGGCCGGCCGCCACAAGGATTATGCCGATCCCGCAGCCGGCCTGGGCGTGCGCCAGTGGTGGGAAGGCGGCCTTTACGAGAACACCTACAAAAAGGGCGCCGACGGCAAGTGGCGCATCCATGTGCTGAATTACTTCCCGCACTGGCATGCCGATTTCGACAAGGGCTGGGCCTATACCGATCCGGAATACACCCCCTTCATCAAGACGCTTTATCCCGACGATCCCGCCGGACCCGATGCGCTGATCGAGGATCACTGGCTGTGGCCGATCCACAAGCTGTTGCCGTTCCACATGAAGCACCCGATCACGGGTGAGGAAATGGCCGCGCAGCGCTGGGAAGGCGATGCGAAGCGCGACGCGGAGCGTGCAGCCGCAAAGCAAGGATAAACTGTCGGGGGCGGCGCCTTGCGCCTCCCCCGTTGCTTTTGTCCGATTGGCATCGGACCTCGAACCCGCACCGGGGCCGCCGGAGCCCAGAGTTTTTTCGCTTGCAAGTCGGGCGAGATGGATCAACCGCGCTGCGACATTCCCAGGGCGAACGGAGTTGCTTCAAGATGAGTGAATACCCCTCCCTCCACATGGTGATCGATGGCGAGAAGGTTTCGGGCGGCGGCCGCCGGACCTTCCCCGTGGTCAACCCCGTGACCGGCGAAACCCTTGGCGAGCTGCCGCTGGCCGACGCCGCCGATCTCGACCGGGCGCTGGAGACCGCCGAGCGCGGCTTCCAGATCTGGCGCAAGGCCCCCGCCGCCCAGCGCGCCGCCGTGCTTTCAGGCGCGGCCCGGCTGATGGCCGAACGGCAGGAACAGATCGCCCGCCTCGCCACACTGGAGGAAGGCAAGACGCTGGCCGAAAGCCGCATCGAAGTGATGATGAATGTCGGCCTGTTCCACTTCTATGCCGGCGAATGCCAGCGCATTTACGGCCGCGAACTCGTCCGCCCGGACGGTTTCCGCTCGGTCGTGCGACACGAGCCGGTCGGCCCCGTCGCCGCCTTCGCGCCATGGAACTTCCCGATCGGCAATCCAGGCCGCAAGCTGGGCGCACCGATCGCCGCCGGCTGCTCCGTGATCCTCAAATCGGCCGAGGAAACCCCGGCCACCGCCCTTGCCGTTCTGCAGTGTTTCTATGACGCGGGCCTGCCCAAGGAAGTGGCGCAGGCCGTGTTCGGCGTGCCGGACGAAGTGAGCCGCCACCTGCTGGGCAGCCCGATCATCCGCAAGCTCAGCTTCACCGGCTCCACCGTGGTCGGCAAGCACCTGCTGAAGCTGTCGGCCGAAAACATGCTGCGCACCACCATGGAACTGGGCGGCCACGGCCCGGTGCTGGTGTTCGGCGATTCCGATCTCGACAAGGCGCTGGATACGGCCGTTGGCGGCAAATACCGCAATTGCGGCCAGGTCTGCGTTTCGCCCACGCGCTTCATCGTGGAAGAAAGCGTGTTCGAAAAATTCCGTGACGGCTTCATCGAACGTGCCAAGGCGATCAAGGTCGGCAATGGCCTGGAAGACGGCATCCAGATGGGCCCGATGGCCAATCCGCGCCGCCCCGAGGCGATGGACCGCCTGATCGGCCAGGCGAAGGACAAGGGCGCCAAGCTGGGCACCGGCGGTGAACGCATCGGCAATCAGGGCTTCTTCTACGCGCCGTCTGTCCTCTCCGAGATTCCGCTCGATGCGGATATCATGAACGAGGAACCGTTTGGCCCGGTCGCCCTGATCAACCCGTTCAAGGGCGAAGAAGAGATGATCGCCGAGGCGAACCGCCTGCCTTATGGCCTTGCCGCCTATGCCTGGACCGGTGATGCCAAGCGTCAGCAGCGCCTCGCCCGCGAGATCGAATCCGGCATGATCGGCATCAACAGCCACATGATCGGCGGCGCCGACGCTCCCTTCGGCGGCGTGAAATGGTCCGGCCACGGCAGCGAGGACGGCCCCGAGGGCGTGCTGGCCTGCATGGTGACCAAGGCCGTTCACGAGGGATAATCGCGATGCGTGCCGTGCTTCCCGCGCGGCACGCATCCCAATTTCGGGATTGATATGACTCACGAACTCAAGACCGGCGGTGACCGCGGTTACCTGCGCATCGCCACCGAAGAAGCCTTCGCCACCCAGGAACAGTTCGACGCGATCATGCGCCTGGTGAAGGAAGGCCGCGCCGACGAGGGCACCATGTCGCTGTGGGGCTTCTACGGCACCAGCGCTTCGGAACGCACCACCTTCATCCGCGAGCGCCTGCTGGACATCGGCGAGCTGCGCATTCAGGCGATGGACGATACCGGCATCGACAAGGCCGTGCTGGCGCTGACCAGCCCCGGCGTCCAGTCGCTGTTCGACGCGGAAGAGGCCAAGGGCATCGCCCGCCGGTCCAACGACATCCTCAAGGCCGCCTGCGAGAAATATCCCGACCGCTTTTATGGCATGATCGCCATCGCCCCGCAGGACCCGGAATGGTCGGCGCAGGAGCTGAAGCGCGGCAAGGAAGAGCTGGGCTTCCACGGCGTTCAGGTGAACAGCCACACCCATGGCCATTATCTGGACGAGGAACAGTTCGACCCGATCCTGCGCGCCTGCGCCGATCTGGACCTGCCGCTCTACATCCACCCGCAAGGCCCGCCGGACGGCATGATCGGTACCATGGTGGAAGCCGGGCTTGACGGCGCGGTGTTCGGTTTCGGCGTGGAGACCAGCTTCCACGGGCTGCGCATGATGACCACCGGTGTGTTCGACCGTTATCCGGGCCTGCAGATGATGCTGGGCCATGGCTGCGAGGCGATCCCCTATTGGATCTATCGCCACAATTACATGCATCAGGCAGGCGTCCGCTCGAAGCGTTATCCGCGCCTCCAGCCGCTGCAGCACGATCTGTTCCATTACCTGCGCAACAATGTGCTGGCCACCAACAGCGGCATGCCCTTCGCCCCGGCGATCAAGCTGCTGATCGAGGTGATGGGCGAAGATCGCGTGATGTACGCGATGGATTATCCCTACGAATACGTGCCCGACGAAGTGCGCTGGATGGACGATATGGACATCAGCGACGCGCAGAAGAAGAAGTTCTTCCAGACCAATGCGGAGCGCTGGTTCAAGCTCTGATAATGGCGCAGGCGCGGGGGCGATTGCCGCCTTCGCGCCTGCGTGCTTCAAAGGCTCGCCAATGAACGGGCCAAAGGGGAGAGAGACATGACCACCTATGCGATTTGCGGAGCCTCAGGCCAGCTCGGCCATCTGGTGCTCGATGCCCTGCTCGAAAAAGTGCCCGCAACCGATGTCGTCGCCCTTGCCCGCGATCCGGCCAAGCTGGCAGATTATGCGGCAAAGAGCGTGGAAGTGCGCATGGCCGATTACGACGCGCCCGAAACGCTCGCCCCCGCCCTTGCAGGGGTGAACCGGCTGCTGCTGATTTCCGGCAGCGCGATCGGCCAGCGCCCGCGCCAGCATCAGGCGGTGATCGATGCCGCGAAGCAGGCAGGCGTCGGCTATATGGCCTATACTTCCATCCTCCATGCCGACCGCTCGCCCATAAAGCTGGGTGAGGAACACCGAGCGACCGAGGCAGCGCTGGCCGCCAGCGGCCTGTCCTACGACCTGCTGCGCAATGGCTGGTATAATGAGAATTACATCATGGCCGTGAAGGCGCAGGCCGAAGCGGGCGTCATTACTGGCGCGCAGGGCGATGGCCGGATCAATTCCGCCGCGCGCAAGGACCTGGCCGAAGGCGCCGCCGCAGTGCTGGTGAACGGCAAGGGCGGCGATATCTACGAACTGGCGGGCGATAATGGCTGGACCCTGGCCGAATTCGCCGCAGAGCTTTCACGCCAGACGGGCAAGCCGGTCACCTATGTAAACATGGGTGAAGAGGAATATGCCCATTCGCTGATGGAAAACGGCTTCCCCGAATATGCCGCGAAAGTGATCGCCAATTCCGCCTATGCCACCAGCCTTGGCGCGCTGGAGGAAACGGGTGGCACGCTGAGCAAGCTGATCGGCCGCCCGACGACGCCGATTGCGGAAACGATCGCCGCCGCGCTGCGTTAAACGATTTCACGCAGGCGCAATAGCGCACCGCCCTGCCACAACGGCACGGGCAGGAGGCGATTGGGGAGGAGATCGGACAATGGCCAGCAGCACTGCTTCAGACGGCCTGGGCGAAGGCGCCAAGGTCAGCCGCGCGGGCTGGTATGCGCTCACCATGGTATCCGCCGCGCAGGCGATGAGCCTGCTGGACCGGCAGATCCTCTCGATCCTGGCACCCCATATCCGCGAGGATCTGGGGATCGGCGATGCCGAGCTGGGCCTGCTCTATGGCACCTTGTTCGCGCTGTTCTACGCATTGTTCTCGCTCCCGCTCGGCCGTCTCGTGGATGGCTGGGTGCGCACCAAATTGCTGGCGATCTGTCTTGCGGCATGGTCTATCTCGGCCGGGCTAGCGGCCTTTGCCACTGGCTTCACCCTGCTCGCCATTTCGCGCCTTGGCGTGGGGATCGGCGAAGCGGCGACCCAGCCGGCTGCCAATTCGATCATCTTCGACGAATTCCCCCGCCGCCTGCGCGGCACCGCCATGGCCGCGCTGGGTATTGCCGTCGCACTGGGCCTCGGCCTGTCCATGACGCTGGGCGGCGTGGTTGCCCAATGGTGGGACAATGCCTTCCCCACGGGCGGGCCGGGCGGCTTTTCGGGCTGGCAATTCGCCTTCCTTGTCGCCTCGCTTCCCGGCCTGCCGCTGGCCTGGCTGATCTGGCGGATGCGCGAGCCGGTGCGCGGCGGGATGGATGGCATCCCCGCACCGAAGGATCCCACACCCTTCAAATCCAGCGCGGGCGTGCTGGCGGCGGTCACGCCGGGCACCAACTGGTTTTACCTGTGGCACCGCAAGGCGGGCGCGAAGCAATGGTCGATCAACATCGCCAGCCTCGCCCTGATCCTGCTGGTCTGCATCGGCATGACACTGCTGACACAGGCCTATTCCCCCCGCCCGCCGATCGAGGCGCTGGGCCTGTCGATCGATCCCCATGTTCTGCAATGGTTCGTGGTGGCCTTCGGCGCCTTCGTCATCGTGAATCTGTTCCAGAGCTTCAAGCTGACCGACCAGCCGGCCTATAATGTGGTTCTCTCTCCTTCGCTGATGCTGCTGATGGTGGTGGGCGGCCTGCAGACTTCGATCAATTACGGGGTGATGGGCTTCACGCCTTCTTTCCTGATCCGCGAATTCGGCCTTTCCCCTGCCGCCACCGGCCTGCAATTCGGCCTGCTTTCGGCCGGCCTCGGCATTATCGGCCCGATCGTGGCCGGGCCTCTGTCCGACTGGCTGACGCGGCGTCTGGGCGGGCGGGGCCGCGTGTTGCTCACGCTGGCTGCGCTGGGCATTTCGCCCGTCTTCGGCATCTGGACCTTCAGCGCGCAGGATGCGACCAGCTTCTATCTGCGCTTCACCGTCTACAGCCTGATCCTGACCCTGTGGCTGCCGCCGATCTATTCGCTGATGTACGATCTTGTCCTGCCGCGTATGCGGGGCATCACCAGTTCGGTCTATATCATCGTCTCCACCCTGCTGGGACTGGGCATGGGCCCCTATTTCGTGGGGATCGTGAGCGACCGGAACGGCGGGGATCTTGGCCAGGCGATCATTTCGGTCAATGTGGTCAGCCCGGTGATCGTGCTGATCCTCATATTCGTGCTGCTGCGCATCAATCGCGATGAATCAACCATGCTGGAGCGCGCGCGCGCCGGCGGAGAACCTGTGTAAGACCATGACCAACGAAATCGTCACCGTCCGCGAAGCCGCCTTCCGCATCTTCCAGCATTTCGGCGTGGATCGCCTGTTCGGCAATCCCGGCAGCACCGAACTGCCGATGCTGAAGGCGATGCCTTTCCCCTATGTCATGGGCCTGAACGAGGCTGTGGTGATGGGCATGGCCGATGGCTATGCCCGCGCCACCGGCAAGCCTTCGCTGGTGAACCTGCACAGTTCCGCCGGGACGGGCCATTCGCTGGGCAATCTGTTCACCGCCTATAAGAACAACACGCCCATCGTGGTCACCGCCGGGCAGCAGGCGCGCAGCATCCTGCCTTACGATCCGTTCCTCTTCGCTGAGCGGGCCACCGAATTCCCGCGCCCCTATGTGAAATTCTCGGTCGAGCCGGCGCGAGCGCAGGATGTTCCGCACGCGCTGATCCGCGCCTTCATTACGGCCATGACCCCGCCGATGGGGCCGGTGTTCGTCTCGATCCCGGTGGATGACTGGGACCGCGAATGCGAAATGCCGCTGCTGCCCGAAGTGGCGCTGACCCGTACGCCCTGCGGCGATGGGCTGGAGCGGATCGCCAGGATGCTTGACGCGGCGAAGCGCCCCGCGCTGGTGCTCGGCACCGGCGTCGCCAATTGCGGCGGCTGGGACGATGCGATCGACCTTGCCGAGAAGATCGGCGCCAGCGTGTGGGCCGCGCCCTATGCCGCGCGGGAGACTTTCCCCGAAAACCACCCCCAATTCGCCGGATTTCTGCCCGCCTGGCGCGACCAGATCCAGAAACTGCTCGATCCCTTCGACGCGATCCTCGTCGCCGGTGCGCCGGTGTTCACCTATCACGTGGAGGGCAGCGGGCCGCACTGGCCGCCCCATGCGCAGCTTGCCGCGCTGAGCGACGATCCCAATCATCTGGCCGCCCTGCCCGGCGGTTTCGGCGTGCTGGGCGATGTCGGCGCGGGGCTGGCGATCATCGCGGAATTCGCAAGCAAGCGTGTGTTCAACGGCACCAACCATGTACTGAAAAGCCCCGAGCCGGCGATGAACGCGCTCTATGTGCTGGGGCGCGTTTCCGAGCTTCGGCCCGAGCAGGCAGTGATCGTGGAAGAGGCCCCCACCGCTCGCGGACCGGAACATGACGTGCTGCCCATCACGCGCGAGGGTGGATTTTACACCTGCGCCAGCGGCGGCCTCGGCTATTCGCTTCCCGCCTCGATCGGCATTGCGCTTGGCCAGCAGGACAAGGTGATCGCGATCCTTGGCGATGGCAGTGCGATGTATACGATCCAGGGCCTGTTCGCGGCGAAGCTGGAAGCGGCCGATGTCAGCTTCCTGATCCTCAACAATTCGGCCTATGCGGCGCTGACCGGTTTTTCCGGCGAGTTCGGCATGAACCACGTGCCCGGCTGCGACCTGAGCGGGCTGGACTTCGTGCATCTGGCCGAGGGGCAGGGCGTCCCCGCCCGCCGGGTGGACAGCGTGGAGGAACTCGACGCCGCGCTGGAATGGAGCTTCGCCCAGAGCGGGCCTTCGCTGCTGGATATCAGGATCGGCTGATTAGGTCGTGAACTCATAAATCCCGCCCACGAGGTTTGAGGCAAAATGGCTCAGCGCGAGGAGGAGAGGTGCAGGAATAGTGGTTCTATTTCCAGCCTCTCCGACGCGGCGCCGGGCCATTTTGGTCAAATCCCTGTGGGACATCCAAATGGCTTCCATCTCGAACCGAAAGACGCTTGCGATGGCAGCAAGCCGTCGCGGCGCGCCTTTCGGCCCGATATGTTCGCCATTTGGATGCCTCGTGGGCGGGATTTATGAGTTCACGACCTAATTGCCTGCCCCGGCATCGGCATCCGCTCGCCGCTTCGCGCGTGACGCGTCGATGGCTTCGGTGACGGTATTCCGCTCGTGGCAGGCATATTCGAAGATCGTGTAGCTCTCGTCGCGAGTCCATTGCAGGTCCGCCGTCCACGGGGCGGTGAAGACGGCGGGATCGTCATAGGTCACGCTATAGGCAATCGTGTCGCGCCCGGTCCTCGTCAGCCGCTCGGTCACTCTGGCCGTCGGGCCGACCGGAAGGGTGGCGTTGTTGCGCCCGGGGATGGGGCCTGCGGCACGTTTCGCCAGATCGGTGGTGGCGCTGTCGCCGCTGACGATATTGGTCGTCTCGATCACCAGCGTATCGCCGTCCCAGCGCCCCCGGCTGTTGCCGTGCCATGCGCGCATCTGCCTGGGCCATGGCTGCGTGCCACCAAGCGGGATCACTCGCGTCCCGAAGGTTTCCAGCTGCAAAACGACATAGCCCGGCGACTGAAACACGCGGATGCCGTTATTATAGGGCTGCGGCAGCATGACCGCCGGGAAGCCCCGCGTAATGCAGCGTTCGAAGGGATCGAGATCGCTGATCCAGTCCACCACATCGGCTGACTGCCAGGTGGACCTGCCCTTGGCATAAAGCTCTGCGGCCTGCGGGGTGAGCGGCGGCAGGCGGCCATTGGCCGGACTGACGATCAGGGAGGTGCGCCGGCCGAACGGCGTGGCGCGCAGCCAGTCCGCAAGGCCCATCGTGCCGTCACCGTCGATCTCGGTCGAATAGGCGGCATCGGATGCTTCTGCCTTCCGCAGCCGTTCGGCGAATTCCTCGTCAGTCAGTTCGGCGCGGGCGCCCATTGCGGCAGGGCGCTCCAGCGGGATCCGGGCATCGTTGATATTCTGAAGCGGCCATGTCCCGCGAAGATCGGGATCACCCCATGGCGTCCTTGGCCATTCAGCCTGCGTCGCTGCGGCTGGATCGGGATCAGGCGGCAGCGCCGTGGCGCGGCCACCGAGTACTGCGAGCGCCAACGCCGCCAGAACGAAGGAAAATGAAGGCAGTCTCCGGCCGGGCCGTATCATTGGAACATCCCCGCAGACGCGGCCGGGCCACGTTTGCGGGGATGGTATCCCAATGCCGCACCAGCGACCAGCGGGCGATTACTCGCCGCGCGAAGGCGCTGCCGGGGGCGGGCCAAAGGACGGCGCGCCCGGGGCCACCGGATCGAAATCGAACTGGTTGGCGAAGCGCGAACGCGAATCTTCCTCGGCCGTTTCCGCCTTTTCCTTGCCTGCCGCGATGTCGGCGCGATGAGCGCGCGACGCGGAGACATAGTTGCGCAGCTGCACATTGCCTTCATGGCAGGCATATTCGAAGAACTGGTACTTGTCGTCCCGAGCCCATTCGAGCTGCGCCGTCCAGGGCTTGGTATAAACTTCGGGGTCCGAATAGGTGATCTCGTAGAGGATCGCGTTCGGGCCGGTCATGGTCAGCTTCTCGACCGTCTTGGCCTGCTTGCTCATCGGGATGGTGTTGAACGGCGGCACATGCTGGGTCGCCATGTTGAGCGGCGATGCGGCGCGCTTGGAAACATCGCGCGTGGCGCTGTCGCCCGAGACGATATTGGTCGTCTCGATCACCAGCGTCTTGCCTTCCCAATAGCCGACCGAATTGCCCATCCAGGCTTCCACGTCGCTGGGCCAGTGCATCGACTGGGCCTTTTCCTTGCTCATGATCGGCACCACGCGGTTGCCCATCATTTCGAGCATGATCACGACATAGCCCGGCGACTGGAACACGCGGATGCCGTTATTGTAGCGGAAGGGGAACATGGAGGCGGGGAAGCCACGCGAAACGCAGCGATCCCAGCTGTCGAAATCGTCCACCCAATCGTAATCCTGCCCGGGAACCCAGCCCGAACGGCCTTCCTTGTAGAGCTTTTCCGCCTTGGGCGTCAGCGGCGGCAACTGGCCGTCCTGCGGGCTGACCAGCATCGAGGTGCGCCAGGCATAGGTGGAATTCTTCACCCAATCGACCAGGCCTTCCGTACCGCCGACATTGAGGCCCTGCCCTTCGTTGGAGAAGGAGGCATCGGAACGCTGGGCATTGGCCACGCGCTTTTCATGTTCTTCCGGTGTGATCCAGATCCGGTCGCCATAACCCTTCATGCGCTGGAACAGGATGCGGGTGGAAGGCAGGTTCTCGATCGGCCAGGTACCGCGGAAATCCCAATCGCCCCACGGGGTCTTGCCCGGGGTGTAATCGGTGGGCGTTGCAGGCAGCGCGGTAAGGTCCGCTGGCACGCCCGGCGGCGGTGTGTCGGCGGCGGCCGGCGTCACCAGCGCGGCGGCGGCAAGGCCAAGCGCCACGGCGGCGGTGGATAGGCGCAAGGCCAGCGAAGGACGGACCATTTCAGTTTCTCCCTGTTCTAATTCTGGCAGCCCGGAACTCACCCGGATCTTGCCTTCAACTCGCGCAGGCGCAGATTGATCCTGACAATCTGGCGGCTCGCAAAATCCGGACTTTGTCATTTTCGTCCTAGCCCCCCTGCGCGTTTCGGGCAAGCGGGGACCGGCCTTAGAGCACCCGCCAGACCCACAGCTTTATGCCCATGGCATAGCGCGCGCCGGAGCAGACGAAGATTGACTTGTTCAACCATTCATAGGGCCCGTCGGGGGCGATGAATTCGGGCACGGTGCGGAAATAATATTCCGCCGGGTCGACTTCCTCACCGGCCGCCAGCCGCGCCATCACTTCGGGCGGCCCGTGGCGCAGGCCCTTGTTGCGAATCTGGATAATCGCGCCGTCATCGGTCTCGATCGCATAGATCGCATCGGCCACGGTGACACCGTCGGGCCGGGTCAATTGCCAATCGGCCGAATTGCCCATCAGCTTGCCCGAAATCAGCGGGCCTTTGACATATCCGCCGGACTTGATGGGGATGATCCGCCGCGTTCCGTCATAGGTCTGGCCGATCGGCCGGGGCGGATCGAGGTCGCCCCCTGCCTCATAGACAAACTCAAGTTCGGGCTTGATCATCGGCCTCTTCCCCACATGGCATTTTTGCATTGCTCAACGCTTGAAGAATCCTAGCTTCCATCGCAAGCGAATCGCGCTAATGCGCGGCGAAAATCTGAGAGGAGAATGATAATGTCGGGCGACCTTCATGCGGACTATGTCATCGTAGGCGCCGGCAGTGCCGGATGCGTGCTGGCCAACCGGCTGACCGAAAGCGGCGAATTCAAGGTGGTGCTGCTGGAAGCAGGCGGCGACGACCGCCCGCTGCGCGAACCGAGCCAGTTCATGTCCAACATGATGATCCATATCCCGATCGGTTTCGGCAAGACGTTGAACGATCCCAAGGTCAACTGGCTCTACGAAACCGAAGTGGACGAAGGCACCGGCGGGCGCCCGCACAAATGGCCCAAGGGCAAGGTGCTGGGCGGTTCCTCCTCGATCAACGGCCTGCTCTATGTGCGCGGCCAGGCCGCCGATTACGATGGCTGGGCCCAGATGGGCGCGCAGGGCTGGAGCTGGGATGATTGCCTGCCCTATTTCAAGAAGAGCGAAGACCAGCAGCGCGGCGCGGATGAATTCCACGGCAAGGGCGGCCCGCTGAGCGTTTCGGACTTCCCCGAGGAGCACCCCGTGTCCAAGGCGCTGGTCGAAGCCTGCGTGGAAGCGGGCGTTCCGGCCAAGCACGATCTGAATGACGGCGATCAGGAAGGGGCCAGCTTCTTCCAGGTGACGCAGCGCAACGGCACCCGCTGTTCCACGGCGGTGGCTTTCCTCCACCCCGCCATGGGCCGTTCCAACCTGCGGGTGGAAACCCGCGCGATGACCACGCGCATCCTGTTCGAAGGCAAGAAGGCCATCGGCGTGGAATATCGCCAGGGCGACGAGACCCGCCGCGTCTATGCTGCGCGCGAAGTAATCCTTGCCGCCGGTTCGGTGGAGAGCCCCAAGTTGCTGGAGATCTCCGGCATCGGCCAGGGCGAGCTCCTGCAGGAGCTGGGCGTTCAACTGGTGCATGAATCGAAGATGGTCGGCGAGAACCTGCAGGACCATGTGATGATCGGCTGCCAGGCCCGGCTGAAGGAAGACTGGCATTCGATCAACAATCGCTCGACCGGGCTAAATCTGGTCAAGGAAGTGGTGAAGTACGGCCTTACCCGCAAGGGCCTGCTCTCCATGGCCGTGGCCCATGGCTGCTGCTTCCTGAAGACCCGGCCGGAGCTGGCCACGCCGGACATGCAGATCCACGTGATGGCCGCGTCGATGGACCTCGAAGTACTGGCCACCACGCAGGGCCTGCAGCTGGAAAAGGAACCGGGCCTTGCCTCCAATCCCTGCCAGCTGCGCCCGGAATCGCGCGGTTCGATCCACGCCAAATCGCCGGATGGCACCGTGACGCCCAGGATCGTGCCGAATTATTTCTCCGATCCCTACGATCAGGAAATGGCCGTCACCCAGCTCAGGATCATCCGCAAGATCTGGCAGCAGCCCGCGCTGGAGCCTTACATGGCGCAGAAGGGCGATCCCTTCGGCGAGACGGACGAGGAAATCCTCGGCTACGCCAAGATGGCCGCCGCCACTGTCTATCACCCGGTCGGCACTGTCGCGATGGGCCCGGACGAACGCTTCCCGCTCGATCCGCAGCTGCGCGTGCGCGGTGTGGAAGGTCTGCGCGTGATCGATGCCTCGGTCTTCCCGCGCATCACCTCGGGCAACACCAATGCGCCCACGATCATGGTTGCCGAAAAGGGCAGCGAGATGATCCTGGCCGATGCGAAGGCCGCGCTCGCCGCCTGATCGGCAAGCGCCTAGCCGAAAACGAAGGGCCGCTCCGGAACGCCGGGGCGGCCCTTTTCGCATGACCGGCTATTTCAGACCAGATCGACGACCTGCGCGATGGAAGGCAGCACGCGATTGGGGCGATAGGGGAAGCGGGCGACCTGTTCCTTCTTGGTCGACCCGGTCAGCACCAGGATCGTCTCCAGCCCCGCCTCGATCCCTGCGATGATATCGGTATCCATCCGGTCCCCGATCATGGCGGTGGTTTCGGAATGGGCCTCGATCCGGTTGAGCGCGCTGCGGAACATCATCGGGTTGGGCTTGCCGACGAAATAGGGCTTCGCCCCCGTCGCCTTGGTGATCATCGCCGCGACCGAGCCGGTGGCCGGCAGCGGCCCTTCGGGCGAGGGCGAAGTGACATCGGGGTTCGTCGCGATAAAGCGCGCGCCCTTGCCCACCAGCCGGATCGCCTTGGTGATCGCCTCGAAGCTGTAGCTGCGCAATTCGCCGATCACGACATAATCGGGATTATTGTCGGTCAGCGTATAGCCGATCTCGTGCAGGGCGGTGGTCAGCCCCGCCTCCCCGATCACGAAGGCCGTTCCGCGCGGCTGCTGCGAGGCGAGGAAATCCGCCGTCGCCAGCGCAGAGGTGAAGATCGCGCTTTCGGGCACTTCCAGGCCTGAGCTTTCCAGCCGGGCGGCAAGATCGCGCGGGGTATAGATCGAATTATTGGTCAGCAGCAGGAAGCGCCGCTGCTTTTCCACCAGCCGGGCGATGAATTCCGCCGCGCCGGGCAGGGCATTGCCTTCATGCACCAGCACCCCGTCCATGTCGGTCAGCCAGGTTTCGATGGGCTTGCGGTCGATAGTCGTCGCGCTGGTCATGGGCGGGCGGCACTCCTCGCTTTGTCATTTATCGCTTTATGACAAGAGAGATAGTGCGCCCGCGCCAATCCTGCATCCGCTAAATCGGCCCTAGTTTACCGGTGTATGCGCAATCGCCTTGAAATAGGCGATCACTTCCCCGTCCACATCCGCCGGCGGGGCGGGCGGATAATAGCTCAGCTTGACGATCACCGTCTTGGTGGCCGGGCTGACATAGATGAACTGCCCGGCAAGGCCAACCGCGGCATAGGCGCCCGGCTCGTCGTCAATCTGCCAGATCTGATAGCCATAGCCGGGGAAACCCTGCCCGGCCGGAGCGCCCGTGGGCAGCATGGCAGTGGCCTGCTTCATCCAGTCTTCCGGGATCACACGCGTATCGCCGCGCATCCCGTCATTGAGCATCAGCTGGCCCAGCCTCCCGAAATCGCGCAGCGTGGCGTTGAAGCCCATGCCGTTCAGCGCGCGGCCATTGCCCGGGGGGCCGTCCGCCAGCCAATAGCCATCCTCCTCGGCCCCCAGCGGACCCCAGAGATTGGCCTGGGTGAAGGTTTCCAGCTTCTGCCCGGTGGCTTCCTCCAGAATCCAGCCGAGCACCATCGTATCGAGGGTGGAATAGTTGAAGGTGCTGCCGGGCTGGTTGGCACGCTTCGTTTCCAGCGCCCCATCGGCAAAGCGCATCTTGTTGAGCACGATAGCCTGCTCATGCAGCTTGCCCGCAAAGCTGGGATTGTCGCCGAAATCGTAGCGCTCCTGATAATCCACGCCAGACCGCATCTGCAGGATCTGGCGGATCGTCGCGCCATCGTAACCAGTGCCCTTGAGCTGCGGCACATATTTCGTCGCCGGATCGTCGAGCGAGGCGATCTTGCGCTGCTGCACGGCGATGCCGACCAGCAGCGAGGTGATCGTCTTCGACATGGAGAAGGCAAGGTGGCGGTCATCCTCCTCCATCCGGTTGCGGTAATCCTCGAACACGATCTTGCCGTCGCGGATCACCAGCAGCGCATTGGTATAAGTCCGCTCGGCAAACTGGGCGTAATCGTAATTCCCGCCGCCGAATGTGTCGGCAGGCATGGCCATCGCCGTGCCCTTGGGCAGATCCCATTCCTCTCCGCTGTTCGACACCTCACGGGTCTCGAAGATCTTGTCCATCTCGCGGAAGATGAAGCTGTTCACATCCGGATTGAGCAATTGCCAGCGCATGGCAATCACCGCCGGAGTGAGCGGGAAGGTTTTGCCTTCCCGCACCTCGGATGCTGGGGGAGAGTCCCCTGACTGGTTGCAACTGCCAAGCGCGAACGCGCTCACTGCCAGCGCAGTGCCGGCCAGAATAGTCTTCAGCAATGATCCTCTCCCTTGTTGTTATTCAGGCTGCCAGGCCGATATCCTCCGCCCGTGCAAAATTACCGTGCAGGCCGAAACGCAGCCGAATCGGCACATTGACCGTGGCGACCGGGCCCTTTTCGATCTCCAGCGCATCGAAGATCAGCAGATCGCTGCGGTGATCCTCCAGCCGGTTGCAGACCATCACGATCCAGCCATCGCCTTCGGGCGCATCCTTGCCGCGCGGGATGAAGCAGGGTTCCTGCAGGCTGCTGACCGGCCCGCACCACCAATGCTGCTCTGCCCCGGTTTCGAGATCCTTGAGGAACAGGCAGTTCATCAGGAAGCCGCCTGCGCTGCCGCCCTTCAGTTCGCAGGGACGGCTCATGTCCATTTCCAGGCCCCAGCCGTAACGGTTCTTCACGCCGGTGAAGCGATCGTCGATGCGGGGGAATTCAGATGCGGTCTGCGTCAGCGGAACGATCTCGTCGAACTCCTCGCCATTGCTGGCCATGTCCACTGTCCAGCGGGTGAGCTTGCTCATCGCCTCGGCACCGTTGAAGGGCGCGCCATGCACGTCGGGGAAGAAGGGGAACATGTTGTTCTTCGCCTCAGGCACCACGATGTGAACCTTGGTACCTTCCTGCCAGGCATTGAGCACATGGCTGGCGAAGCAATTGTCGCGCTTGAACCAGCGGATGTCTTCCTGCTTCAGATCGTCGCGCCGGGGAATGATGCCCAGATAGACCGGCATGGTGGTGTCGAAGCCGAAATGCGGCTTCTTCTGTTCCAGCCGTTCCCACGAACCGATCGAAGGCACGATGTGCAGCACGAGATAATCCTCGGTGACGCCAAAATCATGCATCATGCAATAATAGGGCACCTTGAACCACTTCTCGCGGATCAGTTCGCCTTCGGGGCTCACTTCCATGTAGGAAACATCGTCGGTGCACAGGCCGGAAGCGGCATAACCGATGGCGATCATGTTGCCCGTCTTCGGATCGATCTTGGGATGGGCCGTGAAAGTCTGGCTCTTCATCGCACCATCCCAGGTCTGGAAGGCGTCGGTTTCCATGGAGACCGGGTCCATGATCAGGGCCGGGCTGTCTTCCTTCATCGCCCACAATTTACCGGCAAAGATCCAGGCATTGGTATTGGCGGTGGAACGAATCGAGCCCTTGACCAAGGGATCGTCGGTCAGCGGGTTGCGATACATGCCATACAGGCCACGTCCGGCCTCGTGCTCGGCCTTCCACTTGTCGGTCTTGGCCCAGCGCTGGCGGAAATCGCACTGCCCGTCATGGATGTGGAAGCGGGTGATCATCCCGTCGCCATTGAAGGCAATATCGTCGCCCAGCATGGGGGGGAACTGCGGATCGGGCTGGACCCGATAGAACGCGCCGTTGATTTCCTTCGGAATCTCGCCCTCATGCGAAAGGTCGAATATATCGGCCTCGATACGGCTTGGGGTGTTGAATCCGGTAAAACTGGGGGTATTCGGGAAATGGGCCATGTCTCTCATCCTCTCCTTGCGCGAGATTGTATGCTCCACTAACAATTAGGCAAGCGGGAAGCGGGGGGTAGGGCCAGTGGACGCGTCGTCCTTGATTGAGAACAATGATGGCACCGTTGGCGAGCTTAACGATATCGTGGGCTTCCATATCCGCCTGGCCCACGGCGCGGTCTATCGCCACTTCACCGAAACCTTCGTCGATCTGGACCTGACCCAGAAGCAAGTATCCGTCCTGTGGCTGGTGGGCGAATATCCCGGCATCTCCCAGATCGAACTGGGCCAGCGCCTGCGGATGGACCGGGCGACCACCATGACGATCGTGAACCGCCTTCAGGCGCGCGACTATCTGCGCCGGGAGCGTTCCGAAACGGACGGACGCAAGCAAGCCTTGTATCTCACGCCCGTGGGGGCCAAGGCGCTCGCCAAGGCCAAGCGCGCCATTGGCGAGCACGAAGATTGGCTCAAGAGCCGGTTTACGGCCGAAGAAGTCGAAAAACTGGTGGAAATGCTGGCGCGAATCCACGATTGAGGCCGCGCAAGAGAGAGGATCAAGAACAATGGCAGCTCCGTCCGGGGGGACAAACCCGATTTCCGTGATCAACGATGCGCCGATGAGCGCCCGTCAGTGGCTCGTCGTGGTGCTGATGGTCCTGCTCAACGCGCTGGACGGGTTCGACGTGCTGTCGAGCGCTTTCGCAGCGCCGGGCATTTCGAAGGAATGGGGCATCGAGCGCGCGGCGCTGGGCGTCGTTCTTTCGGCCGAACTGGTCGGCATGGGCTTCGGCTCGGTCATCCTGGGCAGCGCCGCCGACAAATATGGCCGCAAGCTGACCATGCTGGCCTGCCTCGTCCTGATGGCTATCGGCATGTGGCTGGCAGGGCATGCCAATGCGGTTACGCCGATGGTGGCGTTCCGCTTCCTCACCGGCATCGGCATCGGCGGCATGCTGGCGGCGACCAATGCAGTCACTGCCGAAAGCGCCAACAACAAGTGGCGCAAGGCGGCGATTGCGGCCTATGTCGCAGGCTATCCCCTTGGCGCGGTGGTTGGCGGCGTTGCCGCCTCCGAATGGCTGCTGGAAGCCTATGGCTGGCGCGGCGTGTTCGATTTCGGCGCCATCGTGACTGCGGCCCTGATCCCCATCCTGATGCTGGTGGTGCCTGAAACCGCTGCCTATCATGCTGCGAAGAAGAACCTGAAGGGCGTGAACAAGACGCTCGCCGCCTTCGGCAAGCCCGCGATCGATTCCCTGCCCGAGGCTGCGGAAAATGTCGCCAAGCCCAAGGTTACGGACATCCTGTCCAACCCCAAGCTGCGTCCGGTCACGCTGCTGCTGGCCTTCGGCTACATGTTCCACACCATCACCTTCTATTACATCCTCAAGTTCGCGGTGCAGATCGTGTCGGACTATCCTCCGGGCTATCCCCCGCAGGATGCGGCAACCGTGCTGACCTTTGCCAATGTCGGCGGCTTCTTCGGCAGCCTGCTGTTCGGCTTCGTGATGGCCCGCATGGGCATCCGGTGGCCCACTGCGCTGATGCTGCTGATCGGATCGGTGGCCGTGGCCAGCTTCGGCATGGGCCGCGAGACGCTGTCGGCCTGGCAATGGGCGACGGTGATCACCGGCTTCTTCACCAATGCAGCGATCAGCGGCTACTACGCCGCCTTCGCCCGCGGCTTCCCGGCCTATGCCCGCGCCACCGGCACCGGCTTCGTGCTGGGCATCGGCCGTCTGGGCGCTGCAGGCAGCCCGCTTATCGCCGGTGCGCTGTTCACCTGGCTGGGCAACGACGAGTTGCTGACGGTGTCGGTCATCATGGCCATGGGTTCGATCGCATCGCTGGTGCTGTTCCTGATGTTGCCCGAACGCGACGGTGACGAAGTGGTTGGCCTTGCGCCCGACAACTCGGGCAAATCGGCAGACTGACCCGAACCGGTGCCGGCCGGGGCCTCGCTCCGGCCGCACCAGTCCATAAGCAATGCAGTTCGCTACGATTGAGGTGGAGACAGATGAAGACCCGTGCAGCCGTTGCCTTCGAGGCCAAGAAACCGCTTGAGATCGTCGAAGTCGATCTTGAAGGACCCAAGGCAGGCGAAGTGCTGGTGGAAATCATGGCCACCGGCATCTGCCATACCGACGCCTATACGCTGGACGGCTTCGACAGCGAGGGGATCTTCCCCTCCATTCTGGGCCATGAAGGCGCGGGCGTGGTGCGCGAAGTGGGCCCGGGCGTGACCTCGGTGAAGCCGGGCGACCATGTGATCCCGCTCTACACGCCGGAATGCCGCCAGTGTAAGTCCTGCCTCTCGGGCAAGACCAATCTGTGCACCGCGATCCGCGCCACCCAGGGCAAGGGCCTGATGCCGGACGGCACCACCCGCTTTTCCTATAAGGGCCAGCCGATCTTCCATTACATGGGCTGCTCCACCTTCTCGAACTTCACCGTCCTGCCCGAAATCGCGGTCGCCAAGATCCGCGAGGACGCTCCGTTCCAGACCAGCTGCTACATCGGCTGCGGCGTGACCACGGGCGTGGGCGCGGTGATCAACACCGCCAAAGTGCAGGTGGGCGACAATGTGGTGGTGTTCGGCCTCGGCGGCATCGGCCTCAATGTGATCCAGGGCGCGCGGCTTGCGGGCGCGGGCAAGATCATCGGCGTCGATATCAACCCCGACCGCGAGGAATGGGGCCGCAAGTTCGGCATGACCGACTTCCTCAACAGCAAGGGCCTGAGCCGCGAGGAAACCGTCGCCAAGGTCGTCGAAATGACCGACGGCGGCGCGGATTACACTTTCGACGCCACCGGCAATACCGAAGTGATGCGCACCGCGCTGGAAGCCTGCCACCGCGGCTGGGGCACCTCGATCATCATCGGCGTGGCCGAAGCGGGCAAGGAAATCAGCACCCGCCCGTTCCAGCTGGTGACCGGCCGCAACTGGCGCGGCACTGCCTTTGGCGGCGCCAAGGGCCGCACCGACGTGCCCAAGATCGTCGACATGTACATGACCGGCAAGATCGAGATCGATCCCATGATCACACACGTCATGGGGCTGGAAGAAATCAACACCGCATTCGACCTGATGCACGCGGGCAAATCGATCCGCAGCGTCGTCGTGTTCTGAGCCGGCAACGGCAAGAGAGAGAAAGTAACCTACAATATGTTCAATCACATTTTCCTCGGCACCAACAACATCGAGGCTTCGCGCAAGTTCTATGACGCGACCATGGCCGTGCTCGGCTATGAAGGCCATCCGCTGCCGCATGGCACCGTCTATCCCAGCGAGAACGGCAGCTTTATCGTGGCCACTCCCGCCAATGGCGAAGACGCGACCTGCATGAACGGCTTCACCTTCGGCTTCCGCGCCAAGGATTATGACGCGGTCGACGCATGGCATGCGGCTGGCCTTGCCAATGGCGGCGCCGATGCGGGCGCGCCGGGCTTCCGTGCAGCTTCGCCGGGCAATATGTACGGCGCCTATCTGCTCGATCCCGACGGCCACAAGATCTGCGTCTACACGCCGAACACCGGCGAGCGCTGAGCGCCCGCCACACGATCAGGAGGGGTTTTCCGCCATGTTCAGCCATCTGGCAGTGGGCAGTAACGACATTGCCCGCTCGAAGGCGTTTTACGACGCGCTGTTCGCTGCCGCCGGCGGAAACCCCGCCTTCGTCGATCCCAAGGGCCGCCTTGTCTATATGCACAAGGAGTCCATTTTCCTGGTCACCCGTCCGATCGACGGGGAACCGGCCACCCATGCCAATGGCGGTACTATCGGCTTTGCGATGGATTCGCCCGAGCAGGCGGACGCCTGGCACACGGCGGGCGTGGAAGCGGGCGGCACCGCGATAGAGAACCCGCCCGGCTGGCGCGACAGCGCCAATGGCCGGCTCTATCTCGCCTATCTGCGCGATCCGGACGGCAACAAACTGTGCGCGCTCTATCGGGATGTGAAATGACCATCGAAACCGTCAGCACCTGCAAAAGCCATGGTGGAACGCAGGGCGTCTATACCCACGCCTCTTCCGCCACGGGCACGCCTATGACCTTCTCGGTCTTCGTGCCGGACCACGCGCAGGGCGCGAAGCTGCCGGTGCTGTGGTATCTCTCGGGCCTGACCTGCACCCACGCCAATGTCACCGAAAAGGGCGAATTCCGCGCGGCCTGTGCCGAGCATGGCATCATCTTCGTGGCGCCCGACACTTCGCCGCGCGGCGAGGACGTGCCCGATGACGAAGCCTATGATTTCGGCAAGGGCGCAGGCTTCTATGTCGACGCTACGCAAGAGCCCTGGGCCTCAAATTTCCGCATGCGCTCCTACATCGAGCAGGAGCTGCCGCAGATCCTGGCCGCCAATTTCCCCGTCGATATGGAGCGGCAGGGAATCACCGGCCATTCGATGGGCGGGCATGGCGCGTTGACTATTTCCCTGCGCAACCCCGGCCGCTTCCGTTCGACCAGCGCCTTTTCCCCGATCGTCAGCCCGCTGAACTGCCCCTGGGGCGAGAAGGCGCTGACCGGCTATATCGGCGCGGATCGGGCCAAATGGCGCGAGTATGACGCGGTTGCGCTGATCGAAGATGGCGCCCGTCTGCCGGACCTGCTGGTGGACCAAGGCACGGCCGACAACTTCCTCGAAGGGCAGCTCAAGACTCACTTGCTTGACCATGTCTGCCGAAACGCCGATATGCGCGCCGCCATCCGCATGCAGGAGGGGTATGACCACTCCTATTATTTCATCTCGACCTTCATGGCCGAGCATGTCGCCTGGCACGCCGAAAGACTGAGAGCATGAGCCGCGAACAACGCCTGTCCGAAATTATCGCCGACCATCAGGGCCGTGAAGGCCCGCTGCTGCCGATCCTGCACGACGTGCAGGAGGAATTCGGCTGCGTGGACGAGGAGGCCGAGCGCGCGATTGCGCTCGCCCTCAACCTCAGCCGCGCCGATATCCATGGTGTGGTCAGCTTCTATCACGATTTCCACACCAAGGCCGATCCGCGCCCGGTGGTGCAGATCTGCCGTGCGGAAAGCTGCAAGGCACGCGGCGTAGAGGCGCTGATGGAAGGCGCGGCAAAGGCCGCTGGCGAGCGGGTGAAGCTGGCCGACGTCTATTGCCTGGGCCTGTGCAGCAGCGGCCCGAATGCCCGTGTGGGCGACAAGCTCCATGCCCGGCTCGACGGCGCGGCGCTCAACAAGCTGATTGAAAACGCATGACTATCATCCGCATCTCCGATGACGCGCTGGCGCGCGCCTGCGGCGCCGACGAACTGGCCGCCGCCTTCGCCAAGGCTGGCGCGACGGTCGAACGCACCTCCAGCTGGGGCATGCAGTGGCTCGAGCCGCTGGTCGAAGTGGACGGCAAGGGCTTCGGCCCCGCCACGCTGGACGATGTCGCCGCGATTCTCGACGGGACGAGCGACAAGGCCATCGGCGTCATTGCCCAGCACCCCTTCATCGCCAGCCAGCAGCGCCTGACCTTCGCCCGCGCGGGCAAGTCGCGTCCGCTGAGCCTTGAGGATTACGAACAGCACGATGGCTGGGTGGGCCTGAAGCGCGCCCGCCAGATCGGATCCGAACAGATCATCGCCGAACTGCTCCATTCGGGCCTGCGCGGCCGTGGCGGCGCGGGCTTCCCCGCCGCGATCAAGTGGAAGACCGTGGCCGGCGCGGTCGCCGATCAGAAATACATCGTCTGCAATGCGGACGAAGGCGATTCGGGCACCTTTGCCGATCGCATGATGATGGAAGGCGATCCCTTCGCCCTGATCGAAGGCATGGCGATTGCCGGCGAAGCCGTGGGCGCCACCAAGGGCTATATCTACGTCCGCAGCGAATATCCCGACGCGATCGACAAGCTGCGCAAGGCTGTGAACCTGTGCGCCCACATCATCGCGCCGTTCGAATGCGAAATCCGCGCGGGTGCCGGGGCCTATGTCTGCGGGGAGGAAACCTCGCTGCTCAACAGCCTTGAAGGCAAGCGCGGCGAAGTGCGCGCCAAGCCGCCGCTGCCCGCGCTGCAGGGCCTGTTCGGCAAGCCCACCGTGGTCAACAATGTACTGACCTTGTGCGCCGTGCACCACATCCTGGCCGAAGGCGGCGCCGAACATTACCAGAGCCTGGGTATCGACCGGTCCAAGGGCACCATGCCGATCCAGCTGGCCGGCAACATCAAGCATGGCGGGCTTTACGAGACCGCCTTCGGCATCACGCTGAACGAGCTGATCTATGACATTGGCGGCGGCACCGCTTCGGGTCGCCCGGTCAAGGCAGTGCAGGTCGGCGGGCCGCTGGGCGCCTATATCCATCCCGACCAGTTCGAGGTTCCCTTCGATTACGAAGCCTATGCCCGGCTCGATGCGCTGATCGGCCATGCCGGCATCACCGTGTTCGACGATACGGCCGACATGGGCGCCATGGCGCGCTTCGCGATGGAATTCTGCGCGGTGGAAAGCTGCGGCAAATGCACCCCCTGCCGTATCGGCTCCACCCGCGGGGTCGAGCTGATCGACCGCATCCGCGCCGGTGGCCGCGTGCTGGAAGGCGTGGAGCTGGCGCCCCAGATGCACAATATGCCCAAGAAGGGCCGCAGTCAGGACGACGAGATCAAGCTGCTGGAAGATCTGTGCGAGACGATGAAGTTCGGCTCGCTCTGCGCACTGGGCGGCTTCACTCCCTATCCGGTGATGAGTGCGCTGAAGCACTGGCCGGACGATTTCCGGGGCAAGTGAGCTTCACATATCCGAAGAAATTGCGTTTTTTCACGATATGGAAAAGCATGTTTGCCCGGAAGGCAGTTTGTAGGTAGAACTTACAAACGATAATGCACGGAATCGGCGGTCCTGCGGGGCCGCACGGGAGTTGGGCTGGAGTGATCCTCGGAGTGGTCTTGGCTGGCGGACAATCGAGCCGTTTCGGCAGCGACAAGGCGCTCGCCATGCTGGGCGGGCGTTCGCTGCTCAGCCGTTCGGTCGGCACGCTGCGCACCTGGTGCGACGATGTGGTGATCGCGGGGCGCAAGTCCGGGCCGGAAACCGGCGCCACCCGCTGCATTCCCGACTGGCCGCAACCGGGCATGGGCCCGCTGGGCGGTGTCGCCGCCGGATTGCGCCATGCGGGCGAAAACGGTTTCGACAGCGTGATGACCTGCAGCGTCGACAGTGTCGATCTGCCACCCGGCCTGCCCGAACTTCTGGCGAGCCCGCCCTGTTTCCTGGGCGACCAGCCGGTAATCGGCCACTGGCCAGCCGATGCGGCCCGCACGGTGGAAACCATTCTGGCCGGCGATAGTAAGCATTCAATGAGAGAGTTCGCCGAGGCAATCGGCGCAACCAATGTGAAAAGCGGCGCAAAGCCTGCTAATATCAATACACCTGCGGATCTTGCCGCAGCGGAGAAGCGCAATGGGATATGAACGCCAAGCCGATTTCGGCACCCCCGAAG
Organism: uncultured Caenibius sp.; assembly: GCA_963662855.2. Classification (GTDB taxonomy): domain Bacteria; phylum Pseudomonadota; class Alphaproteobacteria; order Sphingomonadales; family Sphingomonadaceae; genus Andeanibacterium. The sequence continues at coordinate 548,303 of CAXXWL010000003.1, forward strand.
TCAAGTCCGACCAGCAGGTAACCCTGACGATCGACGGCCGCGAAGTCACCGTGCCTGCCGGCACGACCGTGATGCGCGCGGCGGCGGAATGCGGCGGTTCGATCCCCAAACTCTGCGCGACCGACAGCCTCAACCAGTTCGGCTCCTGCCGCCTGTGTCTGGTGGAAATCGAAGGCGCGCGCGGTACGCCCGCCAGCTGCACCACTCCGGTCGGCCCCGGCATGGTGGTCCACACCCAGACCCCGCGCCTCGAAAAGCTGCGCAAGGGCGTGATGGAGCTCTATATCTCCGATCACCCGCTGGACTGCCTCACCTGCTCGGCCAACAATGATTGCGAGTTGCAGGATCAGGCCGCCAATGTCGGCCTGCGCGACGTGCGCTATGGCTATCAGGGCGAAAACCACATGGGGCAGGACGTCGATACGTCGAACCCCTATTTCGACTTCTCGCCCGACAAGTGCATCGTGTGCAGCCGCTGCGTGCGCGCCTGCGGTGAGACGCAGGGCACTTTCGCGCTGACCGTCGACGGTCGCGGCTTCGCCTCCAAGATCAGCGCCGGCCAGTCTGGCGACGATTTCCTCTCTTCCGAATGCGTCAGCTGCGGCGCCTGCGTACAGGCCTGCCCCACCAGCGCGCTGATGGAAAAGAGCGTCAAGGAACATGGCAAGCCGGAACGCGCCGTGGTCACCACCTGCGCCTATTGCGGCGTGGGCTGCACCTTCCGCGCGGAAATGAAGGGCGAACAGCTCGTCCGCATGGTGCCGTGGAAGGATGGCAAGGCCAATCGCGGCCATAGCTGCGTGAAGGGCCGCTTCGCCTGGGGTTACGCCAACCACCAGGACCGTATCCTGAAGCCGATGATCCGCGATTCGATCGACCAGCCCTGGCAGGAAGTCAGCTGGGAAGAGGCGCTGAGCTACACCGCCGCCAAGATCAAATCGATCAAGGAAACCTATGGCGCCCGTGCGCTGGGCGGCATCACCTCCAGCCGTTGCACCAACGAGGAAACCTTCCTCGTGCAGAAGCTGATCCGTGGCGGCTTCGGTTCGAACAATGTCGATACCTGCGCCCGCGTGTGCCACTCGCCCACCGGCTTCGGCCTGTCGCAGGCCTTCGGCACCAGCGCCGGCACGCAGGATTTCGATTCGGTGATGGATTCCGACGTGATCCTGGTGATCGGCGCCAACCCGACTGACGGGCACCCCGTGTTCGCCAGCCGCATGAAGCGCCGCCTGCGTCAGGGTGCGAAGCTGATCGTGATCGATCCGCGCCGGATCGACCTCGTCCGCTCGCCCCACATCAACGCGGAACACCACCTGCCGCTGCAGCCGGGCACCAATGTCGCGGTGCTGACCAGCATCGCCCATGTGATCGTGACCGAAGGCCTCGCCGACGAAGCCTTCATTCGTGAACGCTGCGACTGGGACGAATATCAGGACTGGGCCCGTTTCGTTTCCGACGAGAAGCACAGCCCCGAATATCTCGAAGCCGTCACCAAGGTTCCCGCCGAAACCGTGCGTCAGGCCGCACGCCTCTTCGCCACCGGTGGCAATGGCGCGATCTATTACGGCCTGGGCGTGACCGAGCACAGCCAGGGTTCGTCCACCGTGATGGCCATCGCCAACCTCGCCATGGTGACCGGCAATATCGGCCGCCGCGGCGTGGGCGTGAACCCGCTGCGCGGCCAGAACAACGTGCAGGGCTCGTGCGACATGGGCTCGTTCCCGCATGAGCTTTCGGGCTATCGCCATCTGTCCGACAGCGCGACCCGCCAGCTGTTCGAGAAGGATTGGGGCGTGAGCCTCGATCCGGAACCGGGCCTGCGCATCCCCAACATGCTCGACGCGGCCGTGGATGGCACTTTCCGCGCGATCTACATTCAGGGCGAGGATATCCTGCAGTCCGATCCGGATACGCATCACGTGGCCGCCGGCCTCGCCGCGATGGATCTGGTGATCGTGCACGACCTGTTCCTGAACGAGACCGCCAACTACGCCACCGTCTTCCTGCCGGGTTCGACCTTCCTTGAGAAGGACGGCACCTTCACCAATGCGGAACGCCGCATCCAGCCGGTGCGCAAGGTTATGGAACCGGCCAATGGCTATGCCGACTGGGAAATCACCCAGATGCTGGCCAATGCCATCGGCTGCGACTGGAACTACAGCCACCCCAGCGAAATCCTCGACGAGATCGCCCGCCTGACGCCGACCTTCACCGGCGTTTCGTGGGAACGTCTGGAGCGCGAAGGTTCGCTGCAATGGCCGGTGAACGAGAAGTTCCCTGACGGTTCGCCGATCATGCATGTGGACGGCTTCGTGCGCGGCAAGGGCAAGTTTGTGGTGACCGAATATGTCCCCACCGACGAACGTACCGGCCCCCGCTTCCCGCTGTTGCTGACCACCGGCCGCATCCTCAGCCAGTACAATGTCGGCGCGCAGACCCGCCGCACGGCCAATGTCGTGTGGCATCACGAGGACGTGCTGGAAATGCACCCGACCGATGCCGAAAATCGCGGCCTTGCCGATGGTTCGTGGGCTCGTCTTGCCAGCCGCACGGGCGAAACCACCCTGCGCGTGGTGGTGACCGATCGCGTGGCGCCGGGCGTGGTCTACACCACCTTCCACCACCCTGCGACGCAGGCCAACGTCGTCACCACCGACTATTCGGACTGGGCAACCAACTGCCCCGAATACAAGGTGACGGCGGTGCAGGTGATGCCGTCCAACGGCCCCTCCGAATGGCAGGAAGAATATTCCGAACTGAGCGAGCGTTCGCGCCGCATCGCCCATGTGGAGCCCGCAGAATGAGCAGCACCCAGGAAAAGCTCCGCCGCATGGCGGATCAGATCGCCAACAACCTCAAGGCCCGCGGCCATGAGGAAGCAGTGGCGGCCACTGCCGAGCATATCTGGAAGTTCTGGGACCCGCGCATGAAGGCCGGGATCTTCGCAGACGACCTTTCCGTGCTCACCCCGATCGCGCGCGAGGCGATCGAGAAGCTCAAGGCCGACGCTCAGCAGAGCGCGGCCTGAACTATCCTCTCCCCACTCCGTTCGGGCTGAGCCTGTCGAAGCCTGGTCTTTCTTTTGCGAGGTTGCAGAAATGAAAGACACTCCTTCGACAAGCTCAGGACAGACGGAACTGGCCGAACTGCGGCGGGATGGAACGCGCGGATCGGTGTCTCGCCAATGGGTGCCGGAAGTTCCGGTGGCGCTGGAATTCAACGGCCTTGCCTATGCCGTGATGATGGCCAGCCCCACGGACCTTGAGGATTTCGCGCTCGGCTTTGCCCTCACCGAAGGGCTGGCGAAGCAGCCTCCAGACCTGTCCGATATCGACGTGGTCGAGGTGGAGAAGGGCTGGATCGTCCGCGCCAGTCTCACCGGGCTGGGTATCGATCAACTGACCGAACGGGTCCGCACCCGCGTGGCCGAAAGCTCCTGCGGGCTGTGCGGGATCGAGAATCTCGATGCCGTCGCCAAGCCTTTGCCCAGAGTGCCGGACCACGCCGCGCTCGATCCGCAGGCCATCTTCCGCGCGCTGGGCGACCTGCGCGATTACCAGCAGCTGGGCCGCGCGACCGGCGCCGCCCATGCCGCCGCCTTCGTTTCCGTGGACGGCACGATCCTCCACACGCGCGAGGATGTCGGGCGGCACAATGCGATGGACAAGCTGATCGGCGCGCTGGCCAAGGCGGGGCAGAACTCGGCGGACGGCTTCATCCTCTCCACCGCGCGCTGTTCCTACGAGATCGTGGAGAAGGCCGTGCGTGCGGGGGCGACGCGCCTTGTGACCATTTCGCTGCCCACCGGCATGGCCGTGGACCGCGCGACTGCAGCAGGCCTCAGCCTGTGGTGCCTAGCGCGGGATGACAGCGTGCTGGCAGTGAACGTCCCGGCCTGAAGCGCCGCACTGCTCACCCCAGCAGGAAGCGCTGAACTATCTCGCCGCTTTCGCTGGAGAACGCCCGGAATTCTTCGTCCGAGGCGGCCCGCAGACGCTCCACATCCTCATCGCAGAGGCGCGAAATATCGGCATCCACCTGTTCGATGCTCATCCCACGGGCGCTGCCGGCGTCGAGCGCTCGCTCCCGACAGGACTGAAACACCGCCGCAAGCCCTTCCCGGTGCTCCTCGCCAGCATCGGGCGAGAGGGACATGTTCAGGAATACGGCCCGGCGCGTCGCTTCCCGGGCATCTTCGTAACCGGCCCCGGCGGCCCTGAAGACCGCCGTGATGTTTCCCGACATTTCCTCTTCCCCTGCTTTGTCTGCCGGACCTAGCGGCTCAGCTGGAACACCGCATGTTCCGCCCACCAGTTCGCCCCGGTCGAGCCGATTTCCCGATTATGCGCGAAGAACCAGCACCGCTCGGTCTTCACGCCCTTCTCGGCCAGAAGGGCACGGAAATCGTCGATGGTGAGATGGTGGATATTCTCCGTCTCGTACCAGCTGACCGGCAGATGCGGCGTCACCGGCATGCGCCCATTCAGCAGCAGCGAGAGCCGCATGCGCCAATAGGCGAAATTGGGAAAGCTGACGAAGGCCTGCCGCCCCACGCGCAGCAACTGGTCGAGCATCTGGTCCGGCCGCTCCGCCGTCTGCAGCGTCTGGCTGAGGATCGCGTAATCGAATGCGCCATCGGGATATTCGGCAAGGTCGCGATTGGCATCGCCCTGGATCACCGAGAGGCCCTTGCTGACGCATAGCTCTACCTTCTCGGGGCTCAGTTCCAGCCCACGCGCATCCACATCGCGCCCGTCGCGCAGGGCGGCCATCAAAAGACCGTCACCGCAGCCGACATCCAGCACCCGCGCGCCCGACGGAATATGCCGGGCGATGACTTCGAGATCGGGGCGCAGACCGCTCATTCGAGGAAGCCCTTGATAACGCGGTCCTGCGCCGGAACGTCGAGCAGGAAGCTGTCATGCCCATAGGGCGCGGAAAGCTCCACGAAGCTGACCGGCGCGGCGACGGCATTGAGCGCATGGACGATGCTGCGCGATTCCGCGGTGGGGTAGAGCCAATCCGTATCGAAGCTGATCAGGCAGAAGCGGGCCCTGGTGCCAGCGAAGGCATCGGCCAGCCTGCCGCCATGTTCTTCCGCCAGATCGAAATAATCCATCGCGCGGGTGATATAGAGATAGGAATTGGCATCGAAACGGTTGGTGAAGCTGATGCCCTGATGGCGCAGATAGCTCTCCACCTGGAAATCCGCATCGAAGCCGAAGCTCTTGGAATCCCTGTCCTGCAGGCGGCGGCCGAATTTGTCGGTCAGCCCTGCTTCGGAGAGATAGGTGATATGCGCGGCCATGCGCGCCACGGCGAGGCCCGCATCGGGCGCGCGGCCGGTGGCGTAATAGGCACCGCTTTGCCAGTTGGGATCGGCCATGATCGCCTGCCGCCCGACTTCGTGGAAGGCGATGTTCTGGGCCGAATGGCGCGCGGTGGTGGCAATCGCCAGCACGCGCTGCGTCCGTTCCCCGAAATTGGCAGCGAAGCTGAGCGCCTGCATCCCGCCCATCGATCCCCCGACTACGGCATGGAGGCATTCGATCCCCAACGCATCGAGCAGCGCGACCTGCGCGCGCACCATGTCGCGAATGGTGATGACAGGGAAACGCATGCCGAAGGGCTGGCCATCGCGCGCGAGGCTGGCGGGGCCGGTAGAGCCCATGCAGCTGCCGATGACATTGGCGCAGATCACATGGAACCGGTCCGTATCGATCGTCAGGCCGGGGCCGACCGATTGGGACCACCAGCCCGGCTTGCCGGTGATGGGATGCGGGTTTGCCACATATTGGTCCATCGTCAGCGCGTGGAAAATCAGGATCGCATTGTCCTTGCCCGCCGACAGATCGCCATAGGTTTCATAGGCGATCTCCACCCCTTCCAGCGCCAGCCCGCTATCCAGCGGCAGAGCGTGAGGCAGGGTCAGCTTGGCACTCGTGGAGGTCAGAATGGTCGCCATTGCGCCAAGCGACTTGGGGGACGCCAAGCGGGCTGTCAATTGGGCGCGAACACAGCTATGCGCCCGCGGGTTATGTCCGAACAGCAGATCAGCCCAGAGCAGCCCGCAAAAGCCCCCATGCCCAAGCCGTGGATCGCGGCGATCCATGCCTATGTGCCCGGCAAATCGCGCAGCGCGGATGGGCGCGAGCTGATCAAGCTTTCGGCCAATGAGAATCCGCTGGGCACCAGCCCCGCGGCGCTGGAGGCGCGCAAGGCCGCCCCGCTGCCCGATCGCTATCCCGATCCGGATTCCGTCGCCCTGCGTGAGGCGCTGGGCGCGCTGAACGGCATTCCGGCAGAGCGCATCGTTTGCGGTACCGGGTCGGACGAGCTGCTGAACCTTGCCGCCCAGGCCTATGCCGGGCAGGGGGACGAGGTGCTCTATGTCCGCTACGGCTTCTCGGTCTACGATATTGCCGCGCGCCGCTGTGGTGCCACTCCGGTGGTCGCACCCGATCTCGATTACGGCACCGATGTGGATGCGCTGCTGGCGCTGGTGAACGAGAAGACCCGTGTGGTCTTCCTCGCCAATCCCAACAATCCCACCGGCAGCTATCTGCCCAAGGGCGAAATTGCCCGGCTGCATGCCGCTCTGCCGGCCGATGTGCTGTTCGTGATCGATCAGGCCTATGCCGAATATCTGACGCCGGAGGATGACGATGGCGGGCTCGCGCTGGCCGCATCCGCACCCAACGTGCTGGTCACGCGCACTTTCTCGAAGATTTATGGTCTCGCGGGGGACCGGATCGGTTGGGGCACGGGCTCTGCCGAGATCGTTTCCATGCTCAATCGCATTCGCGGGCCGTTCAACCTTTCCGGCGTGGCGCAGGCTGCGGCCATCGCGGGGCTGGCGGACCAGGACTTTGTCGAGCATTCCCGCCAGCACAATCTGGTCGAGCGCGCCCGTTTCGTGTCCGTATTGGAATCGCTGGGCAATCACGGGCTGCGCCCGCTGCCGAGCAAGGCCAATTTCGTGCTCACCCTGTTCGAAGGCAAGCTGACGGCCCAGATGGCGCATGATGGGCTGGCCGAGCGCGGCTATGCCACGCGCTGGCTGCCGGGGCAGGGCCTGCCGCAGGGCCTGCGCATTACTATCGGCACGACCGAACAGATGGCCGAGATCGCCGCGATCCTGCGCGAGTTGGCGGAAGCCGCGCGATGAGCCCGGCACCCGCCCCCTTCGGCACAGTCGCCATCATCGGGCTGGGGCTGATCGGCGGCTCGATCGGCCTTGCTGTGCGCGATCATATTCCGGGCTCCCGCACCACGGGTTTCGATGCGGACCCCGCCGTGCGCAAGCGCGCGCAGGAACGCGGGCTGACCGACATGGTCTGCGAGACCGCCGAAGAGGCCGTGCGCGATGCCGATCTGGTGATCTTCTGCGTGCCGGTGGGTGCGATTGCCGATGTGGCGCGCGATGTAGCGCCCTTCGTTCCGCAAGGCGCGGTGATCAGCGATGTCGGCTCTTCCAAGCAGACCATCACTGCCGCCTTGCAGGAAATCTTCCCCGCCAGTCCGGTGGTCCCCGCCCACCCTGTCGCGGGTACGGAGCAGAGCGGCCCCGATGCGGGCTTTGCCTCGCTGTTCCAGCAGCGCTGGTGCATCGTCACTCCGCCCGAGGGCGCCGATATCGGCCCTGTCGCGCGCCTTTCTTCCTTCTGGGAAGCGCTGGGCGCCATGGTGGAAACCATGGACCCGCAGCATCACGATCTGGTGCTGGCGGTGACGAGCCATATCCCGCATCTGATCGCCTATACCATCGTCGGCACAGCCTCCGATCTGGAGGATGTGACCCGCAGCGAAGTGATCAAATATTCGGCCGGCGGTTTTCGTGACTTCACCCGCATCGCCGCTTCCGATCCCACCATGTGGCGCGATGTGTTCCTCAACAATCGCGACGCCGTGCTGGTGATGCTGCGCCGTTTCACGGGCGACCTATCCATGATGGAGAAGGCGATCCGCGAGGGCGACGGGGACGCTCTGTTCGAGCTGTTCACCCGCACCCGCGCGATCCGCCGTTCCATCGTGGCGCTGGGGCAGGACGATGCACGGCCCGATTTCGGCCGCAAGGATCATCAGGGCTAGGGTCCGTACTCGCTCAGGAAAGCAGGAATACCCCGGCAACCACCCACATGACAGCGGTGGAAACCCAACCCGCCGCAGCCAGCCAGCCCTTCACCGCCAGTGGCCCCATCACCTTGGGATTGCTGGCGATCAGCATCGTCACCACCATCAGCGGCGGGGCGAGCAACCCGTTGACCACTGCCGCCAGATAGAGCGCGCGCATCGGGTCGATCGACAGGAAGTTGAGCGCCACCCCGCCCAGTGTCGCCGCGGCGATGGCGGCATAGAATGCCTTGGCCTCGCGCGGCTTGCGGTCCAGCCCTTCCACCCAGCCGAACGCCTCGCTCAGCGCATAGGCCGCGCTGCCGGCAAGGATCGGCACTGCCAGCAGGCCGGTGCCGATGATGCCAATGGCGAACAGGGCAAAAGTCAGATCGCCTGCAATCGGTCGCAGGGCTTCGGCCGCCTGGGCGGCGCTTTCGATATCATGCACGCCATTGGCATGAAGCGTGGCCGCCGTGGCGATGATGATGAACAACGCCACCACATGCGAAAAACCCATGCCGATCAGCGTATCGGTGCGGATGCGGCGCAGTTCCGGCCCTGCGCTGCTGGGCGAGACATGCAGCGGCTTGATGTGGCGGCGGTGCTGTTCCTCCACTTCCTGCCCGGCCTGCCAGAAGAACAGATAGGGGCTGATGGTGGTGCCGAATACGGCGACCAGCGCCATCGCATGGGCCTTGTCGAACTGGAATTGCGGGATCAGCGTTCCACGCGCGGCCTCCGCCAGCGGCACATGGGACACGAATACCACCCCGACATAGGCGAAGAGCGAAAGCGTGGTCCATTTGAGGATGCGGGCATAGCGATCGTAGCTGAGGAACACTTCCAGCAGGACGCTCACCACCCCGAAGGCCGCCGTATAGGCCAGCGCCGGGCCAGGCACGATCAGCGCCAGCGCCGCACCCATCGCCCCCAGATCGGCCCCGAGGTTGATGACATTGGCGAACAGCAGCAACATGACCGCGCCCTGCAACAGGGGCAGCGGATAATTGTAACGCAGGTTCTGGGCGATGCCGCGTCCAGTGGTGGCCCCGATCCGCGCGCAGATCGCCTGGATCGCCGCCAGCAGCGGGAAGCCGAAGAACATCGTCCAGGCCATGCCATAGCCGAATTGCGCGCCTACCTGGCTGTAGGTGCCGATCCCGCTGGGATCGTCATCCGCCGCGCCGGTGACCAGCCCGGGGCCCAGCACTTCCAGCAGGGAGGGATCGTCTTCCCGACGCGTCATGAATTGAGCACGTTGATCGCCGCGCGCACCCGTTCTTCCACTTCCGCGCGGGGCAGGCCCGGCGGGATCGGTTCTCCGAAATGCAGGGTGATCGTGCCGGGCTTCTTCCACCGCCGCTGGTAGAGCGGGCCGCTGTTCACGGCCACGGGCACCACCGGCAGGTCCAGCACCTTGTACAGCCCTGCAAAGCCAGCGCGCAAAGGCGGACGCTCGCCATGCGGCACGCGGGTGCCTTCGGGGAAAATCACCAGCGGCCGGCCGCTTGCGGCATGACGCTTCGCCTCTGCCAGCATGAAGCGCAACGCCTTGGCGCCCTGCTCGCGAGCAACCGGCACCGCGCCATAGGCCTGCGCGGCCCGGCCCCACAGGGGAATGCGGAACAGCTCTTCCTTGGCAAAGGGCACCGGCCGGCGCAGCGTGCGGGCAATGTCGATCGCCTCGAAAAAGCTCTCATGCTTGAAGGCATAGAGCACGGCCCCCTCCGGCCGCTTTCCTTCCTCCACCACATAGATGCCCAGGATCGTTTCGGCGCACCAGCGATGGAAGGCGCTCCACGCATCGGGCACCTTGCGATAGCGTTCCGGGCGCAGCAACATCGCGCCAACGACGGAGCCGACCACGAAGCCTACGGAAAGCCCATAGAACACCGCGTAGAAGACAAGGCTGCGCGCCACGTTCCCCACGGCGCTCACCAGGGCAGCATCCGCGCCAGGAAGGCGGCGATCAGCTTGTTATATTCGAGGAACAATATCCTCAGCGATGGTTTGGAGGGGACCGCATCCTCCACGATCACGACATCGCCCGGCATTTCGGACGAAAGCTCCAGCGCGGCGCGGCGCATGTGCCAGTCGGTAGTGACGAGGCGCAGCGAAGCGACATTGCGCTCTCCCACCCATGACGCCGTCTCGGCCGCATTGCCGCGCGTATCGAGCGCGGCGAAGCCCAGTGTGATGCAGCAATCCATCAGCTTCTGATCCACATCATATTCGGCGGCGAATTCGCGGGGCTTAACATTGCCGTCCACCCCGCTGACCAGCAATTGCCGGGCCTGTCCGCGGCGCAGCAGATCCAGCCCGCGCGCGATCCGCCCCTCGCCGCCGGTGGGCACGACGATGGCGTCGGTCTTCCCATCCTGCGCCGGGCCGGGCAGGAAGACGGCGAACCAGAAGAACCCCAGGGCCCAGATCACGAAGAATGCGCCCAGCGCGCGGCGAATCACGTACCACTCCTCACAGCATCTTCCTGAGCGCCGCGAGCACGGTAAGCCGCGCGGTGAACATGGCGATCATTACCCCGGCAAGGGGGATCGCCGCAATCGCCAGCCAATCGGTCGGGGAAAGTCCCCCGCCCGCGATCATGCCCGAGCCGAGCGCGGCGAACTGGCGGCCCAGCAGCAGCACCGCCGCCGTGCCGAAACCCAGGCCCACCGCACCGCCCATCAGCGCGTCCATCCCGATCGAGCGCTGGAATATCCGCGCGATCTGCGCATCGGTGCCGCCCAGCAGGTGAACGATCTCGATCGTCGCGCGATTGGAGCCCAGCGCACTGCGCGCCGCGAGCCAAACCGCCGCCGCGCTGGTTCCCGCCAACAGCACAACGAGGCCAAGCGCCAGCCACTGAAGCGAGGCGATGGCGGAGAAGACCGGCGCCAGCCAGCTCGATTGCGCATCCACTTCCGCCGCAGGCACCCTGCCCTTCAACAGAGTGCGCAGGCTCTGGAGCCGGCGTTCGGTTACCGGGCCGGAGAGGCGCACGTCGATCAGCGCGGGCACGGGCACCGCATCGCCCACCGCCCCGATATCCTCGCCCAGCCATGGCTCCACCAGTTCGCGCAACTCGCTGTCGGCCACGCGCTCGGCCGTCTGCACCTCTTTGACATTGGCGAGGAGCGACAAGGCCAGTTCCGCCTGCCGGTCCCGCTCCTCCACATCGGCTTCCACTATCTGCACCGTCAGCCCACCGGAAAGCTCGGCCCGCGCGGCCTGGGCAAGGTTGCTCAGCGCCAGCCCGCCTGCGGCCGCGATCGTGGTGAGCGCCACCATGATCGCGATGACCCATGGCATCGGCCCTGTCAGCCGCGCCTGCGGGACGAGCTGCGCCTTGCGCTCCGGGCGCAGCCAGCTCACGCCAGATCCTCTTCCGTCCGGGCGAAGGGACGGCGCGGGGGATAGCGCAGCGCGCCGGTGGGATCGCTCAGCCGCCCCTTGTCGAGCCGCATGATAAGTGAATTCGGCACTTTCTTGAGCAGATGCAGATCGTGAGTGGCCACCACCACCGTGGTGCCGAGGCGATTGAGCGCCTCGAACAGGCGCATGAGCTTGAGCGCCATGTCCGGGTCCACGTTACCGGTCGGCTCGTCGGCCACCAGCATGTCGGGGCGGCCGATCACCGCGCGAGCGATGGCCACGCGCTGCTGTTCCCCGCCCGAAAGCGTCGCGGGCCGGGCATCGGCGCGATCGGCAAGGCCCACCCATTCGAGCATGTCAGCCACCGGCTTTGCCAGATCGCTCTCCCTCACGCCCGAAACGCGCAGGGGCAGGGCCACATTGTCGAAGGCCGAAAGGTGCTGGACCAACCGGAAATCCTGGAACACCACCCCCAGCCGCCGCCGGAAGCCGGGCAGCCGCGCGCGCGGCAGGGTGATCACATCGGTGCCGAACATGCGGATCGCCCCGCGCGAGGGGCGCTGAGCGAGATAGAGCAGCTTGAGCAGCGAAGTCTTGCCCGCGCCGCTCGCCCCGGTGAGGAAATAGAAGCTGCCCGGATAGAGCGTGAAGGAAATGTCGCTCAGCACTTCCTTGCCGGCACCAAAGCGCAGCCCGACATTGTCGAACTGCACGATATCCCCCTCTGGCATGGTCATAGCCAGGGCAATTCCGCAACCGATAGCGTGATAAGGTTAATTTCGAACATGCAAGACAGGCTATAGCCCGTGATCGGTGTGGAAAAAAGCCACACCCGGGCGCCACGCACAGGTGCGACTCTTGATAGTGATTCGCGCATGTGTCTTAAGCTGGTTCCACAATGATTATCGCCTGCCCAGCATGTGCGACGCGCTATGTGGTTCCAGATAGCGCGATCGGGCTCGAAGGCCGTACCGTCCGGTGCGCCAAGTGCCGCCATAGCTGGTTTCAGGAGGGGCCGGCCGCAGCAGCCGTGCAACCTTCTCCGGCGCCCCGACCCGCTCCACCCCCGGCTTCCCCTGCGCCGCCGCCTCCCGCGCCGGAACAGACCCGCGATCCCGATGCGCGCCCCGGCTTCACCGGTTTCGGAAGCGCCGCGCCCACAGCGCCAGCGCCCGAGGCCCCCGCCCCGCTGGCGGACACGCCCCCGCCGCAGGCCATTGCAGGCGAACATATGCCCCCGCCTGTGGCGGAACCGGAAGACTATCCGGAAGAAAGCTATTCCCGGTTCGAGCGGGAGCCGCCCTTCCGCCCCCGGCGCAATGTGCTGCGCCTGTGGACCTATGCGGCGGCGATCTTCGCGGCCTTCGCCATGGGCGCGGTCTTTGCGGTCAGCTATTGGGGCCTGCCGGACTGGGTGCCCATCAGCCGCCCGACCTTCGGCCTGGGGCAGAGCGATCTGGTGCTCGATTTCCCGCCGGGCGAGCAGGACCGCCGCCAGCTTCCCAACGGCACCGAATATTTCGGCGCCAGCGGCACGGTTACCAATGTCGGCAAGATCACCCGCAATCTGCCCCCGATCCTGATCGTGCTGCGCGATGGGCGGGACCGGATCGTCTATAGCTGGGAAATCGCTCCGCCCCAGCGCACGCTGGCCCCGGGCGAGAGCGTGACGATCAACGAAGCCGTGACCGACGTGCCCAAGGCAGCGAAATTCGCTGAAATCGGCTGGAAACCCAGCTGAGCCGGCCCGAGGCTCACATAAATGACATTCAGGCAAAAATAGTCATGCCAGCGCGCTTGCAGGGGTGAAGTCGCTTTGCTAAGGGCCCGCTCCTACCCCGCGAGGGCCCATCGGGTTCTTGTCGATTTTGCGGTCGTGGCGGAACTGGTAGACGCGCAACGTTGAGGTCGTTGTGGGCGAAAGCCCGTGGAAGTTCGAGTCTTCTCGACCGCACCAATCACCCGAAGTACCGGCCAGGCGACGAATTCAGCAATTCAGGCCGCCGGTACGCTCTCCAGCAGGGCACCAACCTCTTCGCGCAATTCCACCATGCGCACCCATCCTTCGAGGCTTGGGTCCGTTTCGTCCTGCGCCCGGTCGAAGGCCAGCCGCACACGCTCCACCTGTTCCGGTAAAAAATAGCCCGGCGGACGCCCGACATGAAAACCGGCATGGTCTTCATATCCCATGGGCGAGCGCAACAATGCGACGAAGAATATCCCCGCTGCGCAAATCCACCCTGCACCAAGCAGAATCCAGATAATCATTATTAGTGCCCCCATTCGCAGATGAACTTGGGCGGCCCCGCGTGCAATCATTTTTCCGAGAAACTACGATCAGGTCAATTGCGTAGAATAACCTGTGCCACGGCAGGGCAGCTCCTGTTCCATCCCTTTCCGGCGCCATTGCCCGGCCAGCAAACCCATCTGAGGAAGGCCTGGCTTCACCCGGCGGTTGATTTGTTCGTTCGAACGAATTAAGTCATATGCCATGATTCAAGAACGGCTGCTCAATACGGCAATCGATCGATTCGGGCGGCTCGGCTTCGATGGGGCGAGCACGCGGGACATTGCGCGCGCTTCCGATACGGCGATGTCGTCGATCACTTATCATTTCGGCGGGAAACAGGGGCTCTATCTGGCCTGCGCCGATCACATCGCCAGCCAGATCCGCCAGCGGCAGGCCGCCTCGCTCGAACTCGCCGCCGATGCCGCCTCGCTTTCGGCACAGGAGGCGACCGCACGCATCGTCACAGCAATGGAACGCGTCGCCATGATGATGCTGCACGAGGATTCGGCCGCCTGGTCGCGCTTCGTGGTGCGCGAACAGCTTGAGCCGACCGAGGCATTCGAACGGCTCTACAATGGCGTGATGAAGGATCTGCTCTCAGGGTTCGAAGCCCTGCTGGCCCGCATCCGCCCCGAATATGAGCGCAAGCAATTGCGCATGCTTGGCCTTATGATCTTCGGCCAGGCGCTGGTGCTGCGCGCGGCGCGGGCCACCGTATGCAAGGCGCTGGAAGTCAGCGAGCTTGGCCCGAAAGAAGGCGAGATGCTGATTGGCCAGCTTCGCCGCAACATACTCGCCATCCTCAGCGGAGGGACAGAATGAACAGGAAGCGTATCATTGCCATCGCCGCCGTCGCCGCGCTGCTGATCGCGGGGGTTGCCACCAATGGTTTCGGCCTGATCGGCAAGGGCAGCAATGGAGACCTGACCCTCTACGGCAATGTCGACATTCGCGAGGTGGACATGGCCTTCCGCGTCGGCGGGCGGATATCCGCCATCGATGTGGACGAAGGCGACAAGATCGAACCCGGCCAGATGCTGGCCCTGATCGATCCCGCCCCGCTCGACAGCCGGCTCGCCGAATCCGATGCGATGATCGCCCAGGCCCGTGCCCAGCTGGCCGAGTTGATGAATGGCAGCCGCTCACAGGATATCGGCCAGGCCCGCGCACGAGTGGACGCGGCGCAGGCTGCGCTGCGCAAGGCCCAGCAGGATGTCGATCGCCGTCAGGCTCTGGTCGAGCCCGGCGCGATCAGCCGCGACGTGTGGCAGGCCACGCTTGCCCAGCGCGATCAGGCGCAGGCCCAGCTCAGCGAAGCGCAACAGGCGCTTTCCAAGCTCAATGCCGGCGCGCGCAGCGAACAGATCGATGCGGCCAAGGCCCAGCTCAAGAGCGCCATGGCCGCGCGCGGCAGCCTGATGGTGGACCGGGGCGACACCGCCCTGCGCGCCGCGACGCCCGGCACGGTCGTCACCCGCGCGCAGGAACCGGGGGCGATCGTCCAGCCGGGGCAGACGGTGCTCACCCTTTCCATCGACCGCCCGCTGCGCGTGCGCGCCTATGTCGCGGAGCCCGACCTGTCGCGCGTGGCGCCCGGCATGAAGGTGGAAGTAAATGCAGACGGCAATTCGAAGACCTATCACGGCACCATTGGCTTCATTTCGCCCCGCGCGGAATTCACGCCCAAGACGGTGCAGACCGCCGACCTGCGCACCGATCTGGTCTATCGCCTGCGCATCATCGTGACGGACCCGGACGACAGATTGCGTCAGGGCCAGCCTGTGACGGTCAAGGTCGTCGGCAAGTAAAGCCCGCCCCATGCCCCCCGAAACGCCCCTCGAAACCCCACATTCCCCTGAGGCGATTGCCGAGGCCATCGGCCTTGTGAAGCGTTTCCCGGGGATGGACATGCCCGCGCTGGCGGGCGTGTCGATAAACGTGGAGGCGGGGAAGATCACCGGCCTTGTCGGACCGGACGGCGCGGGCAAGACCACGCTGATCCGGATGCTCGCCGGGCTGCTGACGCCCGATGAGGGCGCAGTGGCCATATTGGGCCAGCCCCCTTCTTCCATGCTCGACCAGCTCGGCTACATGCCCCAGCGCTTCGGCTTGTATGAAGATCTGACAGTGCGCGAGAACCTGCATCTCTATGCGGAACTGCGCGCCCTGCCGCCCGAGGAGCGGGAGGAGACTTTCGCCCGGTTGCTGCATTTCACCGATCTCGCCCGTTTTCAGGACCGGCTGGCGGGCAATCTTTCCGGCGGCATGAAGCAGAAACTGGGGCTCGCCTGCACGCTGGTGCGCACGCCCCGGCTGATGCTGCTGGACGAGCCGGGCGTGGGCGTCGATCCCATTTCCCGGCGCGAGCTGTGGGCTATGGTGCAGGAACTGACCGGCGAGGGCATCGGCATATTGTGGTCCACCGCCTATCTCGACGAGGCGGAACTGTGCGACCGGGTCTATCTGCTAAATCAGGGCCAGCTGCTGTTCGACGGGGCTCCGGGTGAGCTGACCGGCAGGGTGGAGAACCGCGTGGTGCAGGTGACGGGCTTTGCCCAGCGCCGCCGGAATTTCCTTACCGGGATGCTCGACCGGCCCGACATTGCCGATGGCACGATCCAGGGCCGCGCAGTGCGCCTGCTGGTGCGCGAAGGGTGCCCCGTGCCCGGCGCCGATGCGCTGGCGGGCGGGCCGGAAACGAAGATCGCCTCCGCCCCTCCGCGTTTCGAGGATGGCTTCATCGAAATCCTCGGCGGCGGCCCCAAGGGCACAAGCGCGCTGGCCGAACGCTATCGCATCATCCCGCCCGGTGAGGCCCCTGCGATCGAAGCGCACGGGCTGACCAAGCGGTTCGGCGATTTCACCGCCGCGCGCGACATGGATTTCTCCATTCCGCAGGGCCGGATTTACGGGCTGCTCGGCCCCAATGGGGCGGGAAAATCGACCACTTTCAAAATGCTGTGCGGCCTGCTCAGCCCCACTTCCGGCCAGGGCGCGGTGGCGGGCAACGATCTGCGCCGCTCCGCCGCCGAAGCGCGGGAATCGCTGGGCTATATGGCGCAGAAATTCTCGCTCTATGGCGAACTCAGCGTCGGCCAGAATCTCGATTTCTTTGCCGGGGCCTATAATCTCGGCCGGGCCGCGGCGCGCCAAGCCAAGGAAGCGATGATCGGCATCTTCGATCTGGGCGACGTGCTCTCGATGAATGCGGGCGCGCTCCCGCTCGGCTTCAAGCAGCGCCTCGCCCTTGCCTGCGCGGTGATGCACGAGCCGCCGGTGCTGTTCCTCGACGAGCCGACGTCGGGCGTCGATCCGGTCACCAGGCGAGAATTCTGGATTCATATCAATGGTTTGGTCGAAAAGGGCGTGACCGTGCTGGTCACCACCCATTTCATGGACGAAGCCGAATATTGCGACGATGTATCGCTGATATATCGCGGCCTCCAGATTGCCACCGGCACGCCCGATGCCCTGAAAGCCCGCGCGGCTCAGCTGCAGGGCGGGGACAACCCGACCATGGAAGACGCCTTCATCGCCCTGATCGAAGAGCACGACCGGCAGCTGGACGAGAACGAAAGGGACGCGGCATGACCCCCCAAACGGCTCCGTCCCGCAAATTCTCTCTACGGCGTCTAAGCGCGATGATGGTGAAGGAATCCGCCCAGATCATGCGCGATCCCTCCACCTTCCTGATCGCGCTGGCCATGCCGCTGCTGCTGCTGTTCCTGTTCGGCTATGCCGTGTCGCTCGATACGTCGGGCACGAAAGTGGCGCTGGTGCTGGAGGACAGCAGCGCCCCCGCGCTTGGCCTCGCCGAAACCTATCGCGCATCGCCCTATTTCACGGTCGAGACGATGCGCAGCATCCCGGAAGCCAGGCGGCAGATGATCGCCAGCGAAATCCGCGGCGTGATCGTGATCCCGCAGGATTTCGGCCGCATGGTGCAGTCCGGGCGGATGCCGGTGATCCAGCTGATCACCGATGGATCGCAGCCCAATGCCGCCTCGTTTATCGCCTCGCACGGGCAGGGTGTGTTCCAGAACTGGCTGGCCGCCGAAGGATTGCCCGGCGCCACCGCCCATGCGCCCGTGATCGATGTCAGCCCGCGCTTCTGGTATAATCCGGGGCTCAAGAGCCGCTTTTTCCTCGTCCCCGGTTCGATCGCCATCGTCATGACCATGATCGGCACGCTGCTGACCGCGCTGGTAGTGGCGCGCGAATGGGAACGCGGCACGATGGAAGCGCTGATGGCCACCCCGGTATCGATGGTGGAATTCATAATCAGCAAGATCGTGCCCTATTACCTGCTGGCATTGGCATCGATGACCCTGTGCACCGTGATCGCGGTATGGGCCTTCGGCGTGCCGTTTCGCGGATCGCTGATCGCGCTCTATCTGATCGCATCGGCCTTCCTGATGCCTGCACTGGGCCTAGGGCTGTTCATATCCTCCGCCACCCGGAACCAGTTCGTGGCCAGCCAGGTCGCGCTGCTCGCGTCCTTCCTGCCCACCTTCCTGCTATCCGGCTTCGTTTACGAAATCTCGTCCATGCCGGTGTGGATTCAGGCGATCACATATGCGGTGCCCGCGCGCTATCTGATCCCGTCACTGCAGACGCTGTTCCTCACCGGGGACATCTGGTCGCACTTCCTGCCCAATATCGCGGTGATGCTGGGCTTTGGCTTCCTGTTCTTCTTCCTGTCCTTCCGCGTGACCCGGAGGAGCCTGGGCTGATGCAACGCTTGCGAGCCATGATCGTGAAGGAAATCTGGTCGCTTCTGCGCGATCCGAAGGCGCGGATCGTGCTGGTGCTGCCGCCGCTGATCCAGCTGTTCATCTTCACTTTCGCCACCACACTGGATGTGCGGAACGTGGATATTGCCGTGCTGGACCGTTCGGGCGGCGTCCATTCGGCAGAGCTGGTGCAGAGGATCGCGGGCAGCCCCAATTTCCGCAAGGTGGTCTATCTCGCCTCCTCCGACGATCTTGAACGGGCGATCGATAATCAGCAGGTGATCGCCGCGCTGGTGATCGATGCCGGGTTCGATCGGGCGCTGGCCCGCAATCAGCCGGCCCGCGTAGGCCTGGTGCTGGATGGACGGCGATCCAATGCCGCGCAGATCGTGGCCAGCTATGTCTCCCAGATCGCCGCCGGAATGGACGCGGAGGCAGTGCCCGCGATACAGGGCGGAGTGCAGGTGACCAACTGGTTCAACCCCGCGCTGGATTTCATCTGGTTTACCTTGCCCGCGCTTATCGTGATCATCGTATCCATCGCCGGCCTGGCCATCACCAGCCAGACCGTTTCGCGCGAACGGGAAATGGGCACGTTCGACCAATTGCTGGTAAGCCCCCTGCGGCTGCACGAAATCCTGATCGGCAAGATCGTGCCTCCATTCCTGGTCGGCACCTTCAACGGCACGCTTTATCTGGTGGTGGCGCAGCTGTTCTTCGGCATTCCTTATACCGGATCGCTGCTGCTGTTCTTCCCGGCCCTCTTCATCTACCTGCTCGCGTTGATCGGGCTGGGCCTGTTCGTGTCCTCCCTGTCGATGACCCAGCAGCAGAGCTTTCTCGGCAGCTTCGTCGTCACCGTGCCGCTGATGATCCTGTCAGGCTATGCCAGCCCGATCGAGAACATGCCGGACTGGTTGCAGGTGGTCACCCATATCGATCCGGCGCGCTATTTCCTCATCATCGTGCAGGGCCTGTTCCTCAAGGACATGCCGGCCATCGATGTGTTCCACCAGCTCTGGCCGCTGGTGCTGATCGCGCTCGTCACCCTGTCGGCCTCGGCCTGGCTGTTCCGGTCGCGAATGGAGTAATCCGATGCGTTTCCGCCTTTTCCTTCCCCTGCCTCTCCTCGCTCTGGCGGCCTGCACCGTCGGGCCGGATTACGAGCGGCCGCAAAGCGCCGTGGCGCCTGACTGGCTCGAGCCTGCCTCCACCGCGCCGGTCAGCGCCGCCTGGTGGCAGCAGTTCGGCGATGAGCAACTGACCGCCCTTGTCGAGCGTGCGCTCGCATCCAGCCCGGATATCCGCCAGGCGACCGCCCGCATCGCCGAAGCACGTGCCTTGCGCGAGGCGGCACAGGG
This sequence comes from uncultured Caenibius sp., assembly GCA_963662855.2. Lineage (GTDB taxonomy): Bacteria > Pseudomonadota > Alphaproteobacteria > Sphingomonadales > Sphingomonadaceae > Andeanibacterium. Next base: position 568,177 of record CAXXWL010000003.1, read on the forward strand.
CGGGCGGATGCCGCAGATAAGCATGACGCGCGACACGTCGCTCAACCGGATCAGCGAGAACGGGCAGATCCCGGTGGGCAACATCCCCGGCTTCGATCCGGACTTCCCGCTGATCGACAGTGGCTTCGATGCCAACTGGGAAATGGACACATGGGGCCGCGCCACCCGCGAGGTCGAGCGCGCGCGTGCGATGGAAGACGCCGCCCAATGGGCGCAGCGCGATGCGATCGTCTCGCTGACGGCGGAGATCGCCCGCACCTATGTCGATTTCCGGCTCGCGCAGGAACAACTCGCCACCGCCCGCGCGGAGCAGGAGGCAGGCGCCAAGCTGGCCGAACTCACTTCCCTTCGCGCCAGGGCTGGCGAAGGCTCGCGGATCGAAGCCGAGCAGGCCACTGCCGAGCGGGAAGCCCGCTCCGGCGCAGTCGCCCAGGCCGAGGCCGAAGTGGCGGGCGCAGCCTATCGTCTCGCCGCGCTGGTGGGCAGCCCGCCCGAACAGATCGTGCCCGGCCTGCTGGCCAGTACCGGGAAGGTTCCCGTAGCGGCCGACGGCATTGCCAGCGGAATCCGTTCGGACCTGCTCGAAAGGCGGCCCGACATTCGCCGTGCGGAAATGGACCTGGCCGCCGCTACTGCCGGGATCGGCGTGGCCAAGGCAGACCTTTATCCACGCTTCACCCTTCAAGGCAGCGTCGGCCTTCAGGCCCAGTCACCGGGCGATCTCCTGACCGGCGAAAGCCTGCGCTACATGGCAGGCGGTTTCTTCCGCTGGCCGATATTCAGCTTCGGCCGCATCCGCGCACAGATCCGCGCGGCGGATGCAAAGGCTGACGGTGCGGCGGCGGCCTATGAGGCTGCGGTCGTGAAGGCCCTTTCCGAAAGCGAGGGCGCGGCTAACCGCTTTGCCGCCTCCGCGCAATCGGGTGTCAATGCAGCCACCGCCCTGAAGCGCGAGGAAGATGCCTGGGGCCTTGCCCAGCTGCTGTTCGAGCGCGGCGAGACCAGCCGCCTGCAACTGGAACAGGCGCGGCTGCGGATGATGCAGGCCCAGCGGCAGGATGCCCAGTCGCGCGCAGGCAAGGCCGCAGCAGCAATCGCGCTCTACAAAGCGCTGGGCGGGGCATGGCAGGCGCAGGGCGAAGAATAAAACCCGGCGAACGCGGGCAGGCTCAGGCCGGCTTCCCCGAAAGCTTGCGCAATTCGCCTTCCAGCCGATCGATGATCGCCTTCATGTCCCAGCGTTCGAGCGCGCGCCGCCGCGCCTCTTCGCCCAGCTGCTGCCGCAAGGCCTCATCGTCGAGCAGGCGCGCAACGGCTTCGGCAGCGGCAGCGCCGTCGCCCGGCGGCACCACCACCCCCGTCCCCTCGACCTCGCGGCCCAGCGCCGTGTCCGGCATGGCTGTGGCCACCACCGGGCGTCCGGATGCCAGCATGTTGGTGAGCTTGGATGGCAGGACCAGATCCGCCGCATCCGCGACCTGCGGCAGGAGATGGACATCCGCCATGCCGAGCAGATCGCTGAGCCTTTCCAGCGGCTGAAGCGGAAGGAAGTGGATATTGTCCAACCCGGCGGACATCTCCACCAGCCGGGACCGCATCGGCCCGTCACCGCAGATGACAAACGCAAGGTCTTTTCGGTGAGCCAGCCGCCTGGCCATGTCGGGCAGGATATCCAGCCCCTGTTTGTTGGCCAGATTGCCGGAATAAAGTGCAATGTGCCGGGCCGTAATTCCAAGTTCCGCCTTGAGCGGCGACGGACCCGACAGAGGTACGATCCGGCCTAGATCGGCCCAATTGCGCAGCTCGAATATGCGCGATGGGGCGATGCCCTTTTTGGTCAACCGCGCTAGCATGGGTTCGGAGATAGAACTCAGGCGGTCGAAACGCCGAAGCACCCAGTTTTCGAAGGCCATGGCGAACCGGCCGACGAGGCTGCCTTCGCGCAGCAGGCCCGTGGCGAAGGCCGCGGCCACTTCGTAATCCTGGATGTGCAGCCAGGCCTTGCCGCCGCCAAGGCGTGCCGCAAGCCAGCCGACCGGGCCGGACAGGATCGAGGGTGCGACCACGAAGACGATGTCCGGCCGCCCGAACATGCCCTTCCACAAGGCTACCGGCAGGGTCGTCAGAGCAAAGCTGGCATGGTGCAGGATGCGGCGCATGCCGGTCGGATTGCCGGGAACATAGAGCGGGCAATGGACGATCCTCACGCCCTCCGCACTTGTTTCGCGGCGCCAGAACGGCCCGCGCCACCCTTCGAACACGCGCCACGCCGGATAATAGGGCAAGGCCGTGACGACTTCGACCTTCGCCCCGCGCCGCGCCATCTCTTCGGCCAGACCGGTCGAGTAAACGGCAGTGGAAATGATCTCCGGGGCGTAATTGATCCCGAGGAGGAGAATGCGCATCGTCACGGATTATCCAGGCAGGGCGAGTGAAGTGTGGACAGCCGGTGCCCGAAACCGGCCGCCCCCTTCAGAAGGCGTTGCGGTGGACGAGGACGAGAGTGGTCTGGCAGATGATACGCACGTCCGTCATCAGCGACCAGTTTGCAACATATTCGAGATCAGCCTGCAATCTCTTGCTCAGATCGTCTTCATGGAAGGTGTTACCGCGGTGCCCCCTGACCTGAGCGAGACCCGTAATGCCGGGCTTTAGCGCATGCCTGAACCAATAATCGTTGCTCACTTCCCAATAGAGCGATGAACCGGCGAGGGCCTTGAGCGCGTGGGGCCGTGGCCCAACGATGCTCATATGCCCCATCAGGACGTTGAGGATTTGCGGCAATTCGTCGAGGCTGGTGCGACGAAGAAATGCACCAAGCCTCGTCACCCGGGGATCGTTGATCGCGGTCAGCCGCGCCGCCGCCGTATCCTGCATGTCATGGCGCATCGTCCGGAATTTCCAGATCTTGAAGCGACGATTGCCCAAGCCAATGCGCTCCTGCCCGAACAGCGCCGGACCGGGACTGTCGAGCTTTACGGCGATCGCAATAGCCGCCAGCAGCGGCATGCACAGCACCAAAGCCACGGCGGACACCACCCGGTCGAACAAATTCTTGGTCAAACGCTGATGCCAGCGCAGCGGCCCATTGGCGAGCACGAGGCTGACTTCCCCGCTGCGATAGCGAATGTCGAGCGGCATCATCTTCGTGAGTTCGGGCATCACGATTTCCGACCGGATATCCACGCATTTGAGGGCGCGCGTCCAGGCCTCGCGTCGTCCGGGGGAGCAATGCACCACCACCCGGTCCATCCCCCGCACCAATGCGCCAAGGCGACTGACCATCTCCGGACGCGCCAGATTGGGCACAAGGCCGGCATCGGTCGCGCGGATAGCACCGGGGCCCCGGTTCGACTGCATCGGGACATCGTCGTAGATGCACAGATTGGCAAAGGGCTTCGCCCCCAGATAATGCATCGAGCGGCGGGAAATCACATAGCGCGCCGTTGCGCCAAGCACGAAGCAGATCGCCAGCGTCAGCGCGACTTGCAGCCGGGATATCTCCGCGCCGAGCTTGGCCGCGAACAGAGCGGCGAAGAAGATCGCCGCAGTTACCGCAAGGGCTAGTGCAGAGCTGCAGATGCTCGCACCGGGGCGATGGGCGATGGTGGGGTTGTGAGCCCCGGTCTGCAAGGCGGCGAGGAAATAGACCGGGAAGCCCGCAGCCAAGACCGTGCCGGCAATCGCCGGGTCTAACGGGGCGCCGTAGATGGTCTGGCTGAGCAGCACAGCCATGACACAGGCCAGCATGTCGCCAGCGACCAGCGCCACCGCCACAAGCCGGCGCTGGAACTTGATCCGCCGCAGCTTGTCCAGCCGGGCATCGATCTCGGTGGCGAGCTGCGCTGCCCCCTTATCGACAGAATCATGTTCGGCCACCGAAGCGGCATAGTGCAACGCCAGGCCAAACTCCGGCTCACGGGCAGCACTGTCATAGCCATCCATAATTTCAGGACCTGTCGCTGCATTGCATCATTGCATCGCTGCAGATGCGCCAGCTATCATTCAATGAGGTTACGTAAGAACGCAAATTAGATGTTTACCCTCTTTTCCGGGACGAACGGAGTTCACGAAATATCGCAAGAATACGGTGATTGCCTCGCAACGGGCTGAGATATTGCCCTTATTTTCCGGGCCCGACATCACCCTTCGCAGTAGCCCGGCTTTCCTCCCAGCAATGGGTCATCCCCGGGGCCGATGGCGGACGACTAGCCGAACACCGAGACATTCATCGGCCGGCACCGCAATCCGCCGCAGTCTTTATCGCAGCGCAACACACGGAAATCGTGGGATGGAACACGCCCTCGTGCGCAACATTTCGTGCCCGGCGAAGGATCGGCTATGCCTTGTGCAAAATGGAGAGGTTAAGGATGCCGCCAATCACGCTGGGCAACATCACGGTGCACAAGGTTCATGAGATGGACAGCCCCGTTCCGCTGCTGAGCCAGCTGCCAGGGACCACCGCGACAGACCTTAAGCGCCTGATGCACTGGTATAATCAACCGGACGAGATCACCGCCGATCCGGAAACCGCGCTGATGACCTTTTCGGTCCATAGCTGGGTGATCGAGGTGGATGGGCTGACCATTCTGGTGGACACCTGCTGCGGCAATCACAAGAACCGGGGGCTGCCCGAGGTTCACCAGCTGGATACGCGCTATCTGGAGAATTTGCGCGCCGCCGGATTCGCGCCGGGCGATATCGATCTGGTGATGTGCACCCATCTTCATTTCGACCATATCGGCTGGAACACCAGGCTGGAAAACGGCAAGTGGGTTCCGACCTTCCCCAATGCCCGCTATCTCTTCAGCCGAAAAGATTTCGAGTATTTTCAACAGGATCCGCAAGGCGAGGAACTGCATTACGAGGCGTTTCTCGATTCCATCGTACCGGTGATGGAGGCCGGGAAAGGCGAGATCGTGGATGCGGATATCGCTGTCCATCGCGAGATCGGCGACGGGGTCTGGCTGGAGCCGGCCTTTGGCCATTCGCCCGGCTGCTGCACGATAAATGCGCAGTCCGGCGGGCCTGCGGGGCTGTTCTGGGGCGATGTGATCCACCATCCGGTGCAGCTGATCCGGCCCGATCTGCCCTTTGCCTTCGATATGGACGCGCCGGCCGCCAGCCGCACGCGCAGGGCTGTGATGGAACAGGTGGCCGATAGCGAAACCATCTGTTTTCCCGCGCATTTCCGCCGTTCCTCGGCCGGGAAAGTGAAGCGCGACGGGGATGTATTCCGCTATGAATTCCTGCATGACTAGCGTGTGCTCAAAGGAACCAAGCGTGCGCACAAACGAGCCGGGCGTCCGGACACTGCCCCTTAACCATGCCATAGGGTATTGGCGCTAGGGCTGCGGCCATGAAGGGGGCCTATCGATGCGGATTCTGGTAACCGGGGCGGCGGGATTCATCGGCGCGGCACTGGCCGAGCACCTGCTGGCACGCGGCGACCAGGTGATCGGGATCGACAATCTCAATTCCTATTACCAGGTCTCGCTGAAGGAGGCGCGCATTGCCCGGCTGAGCGGCATGGGCGGCAACCGCTTCCATTTCCTGCCGCTCGACTTTTCGGACATGGCCGGGCTGGCCAAGGCGCTCGAGGTGCTGGAGTTCGACCGGATCGTCCATCTGGGCGCACAGGCCGGGGTGCGCCATTCGATCGAGCATCCGCACGATTATGCCAGCGCCAATCTGGTGGGCCATCTCAACCTGCTGGAAGTGGCCCGGCACCGGGGCACGGAGCATATGGTCTATGCCAGCTCCAGCTCGGTCTATGGCGGCAATGCCAAGCTGCCCTTCGCGGTGGAGGACCGGGCGGACCACCCCGTCTCGCTCTATGCCGCGACCAAGCGGGCGGACGAGTTGATGAGCGAAAGCTACGCCCATCTCTATCGCATCCCGCTCACGGGCCTGAGGTTCTTCACCGTCTATGGGCCGTGGGGCCGGCCCGACATGGCGATGTGGAAATTCACCGATGCGATCCTGAAAGGCCGGCCGATCCCCGTCTTCAACCACGGGGATATGTACCGGGACTTCACCTATATCGACGATATCGTGAGCGGGGTGGTCGCCGCGCTGGACCATCCCCCGGCGGATGACGATGCGCCCAAGGCGGGCGGCAGCACCAAGCCCCATGCGCTCTATAATATCGGCAATCACCGCAGCGAAGCGCTGATGAAAGTGATCGGCCTGCTGGAAGATGCCTGCGGGAAAACCGCCCAGCTCGAAATGCTCCCCATGCAGCCGGGCGATGTGCACAAGACCTTCGCCGATATCGAGGCGATCCGGGCCGATCTGGGCTATGAGCCGACCACGCCGATCGAAGTGGGCGTGCCCCGCTTCGTGGAGTGGTTCCGGGACTATCACGGCCAATAACAAGACCCGCTCATCCTGAGCTTGTCGAAGGACGCGCGCAGCATTTGCCCCTTGGGGCTGCCGACTTCCCGTGGCCTTCGACAGGCTCAGGCTGAGCGGAAGTCGGCTAGTGGCCCGGAATAACACCCCACAATTCCGGCAGACGCTTCACCTGCCCTCTTGCCCCCGCGCCGCGGGTAGTGAATCACTCACCCATGTCGATTCTCAGCGACCGGTGGATCCGGAAAGAAGCCCGCCACAGCGGCATGATCGAACCCTTTGTGGAGCGCCAGCAGAACAATGGCTGCATCAGCTATGGCCTGTCCTCCTATGGCTATGACGCGCGGGTTTCGGACGAGTTCAAGATCTTCACCAATGTCCACAGCGCGGTGGTGGATCCCAAGAACTTCGATTCCAACAGCTTCGTGGACATCAAATCCGATGTCTGCGTGATCCCGCCCAACAGCTTCGTGCTGGCGCGCACGGTGGAATATTTCCGCATCCCGCGCGACGTGCTGGTGATCTGCCTGGGCAAGAGCACCTATGCCCGCTGCGGCATCATCGTGAACGTCACCCCGCTGGAACCGGAATGGGAAGGCCATGTGACGCTGGAATTTTCCAACACCACGCCGCTTCCCGCGAAGATATACGCCAATGAAGGCGCCTGCCAGTTCCTGTTCCTGCAGGGCAACGAAGCCTGCGAGCAAAGCTATGCCGACCGGGCGGGCAAATATATGCACCAGACCGGGGTGACCCTGCCGAGGCTTTGATCCGGCAGCGTTGCGGATTGCCCAAACCCTCTCCCGCTGGCGGGAGAGGGATACGCAGGCTTGGCCGGAAACCGGCCTAGCCGGAGTTGGGTGAGGGTGTTGGGCGCTTCGAGAGGGCACCAACCCTCATCCAAGCTTCGCTAGCTCCTGCGGAGCAAGCTTCGCTATCCTTCTCCCGTCAACGGGAGAAGGATAGCCCTGACTGAACCTAGAAACTCGCCTTCACGCTCAGCCGGAAGTTCCGCCCCGTCAGCGGCACGAAATCCTTGGTGAAGCTGGCATGGCGGCGGCCTTCGACGTCGAAAATATTATCCGCCTGCAACATCAGGGTGAGGTTGTCCGCGCCGGTCAGCGGGTGCCAGGCGAGCGAGAGATTGGTGAAGGCGAAGCTGCCGGTCGGGGTTTCCAGCGGGGCGAGCCGGTCCTGCTTGTCGAACCACTGGACTTCGGCCCTAGCATCGAAATCGCCGATCTGCCCTTCCAGCGCGCCGGTGAGGCTGAGCGGCGGAATGCGCGGCACGGGCGTGCCGTCGGCCAGGGTGGCGCGCACATAATCGCCGCGCAGATCGGCCAGCAGCTTGAATCCGTCGCTCTGATACAGCGGCGCGCTGATCTCGCCCTCGATCCCGAAATGCTTGGCATCCTGCTGGAGGAATTCATAGACGGGCAGCCCGTCTTCCTCATCGCCGGTTTCGGAAAGATAGATGAAGCCGTCGAACCAGTTCTGATAGACGCTGAAGCTCATGGTCGCGCCGCCGAGATTGCCGCGCAGATAGGCTTCCAGCCCCCAGGCGCCTTCCGTGGTGAGATCGGGATGGCCCAGCTCATATTGCTGGGTGGCCACATGCGGCCCGTCGGCGAAGAGTTCCTGCACCGAAGGCGCGCGTTCCGCCCGCGATCCGTTGACGCCGATGCGCAGGCCCGGCGTCAGCCCGTATGACAGGCCAAGCGCGCCGGAGAATGTATCGAAACCGCGCGCTTCATCCAGCGAGGCGACATCGATATCGGTCCGCTCGTAACGCCCGCCCGCTTCCAGCTCGAAGGGGGCAAGGTCGAACTCCTGCACCGTGAACAGGGCGAAGCTGTCGGTCTTGCTGGCGGGCACGAAGGCTTCTTCGCCAATGGCCTCGAAATTCTGGTGCGAATATTGCGCGCCCAGCGAACCGCCCCATGCGCCGCGTTGCGACTGGATCAGTTCCAGCCGCCCTTCGATCCCGGTGACATCGAAGCGGGTGCCCGTCTCGGCGCCCTCGAATTCGGTATGGCTATAGTCGGACCAGCCCCAGCGGGTCTGGAGCTTGTCGAAGAAGCCATCCCCCAGATCGAGCACGCCGCGCAGATCGACGCGATATTGCTTCATCCCGATCGTGACGGGGGCTTCCTCTTCCGCCTCGCTATCCAGCGGATCGGGAATGCCGGGCTTTTCGGGCACGCCGTAATTCGTATCGTAATAGCCGAAGGACAGGCCCAGATTGCTCTCACCCGAGAAGAAGGCGATGCCGGTGCCGAGGCTGGTGCTTTCGGTCTGGCTGTTGGGCAATTTGCCCTTGAGATTGGCAGTGGCGCGAACCTCGTCCGCTTCCTCGCCATATCCATCCTGTTCGAGCTGATCCGCCCCGGCCAGCAGTTCGGAGCGCAGAATGTCGGAAGCAACATAGCCCGGCACCTGGACGTCGCCGGACTTGCGCCACGATCCATCGACATGGAACGCCACATTGGGGCCCAGCGGCACATCCACCGAACTGCCGATCTCGCGCCGGTCGGCGGCCGTATCCACTGCCGCCATGGCATCGACATGCAGTGCCTCGTCCGGCACGCGCGGCGGGATGCGCTTGCCGATCACATTCACCGCGCCGCCGATGGCCTGGCTGCCATAGAGCAGCACGGCAGGGCCGCGCAGCACCTCGATCCGGTCGGTCAGCAGCGGATCGATCGTCACCGCATGGTCGGCCGAAGTGCTGGCCGCGTCGATCGATCCGATCCCGTCGGTCAGCACGCGCACACGCTCGCCCGTGAAGCCGCGCAGCACCGGGCGCGAGACGCCGGGGGCAAAGCTGGTGGAAGAAACGCCGGGCAGCTTGGCCAGCACATCGCCCAGAGTGCCCGCGCCAAGGTTGCGCTGCAATTCCGTGCCATCCATCACGGACGTGCCGGCCAGCATGTCCAGCCGGGCAAGGCCCGGCGCGGTGACGAGGATTTCGCCGTGATAATCGTCGCCGGGGCGAGTGGCCTTCGCTTCCGGGGCATCCTTGGCCGGGGCATCCTTGGCCGGGGCATCCTTGGCCGCGCCATCCGCCTCCGCATCCGGCGCAGCGGATTGCAGAGCGGGCTGCTCAAGCTCTGCCGCGAAGGCGGGCTGATAGGGGATGAACATGGCTGCGGCCGCCAGAAGCGATGCGGAACGAGTTTTCATGAGTGGGGGCAATCCTGCAAGCTGCGAGTCTAGATGTTATAACGTCTCTTCGCACTTGCGGCAGAAATGCAAGTCTTTTCGTTCGAAACATCGAAAATTGGCCGCCGAAGCGCAGTGCCAGGGCGACGAACCGTTTAATGGGCGATGCAGTCTGACAGCTCCGTCATTGCGGCGGGGCCTTCGGTCCCCCGCAATGACGAGCGCCGGGCAGCAATCACCCGGCCTTTTCGGGCACCACCGGCCTGCCCGTTACAGGGTGAACATAATGAAACGGCACCAGATCGGTGTTCGGCCAGGCCGGATGGGCATTGCCATCGATCTCGTCCGGCCCGTTGGGATCTTCGGGGAAAGTCGCGGTGAGGTAGGGCGAGGGGATCGGCCTGGCCGCCGCCCAGCCCATTTCGTAATCCACCTGCGTGAACAGGTGATAGGCATGGCAGGCGATCTTCCATACGCCATCCTGTCGGACATAGCTGTTTTCATACATGCCATGTTCCCACCATTGGCGCGGCAGGCGGGGATTGCGGTTTTCCTTCGTATCGTGCTGCGCGCCCATCAGCGTGCAGCGCCAGCGGCCCTTGGCGCTCTGCCGGTCCGCCGCGACGCTGATCACGTCCTGCGTGGGCCAGTGTTCGCACATCATGCCATAGGCCGGGCCGTTGATCCCATTGGTGAAGCTGTTGCGCAGCCGCCCGCAATAGAGCCGCCGGATACTGTCCGTGCCGCGCCAGATGCCGCCCATGAACTGCAATTCGCCCTCGGGCGCGAAGCAGTCCACCGCCTCGTCATACAGGCCCTTGTCCATGTAATAGCAGTAGCTGATCTGCAGCTTGCGGATCGCTTCGATATCCTGCTGCACGGCAAGATCGTGCTGCAGCCGGGCGATGGCACCTTCGGCGGCGGCGAGCCGGTCATCGAGATTCATCGGGCATCCTCCGTTGTTTTCTTTTCGAGTTCGGCATCCAGATCGTCGGGCAGTTCGTAATAATGGCCCGACAGCGCATCGTAGCGGCCCGATGCCAGATCGAGCACGCGCTGGGCGCAGCGGGCAAGATCGGCCTGTGCCGCCGGATCGTCCGAAGCGGCGCGCAGCCGGTCCACCATGCCGCCAAGATATTTCTGCGCCTCGGGGCTTTCCATCGTGTCGCGCGCCAGCTGGGTGAAGACGAAGCCGGGATCGATGGCGAAGACCGACACGCCCTTGCCCGCCAGCTCCGCCGCCGCTTCCGCCACGATCCGGTTCTGCGCGATCTTGCCGGTGCAATAGGCCGAGAGGTTGGGCGCCACCATGCGGCTGGCGATGGCCGAAACGCACACCACCCTCCCCCGGCCCCGCTCCACCATGCCCGGCAGCACCGCATGCATGAACAGCATCGGCGCGCGGATATGGATGGCCTGCGCGCGCCACCATTCATCGGGGTCCACTTGCCAGATCGGGCCGAAGGGGCCAGGCACGCCGGCGTTGTTGACCAGCAGGTCGATCGGGCCGAGCCCCTCCTGCGCCGCCTTCACCGCCGCCTCGATCGAAGCGCGCTCGGTCACGTCGCATTCCACGCACAGCGCCTCGCCGCCATTGGCGCGGATTGCCCCCGCCACCTCCTCCAGCTGCGCCAGCGAGCGGGAAAGCAGCGCCACTCGCGCCCCTTCGCCCGCCAGCCTTTCGGCAATCGCACGGCCGAACCCGCGCCCCGCCCCGCTGACCAATGCAACCTGCCCATCCAATATTCGCATCCTCTCCGGCTCCCTTTTTCTTGGCCTTGTTTTACGCACCTCCAATGTTGTGCGCGATCGGCTCCGTTATCGCAGGGCTAATGTCATGCAGGGACCCTGTCGAGAGGCGCCGCCGAGACGCAAACCGACAAGCATTGCCTGACGAATACTGGTATCAACTGTCATTCCCGGGAGTGAGGACTCGAACAATGAATTCGCATCGCCTGATCGCCATTGCCCTGCTGGGCGGCGCCGCAACCCTTGCCATCGCCATTCCTTCCTTCGCCCAGCGCGCGCCCGATAGCGGCCCCGTCGCCCGATACGACATGCGCGCGGGCACCACTTCCGGCTTCGGCATGGGCGGCGGAATGGGCGGCATGATGTCGATGATGATGGGCGGGCGCGGATCGCAGATCCAGCACGAGCTGCTGCTGCGCCTCGGTTCCTCCACTGCCGCCAGCGGCAAGCCCAAGGCCGACCATTTCATGCCCGACGGCGCGAAGCTGGGCAAATCGGTCGCCCTGGCCACCCCGCGCGAGGAACGCGGCCCGGTGGACAAGCTCCCCGAATTCGAGGAACCCAGCGGCCGGATGCTGATCTTCTGGGGCTGCGGCGAACATGCGCCCAAGGGCCAGCCGGTGGTGATCGACTTCTCCAGGCTCGCCAGGGGCGAAGTCCCGCCGGGCGTGTGGACCAGCTCGGTCCCTGCCGATTGGGGCCCCAACCTGCAGAACAGCAAGACCTTCGGCCGCTGGCCGGCGGAAGACGGTAAATATGTGAAGGCCGACAGTTCGCTGCTGGGCGCGCACCGCGTGGCGGGCAATTATTCGCCCGACATCGCCTTCACGCTCACCAAGGATTTCATGAAGGACCTCAAGGTCAAGACGGCCGCCCAGGCGAGCGGCGCCTCGCTGCTCAGCTGGGGCCTGGTGCCCGATGCCACCGGCTATTTCGCCTCGCTCTTCGGATCGAAGCAGGGCCCGGGCGGCAAGACGGGCGATATCGTGATGTGGTCCAGCAGCGCCAACCGCCAGTTCGGCGGCGGCTTGTCCGACTGGCTCTCCCCCGGCCAGGTCGCCCCGCTGGTGAAGGACAAGACGGTGATGACCCCGCAGACCACCAATTGCCTCGTCCCCGCCGAAGTGATCGCCGCCGCATCCGATTTCCGGATGGGCACGCTCACCGCCTTCGGGCCGGAAGAGAACTTCTCCTACCCGCCCCGCCCGGCCGACGCCAAGGCCCGCTGGGACCTGCAATGGACCGCCCGCGTCCGCCACCGCTCCACCACCAGCTGGATGGAAGCGCAGGGCATGAACATGGGCATGATGGGCGGCGACGAGGAAGACGAATCCCCGCGCACCACCTCGCAGAGCAAGAAGGAATGCAAGCCCAAGAAGAGCGGCGGCCTGTTCGGCGGCCTCGCCGGAGCAGTGCTGGGCGGCGGAGGCGGCAGCAGCGGCTGCTGAGCTGGGACAGGCTCAGGCGCGGGTGGGCCGGCAAGGTCCCCCCGCGTGAGGAGGCCCTGAGCACGCAACAAGAAAAGCCCTCCTTACGGGGGGCTTTTTCTTTCAACGCTGTCGAGAAACTGGAGCGGGCGAAAGATTGGTGGAAGATTGAGCGACCATGCCAACCCACCATTCGGTGACCGGCACCCAGAATACGATCCAGGAGGCACAACCCCATGCCAGGCCTTTCCAAGATCAAGCGGCGCGACCAGGAGAAGCATCGAGGCGGCTTCTCCCTGACGTGGATATTGTTCCCGTCCGTCGTGCTCATCATGGTACTGGTCTTCATGGCGGTGCAGATTCTGGGGATCATTCCCGACACGGGGCATCTTTCGCTCGAACAGCGGATGGACCCCAACCACCTGGCCAGCGAGGCCAGTGCGAACCTGCCGCTTATTCTCCTGATCATCGGATTGATGGCGGTCGGCGTCCTGGCGGCGCTCCGCCTCGGATTGCGGCCGCTGCGGACCATATCGAAACAAGCTGCCGGGATCGGCCCCGCCACCATCAGCCAACGCCTGCCCCTCAGTTCGACACCGCGCGAGATCGCGCCGCTTGTGGTCGCCTTCAACGCTGCGCTTGATCGACTGGAGGCCGGGTGGCGCGCGCAACGCGAGTTCTCCGCCAATGCGGCGCATGAACTGAGAACGCCTTTGGCGACCTTGCGGGCGCAGGTGGAAGGCTCTCTGGCCCCGGAAGACCGAAAGGACGCCATCGAAGAGTTTGAACGGCTTGGGCGCTTGATCGGCCAGCTCCTGACCTTGGCCGAGGCCGATAGCGGCGAGGATCGGGACACGGCGCCTTTCGATCTGGTCGAGCTGGCACGCACAGTTACCACCGAGATGGCCAGCGCCATCGTGGCGGGCGGCCGCGATATTTCCTTCGACAGCGCGCCTGCACATTGGGTGTGCAAAGGGTCCCCGGGTCTGGTGGAAGTGGCGATACGTAACCTGCTCGAAAATGCCGCGCGGCATACGCCGCCCGGCTGCGAGATCGCCGTGTCGATTGATGCGTCCGGAAGGCTCTTCGTGAGTGACAACGGCCCCGGCGTGCCGGATAGGTTCCGCCCCCGTCTGTTCCAGAGATTTCACAAGGCTGATGCCCATAGTTTCGGGGCTGGCCTCGGCCTTTCCATCGTCAGCCGGGTGATGGCCCTGCACGGCGGCGAAGCGCGGTTAGAACCTTCGCCGGCCGGAGCCCGCTTCGTCCTCGATTTTTGCGGCCATGGCGATGATGTGTTTGCGAATACGGAGACGGCGCGGCCCTCGTGGTTCAACACCAAGTCCTCCGCGGTGCGCGCATGAAGCTGCTCTTCATTGAGGATAATCGCAAACTCGGCGAGGCAACGCGCAAGGCTTTGACGCGGGAAGGTTTTGCGGTTGATCTCTTCGATACGCCCGAGGACGGCTGGCATGCGTGGCAGATGGCGACCTATGATGCTGTCATTCTCGACATCATGCTGGCCCGGCACAGCGAGCTCGAGACACAGAATGGACTGGATTTACTCTCACGGGTGCGCGCTGCCGGGATCGCCACGCCTGTCCTTCTGCTGACCGCGCTCGGAAGCGTCGGTCAACGCGTGCAGGGCCTTGATGCCGGTGCCGACGATTATCTGGTCAAACCGTTTGCGATGGAGGAACTCGTCGCGCGGCTTCGGGCCCTGGGGCGACGGCCACTCCCCTTGGCCGAAGCGGTGATCCAGTATGGCGACGTGACCTACGATGTCACATCCAAGGAACTGAGTGTAGGCGACGGCCGTGCCAGCCTCTCGCGATGCGAAAGCATCATTCTCGAACGCTTCCTGCGCGCACCGGAACGGGTCATCACCAAGGCCCAACTCGGCGACAGCCTCCATTCGATGGAACAGGACTATACGGAGAATTCGATCCACGTGCACATCCACAGGGTTCGCAGCAAACTGACGGATCTCGGTGCAGGCGTTTCGATCCGAACGCTGCGTGGCCTAGGCTATATGGCTGTGCACGATTGAGGTGCTGACCGGCATCTGCGCGGCCTGCACCGTGATTTCCAGGATCAGGCGCCCTGCAAGGCCTTGCGAATGCCCTGTGCAAATCCTTTGATCGTGAAGCCCTCGGGCAGCGAGTCGATCAGGACGATGTCGGAAATGCTGTTCTTGTCGCGCAGCGGCTGGATCGCCTGATAGTCGGCCGAATTGTACCAGGCGTCGGCAGATGCCCGGTCAGGGAACTCCATCAGCACTACCGAGCCGGGCCAGGCGCCTTCGACGACGTCGGCGGCGCCTTGGGCGAGCCACTTTCCGCCAAAGGGTGCCTCTGTCGCCTCGACCTGTTCCAGGTAGGAAAGACCGGCATCGTTGGGAATGTCGCCGGGAATGCGCAGGTGATTGATGAGATAGGTCGCCATTGGAAGTCTCCGTTTGAAATCGGATTGCGTTTGAAAGCTGGGCGCTGCTGACGCGATCGATACTGCCGCTGGAATGCGACCGTCTCTCAGACGAAGGTATGGCGACGCCCGTTCAGCCGACCATGATAGCAGCGAAGGGACGACAATCAGTCTTGTAAGATGATACTCATCATCTATATTGCAGCAATCAGACGTCGGTGACCGGTAGCGATGCTCGATTTTCCGCTGGTCCCAAAATCAGGAAAGCGAGATTTAGATCATGACCAGCACATCAAAAGGCACGGCGCTCATCACCGGCGCCTCATCCGGCTTCGGGGCCATTTATGCCGATCGGCTTGCGCGCCGCGGCTATGACCTGATCCTGGTTGCCCGCAACAAGGCACGCCTGGACGCGATTGCCGACAAGCTGCACGCCGAAACCGGCCGGACAATCTCGGTTGAGCAAGCCGACCTGACCGATGCAAACCAGATCGCCCGCATAGCCACCCTTGTGGCACAGGACGCTTCACTCACACTGCTGGTCAACAATGCCGGCGTTGCATTGTCCGGCACACTGGCAACCTCCCCGCAGGATGAAGTCGCACAATTGCTGATGCTCAATGTGTACGCGCCGACGCTGTTGGCGCAGGCAGCGGCCAAGGCCTTCGCCGCTCGCAAGGCTGGTGCGATCATCAACCTCTCGTCCGTCCTGGCCCTGGTGCCCGAAATGGCCGATGGCACTTATGCTGGAGCCAAGTCGTTTGTCCTGACCCTGAGCCAGGGCCTCTCCCATGAGTTGCAGGCCAGCGGCGTGCACGTTCAAGCCGTTCTTCCCGGCGCAACA
Source organism: uncultured Caenibius sp. (assembly GCA_963662855.2). GTDB lineage: Bacteria > Pseudomonadota > Alphaproteobacteria > Sphingomonadales > Sphingomonadaceae > Andeanibacterium. The sequence goes on from CAXXWL010000003.1 coordinate 584,137, forward strand.
CGCACCGAAATCTGGGAACGGTCAGGCAAGGATATTGACGCTTTCCCGCCCGAAATGGTGATGGACGCCGACGATCTGGTCGATGCCGCATTGGCCGGGTTTGATCGCGGCGAGACGGTGACCATCCCGCCACTGGCGGACGAAAGCGGCTGGCTCGCCTTGGAAGAGGCCCGACTTGCGCTTGCGCCGCAGCTCTCCCGCCGCGATGTTGCGCCCCGTTATCGCGCCACTTCCCCAGCCTAGGACGGACATCAGACAATCGTGAAGAACAGCAAGGCAAAAATGGCAGAGAACCGCCGCATCATCATCGATGCGGCGGGTCGCCTGTTTCGCGAGCGTGGCATCGCAGGCGTGTCCGTGGCCGATGTCATGAAGGCCGCGGGCATGACGCATGGCGGCTTCTATCGTCATTTCGCCGACAAGGACGAACTGGTCGCGCATGCGCTCGCCGGCGCTATCGCCTCGGTGCAAGCCGACAAGACCGATCTCGATCGTTTCGCGACCTCCTATCTCAGCCCTGCCCATCGCGGCGATGTCTCGCATGGGTGTCTTTTCGCCGCGCTTGGCCCAGACATTGCCCGGGCCCCCTCGGTTGTGCGACGCATGGTCAGCGAGGGCCTCGCGGCACAGATCGATCAATTCACTGATTTGGCCGGATCGCCATCGCGCGACGCCCGAACCGAAGCGATCGGCACTTTCTCAGCACTCGTCGGCGCGGTGATCCTATCGCGTATCAGCGATGATCCGGCACTCTCCGACGAGATCCTTGCTGCAACCCGCAGCTGGCTGGCGAAACCGGATCGCCCGGCGCAGCCACTCACAGACTGACAATGGACGCTCAACGCAGCGCGTGCGCAAACCAGAACAGGCCGATGAGCCCGATCTCTGTCCGGCCCGATAGGCGGAAGCGATCCGGCGACGCCAGTAGAGAAGTGTGATTGACCACCGCTCTGCCGATCAGCTTACTGACCTGCGGCGTCGAGGATCAGCCTGCTGATCGCGTCTGGATGGGAGATGAGCGACACATGACTTGAGTCGAGTTCGATGGTCGTCGCACCCATACGTTTGGCCATGAACCGCTCGAGATCCGGATCGATCGTGCGGTCCTGTTTTGATACCGCATAGTAGCTCGGCTTCGATCGCCACGCTGCATTGGTCGTTCGCCCGGTCAGCAGGGCTTTGTGAAACGGCTGCTGGACCGCGTAAAGCACACGCGCCTTCGCTTCCGGCAGATCGCCGGCGAAGTCGCGCAGGAATGCCGCTTCGCTCAATCGACCTTCGTCACCGTCGAAGAGGATGCCGGCACTGGCCGGTGGCGTCGGAAATTTGCTGGCCAGCGCGCCGTAGTCCTCGCCAGCGTCGGGCGCACGTGCTGCGACATAGACCAGCGCCGAGACATTGGGGTGCACTCCCGCTTCGCTCACGATCATGCCGGAGAAGCTGTGTCCGGCAAGAACAGTGGGGCCGTCCTGACGATCGAGCACGCGCCTGGCCGCGGTCACCGCATCCTCCAATGTGGTCAGAGGGTTCTGGACAGAAGTCACGTTCAGGCCCTGTGCCTGCAGCCGGGCGATCACTTCGGACCAGCATGAGCCGTCCGCGAAAAGTCCATGGACCAGCACGACGTTGCGCGCCCTGGGCGGCGCGAGGGGCCGAGCCAGGCCGCGCGTGGAGGTCAACGAGGCGGCACTCAAGGCCAAAGCGCTGGCGGCAAATGTGCGTCGATCGATCTGCATGGCATGCGTCTCCCTTGTTTACCGGCATAAGTGCTACCCGAGCGGCAGCCCGCGAAATATAGTCTGAAGGTATATGTCGGCGGACTGCCAGTGTCGCTCAGAGTCGCGAGAGCTTGATGTAGGTGCGCAGACCGATGGCCAGTGCATGCCGAGGCAGCGGCATTGCCGCTTCACTGTCCGATGCCAGTGCATAGGCCGGGTCGAGGATCAGTTGCACATTGGGCTGAACGATGATGTTGGGCCGAAGCTTGGCCTGATAGTTGAGCTCGAAGGCGACTTCTCGCGTTGGCACATGTATCGACGGATCGGCGGAAGGTGCCCGCCCTGGAAGATCGCCTGAAAAGTGCGCCACGGCCAAGGCTACACCCAGTACGTCCTGCGGTCGGGATCGCAGGAGGCCGGTTATGGTCAGGCCGCCATCGAGATAGAGATCGACGGCATTGCGATCAGGCGGGCTGTAGCTCGCTCTGATGAAGCCGTTCAGGACCGGTCCGGCAGCGCCATGGCGGCGCGTAAGCGTGACGTCGGCCATGGCATAAACGCCCCAATTGCCACGCTTGCCTTGCGTATCCGGTGCGGGGTCGAGCAGCGGCGCGTTGGCCGTCTGATACCAGCCGCCAAGGTTGACCGCCGCCGCGTTGCCAATGCTGCGCTTGGCTTCGCCGATCAGGAACGCGCCGCGCGCAAAGCGCCAGCCCTGAAGGCCTGAACGATCGCGGCGCTGCGGGTCGCCCTCCCCCGGTCCGGCGGGATCGCCGGCAAAGGCTGCGAGCATCAGACTGGTGCGCTTGCCAAGCGGCTGGGAAAGACGAGCCCCAGGTGCAGCAAGCGGATAGGAGGGGCCTCCACTGATCTGATCGGCAGCGAAGCTCGCCGGCCAGCCGAAAGTCGCGTTGATGAAGCTTGACGCCGTCGGGCTGACCGCAAACTCCTGCGCTGCCGTGAACTGCCCGATCCTTAGTGAACCACCGGTCGGCAGCTTTTGCTCTACCCACAGATTGAACAGTCGCACCGCCGGTTCGGCCTCCAGACCGCTGACGGTGAGCAGATTGCCGGCTCTGTGCCCCGACAGACCTTCACCGGAAATGGCATGTACGCTGACGTGCACGGCGGCGCCGCGCCAGCCGATCGCTCGGTCAAGATCGAGGTCGCCGATCAAGCCGACACGCTGCAGATAGTCCGCGCCGCGTTCCACACCGCCTGAGACATTTGCATTGGCATCGCTGGTGTACGTCAGCGCAAGCGCGACGGGTCCCTTAGCCGTTTCTAGCGCGCCGCCATTTTCGTCGCGATGCCGGGCAGCCGCGACGCCCAATGAAGTAGCAGGCTGAGCGGCGGCTGCCGTTGCACACGAGGCAAGCACAACGCCTGTCAGAATGCCAAGCGAGCGTGGTGTCATGAATCGACGAACGGACATTGCCTGCTCCTCCAAAAAAGGAAGGCCCGGGAAGTACTCGACTTCCCGGGCCAGTCGACACCGGCTGTTGGGGGGCGGGGGGAGATCAGCCGGTGCCGCGGGGGGCTATGTGCGGGTTGCCTCGAACAGGAACCAGGCGCGCCGTTCGGCAGCATCGGTCAGATCGTCGAGGAGGCTCGAGCTGGCATTGTCGAGCGCCGCGTCCGCCAGCGATTTGGCGTGGCGCAACCCTTGGACGAGCTTGAGATTGTCGTTCCGTAATTCGGCAAGCATCGCCTCGGCCGCAACGAAGGGCGCATCATTGTCTGCGATCGTCTGGTGCCGCGCCACGTCACCGATCGAGCGTAGCGTGGTCGCGCCGATCTTGCGGACGCGCTCGGCGACCGGGTCGATGGCAGCGAAGATCTCGCTCGCCTGCTCGTCGAGCAACAGATGGTAGTCGCGGAAATGCGGCCCCGAGACATGCCAGTGGAAATTCTTGGTCTTGAGATACAACGCGATGCTGTCGGCAAGCAGGATGTTCAGAGCGTCGGCGACGCTGGCAATGGCATTCCCGGCAAGATCGACGGGAACCGACAGGGCTGCATTGGTCATTCTGTTCACAGTCATGATCCTGATTTCCTTCTCACGAGGCCGGCCCCTTCGCCTGCTCCTCAAAAGCGGGACTGGAATTAGGCTTTGAGGAGGGGGCGCCTCAATCATACGAAGGTCTCGACCCGTCGTCGGGAAGGTTAGACGCTCTCGCCAGCTGCGGGACGCTGTGCCAAACACAAGAGGGCCGGAGCGGACGAGATCGGAGCACCTGTGGCCAATATTTTTGGATATAGCCTTCGGCCTGAGACGACGCGGATGCAGGGGATACAGCGCGCTGCGGTTGCGGCCGGGGCCCTGGCGCTCTTCCTGATCGATGTTCTGAGCCCGATGGGTGGCGCCATCGCGGTGCTGTACGTGGCCGTCATCCTGTTTGCGGCGCCACAGGCCAGTCCGCGCGGCCTTGTAGCCATTGGTGGGATCTGTGCGATCCTCACCTTGGGCGCATTTCTCATCGACCATTTTGGCCAGCCGCTATCTGCTGCCTACACGCGGCTCGCAGTAAGCCTGACCGCGATCGCTGTCGTGACACTGCTTTCGCTGCGAAACGAGCGCGCCAATCTGGAAAAGCTCCGCTCCGAACATCGCTACGGCGCGATTTTCGACGCGGTCGGTTTCGCAACCTGGGAATCGGACTGGTCGGCGTGCATCCGGCATATCCAGGAAAACTGCCGGGATGGCTTGGATTTACGTGCCTGCCTGGAAGCCAGACCCGAAATCGCGCGTACCGCGATGGCGAAGGCAATCATGCGACGCGCCAATCGCGGCGCGGTCGAGCTTTTCGGGGCGCCGAGCCGGGAAGCGCTGAACGGCGCCAATGTCGCCGCATATTTTGCGCCTCAGTCGGAACCGGCGATGATCGACATCGTGGCAAGCCTGCTCGAAGGCGAGCGCGTGGTTGCACGGGAGGTCGATCTGATCGTTCCGGATGGCCGGATCGTCAACGCGGCGCTGCGCGTGACACTGCTGGAGGATGGCGTGCCATGGCCGCAAGTGCTCGTCATGGCTCTCGATGTGACCGAGCGGAACGAGACCCGTGCGCGACTCGAACAACTTTCAGCAGAACTGGCCCATGCAGCGCGGGTGTCGACACTGGGGCAGCTTGCAGCCTCAATCGCCCATGAGGTCAATCAGCCGCTCGCAGCGATCATTACTTATGGAAAATCCGGCCGTCGATGGCTCCAACGCCCGCAGCCGGTGATCGACGAAGCGCTCAGCTGCTTTGACAATATCGTCGACAATGGCGCGCGAACCGCACAGGTCATCAACCGCATCCGCGCGATGGCCCGCAATACACCGCCCCGTACCGAACCGATCGACCTGCGGCAGCTGGTCGACGAAACTCAAGACTTGGTGCTGCGCGAGGCTCGAACGGCGAATGTCATTATAAAGCGAACCCAGGCGCCAGACCTTCCACAGGCCCTTGGCGACCGGATTCAGGTCCAGCAGGTGCTCGTCAATCTCCTCATGAATGCAATTCAGGCGATGGAGAGCGTCGGAGATCGTCCGCGAGAACTCGGCATCCACCTGCACCCAGCCGATCATCACATTCTGGTTTCGGTCAGCGATACCGGCCCAGGCATCTCCGGCGACAATCCGACGCGCATCTTCGAGCCCTTTTTTACCACCAAGGGGGACGGCATGGGCATGGGCCTCTCGATCTGCCGCTCGATCATCGAGTCCCAGGGCGGCGCAGTCCGCGCGCAGAACAATGCGGTCGTGGGCGCAACGATCAGCTTCACCTTGCCCGCCCACTGCGTACCCGTCTGATCCCCGGGCAGTCTAACGCGATCGTAAACTTGTGTATGAGTAGCGCCAGGGAACGAGAGGCGACACCATCCCCCGATATTTAGGCATGCCCGAAAGTCATGCTATCATTTCAGGGATGGGCGAAAGTCATGCTGATCATTGGTCCAAGATCGAACTATGGGGCCGCCATGTCCGTCGAGTTAGAGCGACCGATCATCTACGTCATCGACGATGACGACGGCTTTCGCCGTGCGATCGACAGCCTGTTGCGGTCGGTCGGCTTCGACGTGCGCAGTTTTGCTGGGCCGTCGGAGTATCTCGCTTGCACCGAGAACGATGCCCCGGCCTGCCTGATCCTGGACATTCGCCTGAAGGACGCCAACGGCCTCGATTTCCAGCAGCAACTGATCGACGCCGATGTGCATGTGCCGATCGTGCTGATGACCGGACATGGCGACATTCCGATGACCGTGCGCGGCATGAAGGCAGGCGCCGTCAATTTCCTCTCCAAGCCGTTCGATGACGATGCGCTTATCCTCGCCGTCAATGAAGCGGTGGACATCGACCGGGCGAACCGCGCCGCGCGCCAGGCGCAGGACGATCTGCGCGCCGCCTACGAAACACTGACGCCGCGTGAACGCGAGGTGATGGCGCTCGTCACAGCGGGCCTCATGAACAAGCAAGTGGCAGGACGGCTGAACCTCAGCGAAATCACCGTCAAAATCCACCGTGGCCATGTCATGCAGAAGATGGCGGCGGACTCGCTCGCCGATCTGGTTCGGATGGCTGAAAGCCTGGGTGTCCGGGAAGCGAGCGCGACCCGCTATAGCCACTGAGCGATTGCCGCCAAGGCCGGAAGGGGCATGCCGGCAGACATGCCCCCTCAATGGCTCAGCTGCGGATGAATTCCAGCAGGTCGGCATTGAACTGGTCCGCCATGGTGATCGGCAGGCCGTGAGGCGCGCCGGGATAGACCTTGAGCGTCGCGTTGGGTGCGATTTCGACCGCGCGGCGTGCGGCCGCATCGATCGGCACGATCTGGTCGTCGTCGCCCTGCACCACTAACGTCGGAATCGTCATCTTCTTGAGGTCTTCGCTATAGTCGACCTCCGAAAACTCGCGGATGCAGTCATACTGCCCCTTGATGCCGCCCATCATGCCTTGCAGCCAGAAGGCATCGCGCGTGCCCTGCACTACCTCTGCCCCCTCACGGTTGAAGCCGAAGAAGGGTATGGTCAGATCCATGTAGAACTGGCTGCGGTTCTTCACGACCCCTTCGCGGATGCCGTCGAACGCCTCGATTGGCGTACCGTGCGGATTGCCCGGCGTTTTGAGCATAAGAGGCGGCACAGCCGCCACCAAAACGGCCTTGGCAACGCGCGCCGTGCCATAAGTGCCGATGTAATGCGCGATTTCACCACCACCCGTCGAGTGGCCGACGAGCACGGCGTCGCGCACGTCGAGATGGTCGAGCAGCTCCGCAAGGTCGGCAGCATAGCGATCCATATTGTTGCCGTCCCACGTCTGGTCCGAGCGACCGTGACTGCGCCGGTCATGTGCGATCACGCGAAATCCGTGGGCGCCGAGAAACTGCATCTGAGCGTCCCAGGCGTCCGCTGTAAGCGGCCATCCGTGGGAAAGGACGACAGGCTGTCCTGCGCCCCAGTCCTTGTAAAAGATCGTCGTCCCATCTGTCGTGGTGAACGTGCTCATGTCACTTCTCCTTGATGCCTGGCACGATTGCCAGTTGCCGGGCAATGTCGGCGCAAAGGAGGGGCGAGATAAGCATACATAAGTTTTGATCGTGGCTGCGGTGGCGGATCAATCGGCCAAGCAGGGTGAACTCATTGGTTCGACTGTGCTGGCGCCGCGGGGTTCATTGCTCCCGTCGATTCAGGCAGTCGCACTCTCAATAGCGGCAAGGAGTATGTCGGGATCAAGCGGCTTGGTCAGAAAGGCCACAGCCCCCCTCTCGTTGGCCAGATCGCGAGAGGCAGGCGTTGGATATGCCGTCATCAGAATAACCGGAGTCCGCCATCCGCGGCTCTGCATTTCGGTCTGCAGCTCCAACCCGGTCATGCCCGGCATGTGAAGATCAGTGACAATGCAAGCCAAAGCGTCATGCGCGTGGCAGGCCAGCAGCTCCTCGGCGCTCGAGAAGCTACGCGCCGCAAAGCCGACCGAACGCATCAGACTGTCGAGACTGCCACGCACGTCCGGATCGTCGTCGACTATGCCAATGATAAGCGATTTGCTCACGCCCGAAACTCCGCGACAGAAAATAGGATGCCGACACGATACTTCTGCAAATGCGACTTTCAGGCAGAACATGCCATCATACTCAGATGTTAGGCGAGCCGGATCGACGATCGAAGAGCGATCTCCCTACGGGCCGCTCTGGCGGCTCAAGACAGAAAGTCAGGACAGCCGAGATCTCGTATCGTCGCTTGTGGCCCGCTTTGACGCGCGAAGCTTGGCGGCGCGCTCAGCCAGCACTCATATTTGCAGCGAATGTGACAACCAGCGCGCCAAGGTCGGAGCGATGACGCTCGATATCTTCCATTGAACGGAATTTGGCGTAAGCCCGCCCTTTCGGCCCCGCGTCCAGAAACGAAAAGCGTTTCATGAGTGGCTCGCCGTTCGTTCCATTGGCTGTAGTGCCCTCTGCCGAGCAGTTCAACGCTTTGCCTTGATCCGCCTCTTGCTGTCATTCTACCCGCACGAAGCGCATGAATGGCGATACTTCGTTTCGGCGGAATGAAGGGCAGATTGCAGGGGACGGGAGCAACGACCTAAACGCAGAGATTGGGGCGTGATCTTGGGGCCGAAGGGAACACCGCCCGCAGCCACTTTGAGATACAGGGAAACCTTGGCTATGCCCGCCGCTTCACGAAATCGACGAAGGCGCGCAGCGGGGCGGGAAGGTAACGACGCCCGGCATAGTATAGGAACGGTCCCGCAAAGGGTGGACACCAGTCCTCCAGTACCGGTTCGAGCGCGCCGCTTTCCAGTTCGGAACGCATCCAGTCTTCGAAGATGCCCACGAGGCCGAGCCCACCAACTGCCGCCTGGACCAGCAAGTCGGCTGCGCTGCCCGGCTGGCTGACCAGCGGCCCATCGGGATCGACGCGGACGATTTCGCCATTCTTCTCGAACTCCCAGGTCGCCAAGCGACCACCCGCAAACCGGCCACGCAGGCAGCGATGCTGGAGCAGATCGCGTGGGTGCCGGGGCCGACCGTGTTCGGCGAGATAGGCGGGTGCGCCCGCGATCAGGAGGCGCTGGGTACGCGGGCCGATTGGGAGCGCGATCATGTCCTGCTCGAGCCGTTCGTCATAACGGATACCCGCGTCATAGCCGCCGCCTACCATATCGATGAAGCTATCCTCAGCTGTTACTTCGATCCTGATTTCGGGATATTCCGTCAGGAATGGCACTATGATCGGCGCGAGTGCGGTGCGCGCGATATTAGCGGGAACGTTGAGGCGCAGCGTGCCTGCGGGGCGGTCGCGCAGATTGTTTACAACGTCGATCGCACGACTGACTTCGCTCAGCGCCGGGCGGAGGCTCTCGTAAAGTAGTCGCCCGGCTTCGGTCGGGGTGACGCTGCGGGTCGTGCGGTTGAGAAGACGAACACCGAGCCGCGCTTCAAGCCGCCGGATCGCCTCGCTGAACCCCGATGCAGACGCGCTAGAAGCTCGCGCAGCATCACGGAATCCGCCTGCCTCGACAACGGCAACGAAGGTAGCGAGGTCGTCGAGCTGTCCGATCATTGTACGATTTATCGCACAGGCCATGCAATGTTGCACGACTTATCGTGCAGTCATTCCGGGCGCATATACGGTCATCACGAAAGGAGACTTGCCATGATCACCAGGACTTTTCCATTTGCCGGCCGCACCGTGAACCGCATGGGTTATGGCGCGATGCAGCTCGCCGGGCCCGGTGTATTCGGCCCGCCGAAAGACCATGACGCCGCAATCGCCGTGCTGCGCGAAGCAGTGGCGAATGGGGTCAACCATATCGACACCAGCGATTTCTATGGCCCGCACATCACCAATCGGATCATCCACGAGGCACTGCACCCTTACCCCGACAACCTTGTCATCGTGACGAAAGTTGGCGCGACGCGCAGTGACGATGCGTCCTGGAACCCGGCCCTGTCGCCTGCCGAACTGCGTCGCGGAGTCGAGGACAATCTGGCCAACCTCGGCCTCGACGCCATCGACGTCGTCAATCTGCGTGTGATGATGCCCGGCGTCGCCGATATTGGCGCTCCGGCCGAAGGCTCGATTGCGAAAATGTTTGCGCCGCTCGCCGAATTGCAGCAGCGCGGACTGATCCGGCACCTGGGGCTGAGTAATGTCACTTCTGCGCAGGTCGCCGAAGCGCGCACGATCGCTCCTGTGGTATGCGTGCAGAACCAGTACAATATCGCACTGCGACGGGACGATGCACTGGTTGACGAGCTCGCCGCCGCAGGTATCGCCTATGTGCCCTTTTTCCCGCTGGGCGGGTTTAGCCCAATTCAGTCGGATGGGCTCGCCGCTATCGCGGAAGAGGTCGGGGCATCGCCAATGCAGCTGGCACTCGCCTGGCTGCTCCACCGCTCGCCCAATGTCCTGCTGATCCCCGGCACTTCTTCGGTGGAACATCTGCGGCAGAACCTCGCCGCCGCGAACGTGACCCTGAACGACGAATTGCTCGGCAGACTCAATGCGATCGGCCAAGCGGGGGAGTGAGAAACCTGGCCCCTCCAAAGCCACGAAACCTGGGCATCAAACACCGCGAAAGGTCGCTTTTCGTTCAAGAGAGTGTTTCGATCGCCCACTATTTCGGCCAAACGTCCGCGATGTTGGCGGTCGGGAGATCCGTCTGTAATGGCCCTCGTCTGGTTGCAGCACGAGCGAATGACCACTTTCGGGAGAGACATCGCTTCGTTTGAACGGCAGCTATGGCGGCGTCCGCGACCTCCCGCGTGTTTTGACTTTTCTTAGTCAGGCGCAAATGCTTCGACACATCATGCGGACATCTATACTTCAAAGTATGCCCTCTTGCGCTGCTTGATAGACAGTTCTCACCGCCGGCTGAAAACCAAGGCTGCGCGCAAGAGAGGCATCGACGTGAAGATACCAAGGGTTCTGCATGGGTTCGGATGAAGGGTCCATTGTTTCGCCCACGAGCCCGACCAATTCGTAGATCGTGGTGGGTGCCTCATCCGAGATGTTGACGATGCGGCCATCGAATGCCCCGACAACCGCCAGGCTAACAGCGGCCACAATGTCGCGATGATGTATCGTACTCATCCGGTTTGCCGGATGGAAGCCAAGGGCCGCGATATGCTTGGGCAACATTTCCAGATGGCCGTCGCCATCGCCATACACGAACGGGAACCTGAGAATCGACCAGTTCAGCCCGCTTTCGCGCAGCAGGTTCTCTGCCGCGACCTTGCTGGCGGGATAGGCCTGTTCCGGTTCGACGCGATCTGTTTCACGCGCAGGATGCGACGAGCTCTTGCTGTAGACATTGGACGTGCTGGCCATGATGAAACGAGCTTCAGGGGCGTGGGCCTCTGCCGCGGCGATCAGACTGCGCGTTCCCTCCAGATTACTTTTCCAGATCAAGTCGGCGTCCTGCGTACGGAACACCGCGGCGAGATGCACGATTGCCGAAACGCCTTTGACGGCCTCCGCCAACGATACCGCGTCGAGCAGGTCACCCTCGATGGCCATCGCGCCACCCGGAGGCTCTTTGCCCGCGCGAACCAGCGCGCGACAGTCTAGTCCAGCCTCGACGAGGCGCGGCAGCAGGCGTTCACCGATCAGGCCCGTCCCTCCGGTAACGAGAATTGTCATGTCCGTTTTCCCTTCAATCGTTGATTGAGGCGTTCGGTTGCTGCTTTGAGCACCCGCGCCGTGATCTCCAGGTCGGCTTCGGAAAAGCCGGCGAACGCAACGTCATGGATAAAGCCCGGGTCGGGCAGTTCGGCCCATAAAGCGTTGCCCGCCGACGTAAGGCGAAGCAGCTTCTGACGCTGATCGACGGCGTCAGGAACCTGTTCGACCAATCCTTTTCGGACGAGCGTGCCGACGACTATGCTCACTGTCGCTCGCTCGACCTGCAGCAAGTGCACAAGCTCGCGCTGCATTGTCGGTCCAACCAGGGCAAGCTGATGCAGAACATACCATTGCGTCGAGCCCAAACCGTAAGGTCGCAGCGTATCGTCCATCATCGCGCGTCCAGCGAAGTAGCACCGCTTTGCCCATCCCCCCACCGAAGTGCGTTCCGGGCCATCAATCTTGTTTGCCATCTAACAATAATGTTAGACAGCAAACAAGATGTCAAGCGTGCCAATGACTGCTAAGTTGGCTCCGGTAGCTCCGACCGCATTTTCGTCAGAGCCTCAGCAACCGGCGCGAGGTTTCCTCCGGGCGCCAATGCCCAACGCCCAGCTGGGGGAGTGCCCGACGACGGGGCTGGCAGCCAAGCCGGAAGACCTCGGTCGTCGAATTAGAAGTTTGAAGATCAGGACGCGATTTCGACGTCCAGTGCGTCGAAAGCCTCGCGGAGCACCGCTTCGATCGGACGCTGTCCGCCCTCGCAATGAAATATTTCCGTGGCGAGCCGGATAGTACCGATTGCCAGCATGGCTACGAGCCGCAAGGCCATTTCACTCGGCCGCTCTGGCCAGCGCTCCCGCAGCGCCGCAAACAGCGTTTGCTCGTGCTGTACGTAGCTTGCCTGCTTTCGTGCCCGCACCACCTCGCTGGAGCGCATCAGCCTGTCGATCACGATCATGTCGTCCGGTGGCACTGACGCGCAGACAGCCACGACTGCATCGCGGATCGCATCGAGCGGTCGTGTGGTGTCTGGCGCGCGCCGGACAGCGTCCGCGATCATCGCGCCCATGCCGCTCTGCAAGGACAGGAGGATGTCGTCCTTGGATTTGAAATAATAGAAGAACGTCCGTCGGGAAATGCCAGCCGCGGCTGCAATCTCGTCGATGGTGGTCGCCTCGTAACCCTTGGCAATGAAGAGGGCTATTCCTGCATCGGTTAGCCGTTGCAGGGTCTCGCGGCGCTTGCGCTCTCGCAGGCCATCTGCGGGCATATGGGAGGTCGCGCTCGGCACAATATGGATTGCCTATTGAAAATTACACTCAGTGCGATATCTATCTTTTTACACTAAGTGCAGTTTTTTGAAAAGGCTCATCCTATGGCGAAATGGACGGCACGCGATATTCCTTCCCAGCTCGGCCGATCCGCGGTCATCACGGGAACCGGAGGGCTTGGCTTCGAGGACGCGCTGGCCCTGGCACAGGCCGGCTGCGACGTGATCATCGCAGGCCGCAACCGAGGAAAAGGGGCTGCGGCGGTCGCATCGATCCGCTCCCGAATCCCGGATGCGCGCGTGCGCTTCGAGCAGCTTGATCTTGCCAGTCTGAAGTCCATTGCAGCATTCGGAGAGAGGCTCCGAAACCAGCAAACGAGCCTCAACCTCCTGATCAATAATGCCGGTGTCATGGTGCCTCCACAGCGCCGGGTGACAGAAGACGGGTTCGAGTTGCAGCTTGGGACCAATTATCTCGGTCACTTCGCGCTCACTGGGCAACTCCTGCCGCTCCTGAGAGCCAGTGACGATGCACGGGTCGTTACGCTGTCGAGCATCGCAGCACGGAGTGGATCGATCGATTTTGACGATCTGAATGCAGAGAAGCACTACAGGCCCATGCCGGTTTACAGCCAGTCGAAGCTGGCCTGCCTCATGTTCGCTCTCGAATTGCAGCGCCGCAGCGAGGCAAATGGATGGGCGCTCTCCAGCATTGCCGCACATCCGGGCATTGCGCGAACCGATCTGCTTCATAATGCGCCAGGACGCTGGAGCCCGATGGGCCTGACACGATCGCTGCTGTGGTTCCTGTTCCAACCCGCGTCTCAAGGCGCACTCCCGACACTCTTCGCCGCAACATCGCCCGACGCTGAACCGGGAGCCTATTATGGTCCCGGCAGGTTGAGTGAAACGCGAGGCCTCCCGGCTCGGGCGAACATACCCTTCAGGGCTCTGGACGAAGCGGCGGCAGCACGCCTGTGGACTGTTTCGGAACAGCTCATCGGTACGGCGATCACTTAGCTGAATGGAGCGCCGCGATCAGCCCACGCAATTCGAACGATGAACGCCAGGTTGGTTGGCCTTACCCGCCTGTTGCCCAGGCGATTGCGTCAGCTCCGGCCGGAATTGTCAGTGGGCAGTCAGGATCGGTCGCAGCACGGAAAACAGCTTCAGCCACATCGCGCGCTGTCGTGACTTCTCCCGACCCAGCCGCGTGCAGTGCCGCCATCGTCTGATCGGCAAAGTCCTGGTAAGCGTCAGGGAACCAGCCACCCTTTGCAATCTGTTCCTGGGCGCTGGCGGCGAAGTTCGTCGATGGGGCCATGCCGGGGACGACGACCGTTGCGCGAATGTTGAACGGTGCGAGCTCGAGCGCAGCCGACTCTGTCAGCGATGTTACGGCAGCCTTGCTTGCACGGTAGACGGCGAGCAGTGGCAGGGGTTTGTAGGTCGAGCTGGAGCTGACGTTGACGATCACTCCCGACCGGCGTTCCCGCATGGCTGGCAGCACGGCCTGCATGGTTGCGATAGTGCCGAACAGATTGGCTTCGAAGATGCGTTGCACCACATCCATCGGCGTGCCTTCTATGGCGTTCATCCAGCCAATGCCGGCGTTGTTCACCAGCACGTCGATCTCGCCGGCCTCTGCGACGGCAGCTGCAATGCTATCGGCGCTGGTAACGTCCAGCGGCAGAACGCGCAGTTGCTCTGATGCCGGCAGGGTGCTGGCGGCAGGGTCGCGCATCGTGGCGACAACGGCCCAGCCCTGTTCAAGGAAATGCAATGCGGTTTCGCGGCCGAAGCCGGTGGAGCAGCCGGTGATCAATACGGTTTTCATGGCAAGGGTCCTTGTGGAGTGTGGCGTTACGGCGCTAAGATATGAATAATCCTTCAGCTTTGGAATTCGCATATGAACCGGCCGGCACCTGAATTGCTAAAGCCCCGTAAAACGCCGCGGCAGACGCGCTCTGCGGTCACCGTCGAGGCAATTCACGCCGCGACCATTCAGGTTTTGCTGTCGGATGGAGTCGGACGGCTCACGACGACGCGCGTGGCGGAACGGGCCGGTGTTTCGGTCGGCACAATGTACCAATATTATCCGCATAAGCAGGCGCTGCTTTTCGCCATCGTCGAGCGGCAGCTCGATCTGATCGTGACGGCGATGCTGACCGCCGTCGAGCGTATGGAAGGGCGCGATCTGCGCAGCGTTGCGGAAGGGCTTGCGACAGCCTGGCTCGACGCCAAGATGGCCGACGTCGTCTCGTCACGCGCCATTTACGGCATCGCTGCCGAGTTCGATCTTGCAGAATTGATGAACCGCGCAAAGGTCGTTTTGGTCGAGGCAATCAGCTCGTTGCTCAGAGCCATTCCTGACGCGCGCTTTACCGACCCCGATACCGCAGCCTTCATGCTCACGGCGCTGCTGGGTGGGTCGGTTCGCGTTGTCATGGAGGCCGGCACTGCGGAAGACGATTTCGAGCGTTTGCGGCAGGAATTGCCGCGCGCGTGTTTCGGCTACCTGCAACAGGTCGCAAGCGGTCCGTCTGGACGCCTCTGTCGCACTGATAAATGATCGACACTTTCAGGAATACTGTAACGACTGAAGTGTCTGTGGAAGTCTGACATCTGGCCGAGATGCCAATCCAGGGTAGCCTTGCGGAGCGCAGCAACGATACCTGCCATGGCGCCAAGGGTGCCCAGCACCCCGGACTCTCGAATCGAATAATGCCGGCCCCCTGAAAGGTTCGCGGAAGATTGGCGTTTCAGGTCTGCGGTCTCTTCAGCTGGAGATCGACAGACCCATGACCCCAAATAGTCCGAAGGCACGAGCCAGGCTCATCGCAACACTTGTGCTTCTTCCGTTCGCGTGCCTGCACGGGATCGCCCATGCGCAGTCGGAACCACCAATTCAGGGGCCAAACGACGGACCACCCGATGAGCCCGACGGCGGGGATCACATCGCGATCGGCGTCGGCGGTGCCTATATGCCGGCATATATCGGCTCCGACGAATACCGCTTTCAGCCGCTGCCGGCGATCGACATCAAGCAGGGCCGGTTCTTCGTCAATTTCCAGGACGGTATCGGTGCCAATCTGATCGACACCGAGACGATTACCATCGGTGCCGGTGTCGTCATGGCCGACAGCTATCGTGCAAAGGACGTGCCTGCAGGAATTGGTAAGCTCAACTTCGGCGCGGGCGCGCGGGGTTTTGTAAAACTCCGGCAAGCAGGCTTCGAGGCGGAGATCGGCGGCACTCAGATCTTCGCCGGTAGCACGAAGGGCTTCGTCGCTGATGCCAGTCTCTCCTATCCCATCTTCGTCAATCAGCGCCTGATCGTGGCGCCGTCCATCGGCACGACATGGGGCAACAGAAAACACAATAATCGCTATTGGGGCATCAGCGAGCAGCAATCGCTCGACTCCGGCCTGCCGCAATTCAGCGTCGGAAGCGGCTTTATCGACGCGAAAGCCGAAATCAATGCCATGTACCGGGTGACCGACCGCGTCTCTCTGGGCGTGTCGGGCGGCCTCACCACCTTGGTGGGGGACATGAAGGACAGCCCGATCATCAAGAGCAAGACGCGTCCGTTCGGCATATTATTTGCCAGCTACGAGTTTTAGTCGGTGATGGCGCCCGCAGTTTACCAATCTCCCATGGGTAAGCCCGGCGGGTCGCAAAGGGCACCGGATATCCAGAGGGATTCCCGGTGCCCGCCTCCCCAGGGACGAGACTTTCACAGTGCCCGTCTCTTCAGCCCCAGCCGCTTCGTCCGTTGCGAACGGTTCGCCGTACGGGTCGAGCGTCCCGATGGCTCGGCACCTCGGTGAATGACTTCGAAAATGACGACCGTTCAGCGCAGCTTCGCTCTGCTCATCCTCGCCTTTCTCGGCGGTTGCGCGACGCAGCCTCCTTATCAGCGCCCGGCAGTCGACTGGCCGGGGGCGTGGGCCAACGCACCAGGTGCGGTAGCCGCCTCGGTTCCGGCAAGCCGGGAGGAATGGTGGACCTTGTTAGGCGACTCCGCCATCGACCAATTGGTTACCGAGGGCCTGCGCGACAATCCGACACTGGCCGAGGCGGCCGCCCGCGTCGATCAGGCACGTGCGGCGCTGGCCGGGAAGAACGCCGGGAAAGTGCCGGCTTTGAATGTCTCCGGAAACGCCACCAGGTCTCACGACAGAACCGACCCGCAGGGCAAGAACGCAGGCCAGAGCAACGCCGCGATCGGCGTAACACTGTCCTGGGAAGTGGATCTGTGGGGCCGGGTTCATCAAAGCTCCCTTGCCGCACGCTATCGGCTGACTGCCCGGACCGCCGATGCTGAAGCTGCTCGCCTGTCGGTGATCGGAGACATTGCAGACACAGCGCTTGCGCTGCGCGCGTGCAATCTCACCCTGATAATTCTCGAGCGTGACATATCGTCGCGCGAAACGGAGCTGAAGATCAGCCGCGCCCGGCTTGCTTACGGTAATATTGCCGCCGTCGAAGTCGCCACTGCGGAAACAAACCTCGCAACGACGCGAACGGATCAGATCACGCAGGAAGAGAGTTGCCGGCGTCTCATCGATGCTCTTGTGGCGCTGAGCGGAACTGATGCCGCGACGGTTGAAGCGCTGTTGGCCCCTGCTCGGGCTACATCTCCGACGCCCCAGGAAAACCTGACATTTCTGAGCGATGCGCTTCCCAGACCGCCCGCCTTCACGCCTGCACTTCCTGCGACTGTTCTGCTGGGGCACCCGGCCGTCGTCGCAGCCGAGCGCGAAGTTGCGGCGAGATGGTCGGAGATAGCCGTCGCGCGAGCCGAGCGGCTTCCACGCATTGATCTGATGGCGATCCTCACCGGGCAATGGATTCGCGCGCTCGGATCGAGCTCATCCTATGTCAGTAATTCGATAGGAGCCAAACTGACCGCTCCGCTCATAGACGGCGGCGCCGGCAGTGCGAATGTTCATGTCGCCGACGCCGCCTACCGCGAAGCCGTCGCCGCACTCGCTTCGACCGTCCGCATCGTGATCCGCGACATAGAAGACGGCCTTGCGGCCCAACAATCGGCCGATGCGCGGGTCGATACGGCTGCTGCGGCGCTTGCAGCAGGACAGTTCGCGCTTCAGGCCAATGAAGCCCGCTGGCGTGCCGGGGCAATTGCCCAGTTCGAACTCGAAGAAAGCCGCCGCCAGTTCAATCAGGCCCAGCAAAGTGCCGTGACTGCCGCCGCCGACCGCGCGCGCGCGTGGGTCGCACTCGTCCGGCGTACCGGCCCCGGCGTGGGGCAAGAGCAAGCGAAAGTGAATGGCACGCCATGAATGACCTCGAAGCCGAGCAGGACGGCATACAGAACAAGAGATTGCCCAAGCCGCGCCGAAGGAATCTCTGGATAGCCGCTGCAGTGCTTCTGCTGATCGCAATCGGCGCAGGCTATGCCTTGCTGACCGGGACCTTCAGTTCCTCCACGAGTGAAACGCCGCCGCCGCCCACGCTGTCGGTAACGGCTGTCTCGCCCACGCGCGTCATGTGGCCCATCACTCTGGACGCCCAGGGTCCCATCGCGCCTTGGCAGGAAGCCAGTATCGGCACGCAGATCGGCAGCTATCAGTTGATCGAGGTGCTTGTGAATGTTGGGGACCAAGTCAAGCGGGGACAGGTTCTCGCCCGGCTCAACCCTGCGCTGCTCAAGGCCGAGGAAACGCAATTGCTCGCGCGATATGAGCAGGCAACCGCCAACAGCCTGCGCGCGCAGCAGCTCCAGGCGGCCGGCGGCATCAGCGATCAGGACGAGCTCCAATACACGACTGAAGCCAGGACGGCGGCATCGCTCCTCGCTGCGAAGAGACTGGAGCTGCGCTACACGTCGATTGTCGCACCGGACGAAGGGGTGATCAGCGCGCGCACCGCAACGCTCGGCGCCGTGGTCCCGGCGGGCGAGGAATTGTTCCGCATGATCCGCAAGAACCGGCTGGAGTGGCGGGGCGAGCTGACGGCGGAGCAGCTCAAATCTGTCGAGAATGGGCAAAGCGTTGCGCTCACGCTTCCCGATGGGAGCGGTGCGCGCGCCGTGATCCGTCAGACTGCGCCGTCGCTGGCAACGGATACACGCCTCGCCATCCTTTACGCCGATCTGTTGCCCGGAAGCCGGGCAAGAGCCGGGATGTATGCGAAGGGGCAAATCGCTGTTGGCGAGGCACCCGCTTTGACAGTCCCGGCTGAATGCGTCGTGATCCACGACGGACGCAGCTATGTCGCGCAAATCGTTGGAACGCGTGCGACTCAGAAGGTCGCGCTGCGTGAGATTGCGACCGGGCGACGGCAAGGCGATGCGACCGAAGTCCGGCGCGGTCTGTCTGGAAGCGAACGACTGGTCCGGCGCGGCGGCGCGTTCCTCAACGACGGAGACATCGTCCGGGTTGTCGATGACCCGAGGGCAAGCCGATGAATTTCGCAACCTGGTCGATCCGCAATCCGATCCCCTCCATCCTGCTCTTCTGCTTGCTGACCATCGCCGGCATTTTCGCGTTCAACCGTTTGGCGGTGCAGGATCTCCCCGACATCGCTCTGCCGTCGGTTTCCATATCCGCCGTTCTGCCCGGTGCGACGCCCGCACAATTGGAGACCGAGATCGCAAGGCCGATCGAGGACGCTGTCTCCGCGCTTGAGGGGGTGCAGCATGTTACCACGACGATCACCGACGGTTCGGTACAGATCGAAGTGGCCTTCAGTCTCGAATCGGAACTGTCCGACGCAAAGCTGCGGACGAAGGACGCAGTCGACTCCATCCGCTCCGACCTGCCACCCGACATGCTTCAGCCGACCATTACAGCCGCCAATTTCACGCTCGCGCCCATCCTCGTCGTCGCCGTTGATTCCTCCCGCATGGACGAGGCGGAGCTGAGCTGGTTCGTAGACGACACCATGACCCGCGCCATTCGCGCGGTGCCCGGGATCGGCAAAGTTGAACGCGTGGGCGGCGTCGATCGCGAAGTTCAGGTCATCGTCGATCCGGTCCGCCTTGCGGCCTTGGGCGTCACCGCCGGCGATGTATCGCGTGCGCTTCGGGAGATGCAGCAGCAATCCTCCGGTGGCCGGGGGCAGCTCGGCGGCGAGGAGCAATCGATCCGCACCGTTGCTCTGGCCAGGCAGGCGTCCGAACTGGCTGCGTTCCCGATCGTCTTGTCGGATGGACGCCGTGTGCGTCTCGATCAGGTGGCAACTATCCGGGATGGTGCCGCCGATCGCACCCAGAAAGCGCTGCTGGACGGCAAGACCGTCATCAGTCTGAATGTCTATCGCGCGAAGGGCGCGGGTGAAGTTGCCGTGGCCGAGGGCGTCAAGGCGGTCCTCGAACAATTGAAGAGCCGGACGCCAGGGCTCAAGTTGACGCCGGTCGGCGGGTCGGTCGACTATACGATCGAGCAATATGAAGCGTCGATGTCGATGCTCTACGAGGGCGCGTTTTTGGCCATATTGGTCGTGTGGCTGTTCCTGCGCGACTGGCGGGCGACTCTGATAGCGGCAACTGCCCTGCCGCTGTCGATCCTGCCAACTTTTGCCGCGATCTACTGGTTGGGCTTCACCCTCAATACCCTGACGCTACTCGCTCTTGCGGTGGTGGTCGGCATATTGGTCGATGATGCGATCGTGGAGATCGAGAATATCGAGCGCCATCGGCGTATGGGAAAATCGGTCAAGGATGCCACCGAGGAAGCGGTCGATGAAATCGCCAAGGCCGTGATCGCGACCACGCTGAGTCTCGTGGCGGTGTTCCTGCCGACTACCATGATGTCGGGCTATGCTGGACTGTTCTTCAAGCCGTTCGGTTGGACCGCGGTCATCGCCGTGTTCGCGTCACTGCTGGTCGCTCGCTTGGTGACGCCGATGATGGCTGCCTATTTCCTCAAAGGGGAGGCAGCGCCTGCCCATGAAAACGACAAGATCATCCGCCCTTATCTGTCAGCGGTCCGGTGGTGCCTGGAGCATCCCAAGGCGACAGTTGCCGGCACGCTGGCTTTTCTGGCTGCCTCCCTTGCGCTTCTGCCTCTGATTCCAGCCGGTTTCCTTCCCGCCGACGATCGCAGCATTACCGAAATGTCTATCGAGCTTCCGCCGGGAACCGCGCTGAACACGACCGTGCAGGTGGCGGAGGAAGTCCGCCACGTGCTGCAAAGTGTGGATGGTATCGAGAGCGTGTTTACGACAATCGGGCAATCCGGCGACGCCAACGGCGGAGAAGCCCGCGAGGCGTCGTTGACCCTCATCCTGGCGCCGCGCGGCCAGCGACCGATAAAATCGGAGATTGAATCCCTCGTTCGCAAGAGCGTCACGCATGTTCCCGGCGCCCGCTTCTCGGTTGGCGACAGCGGAAACGAGCGATTGGAACTCATCCTGGCCAGTGAAGATTCGCGGGCGCTTCAATCCACAGCACAGGCGCTGATCCGCGAGTTGCGTGGTTTGGGCAGCCTGTCGAATATCAACTCGACTGCCAGTCTCGAACGACAGGAGATCCTCATCAGGCCCGATCTCCAGCGTGCGGCCGAGCTTGGCGTCACCACAGAAGCAATCGGCGAGGCCGTGCGCATTGCCACAAGCGGGGATTTCGACGCGCAGCTTGGCCGCCTCAATCTCGACAACCGACAAATCTTCATCCGGACGCGAATGGCGGATGAGGCGCGCGGGAATCTCTCAACCCTCGCCAATCTTCGGGTTACGGGCCGCGATGGCCCTGTGCCATTGGGCAGCGTTGCTGATATCTCCATTGCAAGCGACCTGTCCAAGATCGACCGTTATGACCGGCAGCGCTTCATTACCGTCACCGCCGACCTGAACGGCATGGTTCTTGGGGATGCCCTCGCCAGAGCCGAAGCGCTTCCCGCCATCCGCGCCATGCCCTCCACGGTATCGTTGATTCCCGAGGGTAGCGCGCAGATCGGCGCAGATATTTCCACCGGCTTCGTGATGGCGCTGAGCGCCGGCATATTGTGCATCTACTGCGTGTTGGTGCTTCTTTTCGGCGATTTCTTTCAACCGATCACGATCCTCTCCGCCCTGCCGCTCTCGATCGGAGGCGCCTTTCTAGCGCTGTTCGTGAGCGGCGGCGCGCTGGTGCTGACGGCGATGATCGGGCTGGTCATGCTGATGGGTATCGTCGCCAAGAATTCGATCCTGCTGGTCGAATATGCCATCCTCGGAATGAAGGAGCACGGATTGTCGCGCGAGGACGCCCTGCTAGAAGCCTGTCGGATGCGCGCGCGGCCGATCGTGATGACGACGGTCGCCATGATTGCGGGCATGTCGCCGATCGCCCTCGGCATCGGTGCTGACGCCAGTTTCCGCCAGCCCATGGCGATTGCCGTGATTGGCGGATTGCTGACATCGACACTGCTCAGCCTGCTGGTCGTGCCCGTGATATTCGAACTGATCGATGATTTCGAACAGTGTCTTCGGCGCCTTTTTCACCGGGCGTCGGAAGCGGCAACTCCGGGAATATCGGCAGAATGATGGCAGTCTTGATCGTCCTTCACTGCGGGTTCCACGACAAGGCTCTGGATCAGCCCCCGGCGCTGAATCGATGCGGCTAGCGCCTCGATAGCGGCTTCTCCATGCAGCATTTAGGCGCATTGCGCGGCCGCGCATTCGTGGCACGGCGTGAAACAATGTCACGCGGGGCGTGCCCGCAGAAGGGGGTAACGAGAGACAAGTCGGCTCCCGCTCAAGGGAAGGCTCTCGCTGCCCGCTGCATCGACTCTCTTGGGAGCGAACATCGCTGCCGCATGAGATATCTGAAGCGAATACGCCAACCGCTCGACGCTCACGATTCCGAACTCGTGGACACCAGCGAGTCCATGAAGGCACTCCCGAAATGGGAGGCCTTGCAACGCAGTGACATAAGGAAGAAAACTGGAGCGGGCGAAGGGATTCGAACCCTCGACCCCAACCTTGGCAAACTTCCCAGCGCCCTTTTCCAGCCTTCGCCGCATTACGCCATACTACTACTAACACATTGAAATATATCCTGTTCGTCTCACATGTTCTGCGCTATAGATTTCGAAAGACACCGTCAATTTCCCTTTGCGGTGGACGACGGGTGGACGATGATTTTGACAGTCAGGAATGCAATATAGGGCGATGGCGGACACCGGCACAATCCACTTGACCAAACGCGTCATCGATGCAGCCCAGCCGCGCGAGAAGCACTACGATCTTTGGGACAACGAACTTGCCGGCTTTGGCGTTAGGATCGGCGTGGGGGGCTCCAAGGTCTTCTTCGTCCGGTATCGCGCGGAAGGAGGCGGCCGCAAAGCCCCGCGTCGCCATGTAACGGTCGGCCGTTATGGTGCCGCCCTCACAGTTGAGCAGGCACGGCGCAACGCAAGACTCCTGCTGGCCCGAGCCATGGTCGGCGGTGATCCGGCGAAGGAGCGGAACGACAAGCGCCGCGAGATGCATGTCGATGAACTGATCGATTTATATGAAAAGGAAGGCTGCTTCATCCAGCGCGGCAAGCGGCAGGGGGAGCCCATGAAGGCTCTTTCCAGAAAGTACACAATCGCACGCTTGCGTCACCACGTCTTGCCTTTGCTCGGCAAGAAGCGGGTGTCAGACATTGGCGCGGCGGACATCGAGCGCTTCTTCCGGGACGTGGAGAATGGCAAGACTGCGAAGAATGAAAAAACCGGCCCTAGGACCCGCATTATCGTCAAAGGGGGAAGCGGTGCCGCCCGCAAGGTGTTTCAGGATTTCTCGGCCGTGCTCAGCTTTGCAAAGCGCTTCGGCATCGTCGACACTCACCCTTGCGACAAGGCGGTCGTCAAAAAGACCTATGTCCCGCGGACCCGGTTCCTGAGCATGGACGAGTTGCGTCGGTTCGGCGCGGCCTGCGACGCGCTGGAAGCGGAAGGCGTCAATTCCAAGGCGCTCAACATTGCCCGGCTTTGGGCCCTCACCGGGTGTCGGCGACAGGAAATCGTTGAGCTGAAGTGGAGCGAAGTCGATTTCGACAATGGCCTGATGATCCTTGCCGACACCAAGACCGGCCAGTCCATCAGGCCGCTGCCTCTTGCAGCGATGGCGCTGCTTCGGAACATCGAGCGCACCGAGGGTGTCGACTATGTATTCCCGGCCGAAACGGGAGAGAGCTTTTTCCAGGGAACCAAGACTATCTGGCAGAAGATCGTCAAACGAGCGGACCTGCCCGGCGTCACACCGCACACATTACGCCATACGGTGGGCGCGATCGCGACGTCCAATGGGGAAGCGCTCGCCCTCACGGGGGCGATCCTGGGGCATTCGAACATGCGCTCGACGATGATCTATGCCCATGTCGACCGGGATCCGTCCATGAAGGCGGCCAACCGGGTGGCTGATCGGATTTCGTCTGCATTGGCAGGCAAAGACGAGGAGTTCCCCCTACACCTCTCGAGTTCCCCGAAGGATGGAAGGGCTTCGTCAGGCGGGCTCTTGCCCGCTGAGGAATGGGACATGCTGCTGGACCTCGCAGAGGCCGCCCCGGACACGCCGGGACGGCTCAGCGCGAGGGATAACAGCGTCCTGCATCGCCTCTCGCGCCATGGCTTCGCCGAGAAAGTGCAGGATTTGGCGGATGAGCTTGCCTGGTGGAGGATAACTGCCATCGGTCGGACGGTTCTGCAGCAGGCCGGCACCTGTCTGGAAATCAGATGAGGCTGCGAACCGTATCTCCTTCGGCCTACTTGTGATCGTGTCCACAAACCATTTACCGTTGCACTGGCAGGCAGGCAGCTCTGGACTACCCGCTTGCATAATTGCATCAGACAGTAAGCGTTCATTCTGCTCAGGCGCTTGTGCGTTCCGCAATGCCGGAACCTGTTCCGCCTGACGTCGTGGCGGCCCCGGGCCTCTTGATTACGACGCCGCTGAGTGGACGACCTTGAGGGCCGGCCACTCGTTGCAACCAGAGGCATATGAGTTCCCACCACGTGCATACAGAAGTGCTACCACGTGACCGGCATTTGCGTGGTTTCGACTGAGTATGATACCGTTCGCACGAGAAGCTCTTGGTGCATGAAATAGCGCGTACACAATGCTCTTCCTTGTGCCGATATCGGCGCAAGCAAACGAGCCTGACTCAGGGATATTTACGTCAATGCCGGTCATATTCTAAGGATGATCGAGGGGTGCGATAGGATCATCGCTTCGCTAAGCCGATATGGGTTCTGACGGGTTACCGCCGTGCGAAAGATTGGAGGAAGATTGAGCGACCATGCCGACCCTCCACTCGATGACCGACACCCAGAACTCGATTCGGGAGGCGCGACGATATGCTAGGCCCTTCCAACACCACGGAACGCAACCAGGAGAAGCATTGAGGCGGCTTCTCCTTGACGTGGATACTGTTCCCAACTGTTGTGCTCATCATGGTTCTGGTCTTCATGGCGGTGCAGATTCTGGGGATCATTCCCGACGCGGCGACCTTCGGAAGAATGGCAACACGAGAGAGAGCTTCCTGTTTCAATGTTCAGGCATGTTTGCTGCCTGATGGAAAGCTAGGACGCCTCGATATGACGCGCATCTATACAGAGGTTTCTGTCGCTCAGCCGCCACGACCTCGTGATGCTCGATGAACTGGGCTCTCTGCCGTTCGCCCGTTCCGGCGGCCAGCTGCTGTTTCACTTGGTCTGCGAACTCTACGAGAGGACGTCGGTCATCATCACGACCAATCTGGCCTTCGGCGAGTGGCTCACGGTTTTCGACGATCCGAAGATGACCACCGCTCTGCTCGACCACGTCACGCCTCACTGCAACATCGTCGAAATCGGCAACGACAGATGGCGCTTCAAGAACCGCAGCTGTGAGGCACCCCAGAAGAACGACCTTCGCGCTACTCCCTCCTCCGGTCGGACTACCCCCTCCCTACGCCGCCAGCAGCGCGAAACCGGCGCCCACCATCAACTCATCCCCATAACCGCAAGGAGGTCCCAATTGGACGCCGATTGAAACATCCCGGAATGGGGTGGGCGGCGAAGGAGCGGACCGGCGGCCTGCCGGCGGAGCCGGGCAGCGTCCGCAGGACCGGAAAGCAGAGGAGGTAAGCGCGGCCTGCCGCGCGTTGCGGCCCGGCGCGGCGGGCCAAAAGGGAAGTCCATTCGTCCGCTCTGCATGGCGGCCGCGACATTGCTCAAGGGCGTCAAGACGGCAGACGGCACGGACTATGTGTTCCCGGCCGACGAAGGCGACAGTTACTTCCAAGGCACCAAAAACATCTGGCCGAAGATCGTTAAGAAGGCCGAACTGCCCGGCGTCACCCCGCACACGCTGTGACGTGACCCCCAGCTTTCCCCCAGCTGGGATTAGAGCCGAGCCGCTTTGTTGCGCATGGGCGCGGTTGAAGCAATGGGCTGCGTAGCGGAGCCCGTAGGGCGTAGCGAAGCAGGCCATTGCTTATCCATTTTGGCGGCGAACGCCGCCGGGGTTTCGTAGCCAAGCGACGAGTGTGGTCTCTCCCGGTTGTAGTCATCCACCCAGGCCGCGATCTCGACACGGGCATGGGCTAGGCTAAGGAACAGCGTCTCGTTGAGAAGCTCATCGCGCATCCGACCGTTAAAGCTTTCAACGTAGCCGTTCTGCATCGGCCTTCCCGGTGCGATGTAATGCCACTCCACGCCGATCTCCCCGCACCACGCCAGCACGGCGTTGCTGGTGAGCTCCGTCCCATTGTCGCTGACAATCAGGCCGGGCTTGCCGCGTTGTGCGATCAGCTCTGTCAGTTCGCGCACGACACGGCGGCCCGAGATCGAGGTGTCCGGCACGGCTGCCAGGCACTCCCGGGTCACGTCATCGACCACGTTGAGCACGCGGAACCTGCGACCCGACGCCATCTGGTCATGCACGAAGTCGAGGCTCCAACGCTGGTTCGGCAGAGCCACGACCGGAGCCGGCGCCCTTGTGCCCACAGCACGTCGACGACTGCGTCGTCGCCTGACAGCCAGCCCTTCCTCACGATAGAGCCGCTGGGTCTTCTTGCGGTTGATCATCATGCCCTCCCGGCGCAGCAGGATATGCAGACGGCGATAGCCGAACCGGCGCCGCCGGTTGGCCAACTCGCGCAGCTTCTCGCGAAGTTCGGCATCATCGCCCCGCGTGGAACGGTAACGCACGCTCCCCCGATCGGCATCGATGACACGGCACGCCCGCCGCTCGCTCATCCCGTGGCAGGCTTGGAGATGAGCCACAGCTTCCCGCATGGCGGCGGGCGTCAGAACTTTTTTGTCAGAAGATCCTTCAGCGCCACGTTGTCCAGCATGGTATCGGCCAGCAGCCGCTTGAGCTTCGCGTTCTCGCTCTCAAGCTCCCTCAACCGTCGGGCTTCGGACACTTCCAGCCCGCCATACTTCGACTTCCAGTTGTAGATCGTCGCTTCGGATACACCGTGCCGCCGGGCAAGGTCGGCAGTCTTCGCGCCCGCCTCGGCCTCCTTCAGCACGCCAATGATCTGCTCTTCTGAAAACCTCGTTCGCTTCATCGTCTGTCCTTCCTTCAGGCCAGACTCTAGTCGCTCTTGGAGGAAAATCAGGGGGTCACGTCAGCTCAGATCTGGCGCCGCCTTCAATGATATTCAAAGGTGGCGTTTGGGCCGTTTCGGGTGAGAACCCTGCCTGGCGATGGGGTGTGTGGTTAGTATCCCGATCCTGGTCCGTATGTGATTTCGACGCGGCGGTTCTGGAGTTCGCGCACGCCGTCGGCGGTTGGAACGCGCGGGTTCGTTTCGCCGAAGCCCTCACTGGTGATGGCGGAAGCCGAGACGCCCCTTCCGGTCAGATAGGACTGGACCGAAGCATTGCGGCGCTGCGAGAGGCCGAAATTGTACTGGGCGCTGCCCGAGCGGTCGGCATAGCCGGCCAGCATGATCGGAACGGTAGCACAATTGCCATAGGCGGCCACAGCGCTGTCCAGGGTCATCGCGGCCTCAGGCGTGATGTCCGACTTGTCCCAGTCGAAGAACACGATGTACGGGCCCTTGTTGCACACCGGCTGGGGAGGAAGCGGCGGGGGAGCGGGAGGCTCGTTGCGCACGATCGGCGGCGGCGGCGGCGGCGGGGGAGCCGCTTCGCGCCGCCCGCCCAGCGCCACGCGCAGGCCCAGGCGTCCCTTCAGATTGTAATTGTCCCCGCTGTTGGAGAAGGCCGTTTCATAACCGCCTTCACCGAAGACCGAGAACCGGTCGCTGAAGTTGTGCGTGAAGCCGAGCCCCACTTCACCCCACAGCTTCTCCGGATGGCTGCGGATTGGCGTACCCGCTGCCCACATCGTGTTCTTGCCTTCGAACTCGTTGAGCAGGTTCAAAATACCGTAGAGATGGGTTGCCTTGCCGTTGTCGCCGAAGGTCTGGCTGTTGATCGCGACGCCGATCCGGCCGCGCAGGCTCTCCGCCTTACCGCCATCGATATGCATCGTCCCCATATCGAAAGCATCGTAGGACAGTGACGAGTAGTAGACCTGCGCCTGCGGGATGATGGCGAAGCTGTTGCTGCCGATCCGGTACCCCACTTCCAGGCCGCCGGACAGGCCTTCGGCCTTCACCCTGGCAAGGCGCGTCGAACCGGAGGCATCCGCATAGAGATCGCTGCCGACGTCGTTGTAGTGCAACTGGCCATCGGCATAGAAGCCCTTTGCGCCGTACCAGGTCAGCGAGACGCCGCCGCCCCAGACATCATTGCGGATATCGCCATCGTCTGTCAGGGCCGAGGTGACCTTGGTCTTGCCTTCGCCATAGTGACCGAACAGGCCCAGCATCAGCCCGCCCTTGTCGGTATCGGACAGCGGCAGATCGAGCCCGATGCGCGCCTTCCACTGGTCGATGTCGTAGACCGAACCGGTCGTCGAGACCTTCGGCCCCAACTGGCCGGTCGAGCCCTCGATCGTTCCCCAGATCGCACCATGATCGCGATAGGGATCGCGGGTCGCCGTCCAGTTACGGTTACCGACGCGCTGCTGCAGCGTTGGCAGGCCCGAAAGGCTCAGGATGCCCGCGCCCAGCGCTTCGATCGTCGGCACGCCCGAGCGGTAGTTCGACGTCAGATAGAAGTTGCCGTCGTCCTTCTGGCCGAGCGTGTAATCATACACGCCGACCTGCATGACTTGGGGAGCAAGGGCGAAGGAATCGCCGGCAGCATCCCCGCCGACACCAACAACCAGAATACCGCCATCGGGGCCGGTATAGGTGCCCACGCCGCTGCCGACATCGTTGATCACCACGCCGGTCGTGCCGCCCGTGACATCGCCTGCGATCAGCAGCGTATCGCTGGTCTCGGTATCGAGGTTGGCATCGAACAGGAGCTGGCCGTCACCCGCATAGTCGCCGCCCACCTTCACGACATCGCCCACCGCGCCATCAAGCGTGGTGATGGTTCCGTCATTGCGGACATTCCCGGTGATCTCGTAGACCCCGGCGCCGCCGCCCGTGCCGATGAACCGCGAGGTCGGGCCGATCGCCAGGTTGCCGGTCAGAACCAGGGCATTGAGCGCATCGAGGTCGGAGCCGTTGGTCAGGAAAACGCCGGTCGTGTTGTCGCCGGCATCGCCAACCGTCCAGGCGCCGTCAGCGATGGTCAGCCTGGTGTCATCCAGCGTTGCGACTTCCCAGTTGGCGATGTCGCTGCCATTGGCGGTAACATCGAGGCCGCCAAGGGTCAGCCGGTCGACCATCCCGTCAGCGATGGAGGTATCGTCGCCGCCGTCGAGCAGCTGCGAGCCGTCATAACCCGCGGCCGTCACGCTCAGCGTGTCCGAACCGGTCCCGCCATGGATCGCCGGCACGCTGCCTGCGCTCCAGGCGAGAGTGTCGTCACCCGCGCCGCCATCGATCTGCGTGCCCACGCTCGCACCCGCCAGCGTGATCGCATCGTTGCCGTCGCCGCCAAGGACATCACCGGTGATCGTACCGGCATTGAGCGCGATCGTGTCATTGCCGAGCTGGCCATCGACCAGCGCCACCGTGCCGGTGGTGTTGATCGTGATCGTGTCGCCGGTGTCGGCCGCCGCCGAGGCGTCCGAGCCGTCACCGCCGCCATAGACCCCACCCGCGACGCTGGCATTGCCCAGCACCGCGATCGTATCCGCACCGCCCGCACCCTCGACCACATTGGCGATCTGGGTGTCGCCGGTCAGCGTGATGCTGTCGTTCGAGACGCAGCCCAGCACGTCATCCGCGCTCGACGCACCGCCCAGCGTCAGCGAACCGCCGCACACGCCCACCGTCTCGGTGACCAGATCGGTGATCGTGGTCGGGCCGCCGATGACGTTCACCACTTCCCAGTTCTTGAGATTACCACCATTCACCGTCGCGGTCACCCCGTTCAGCGACAGCGTATCGATCCAGCCATCCGCGCTCGAGGTATCGTCGCCGCCGTCGAGCACCGTGCTGCCGTCATAGCCGGCCACCGATACCGCCGCCGTGTCCGAACCGGTCCCGCCGTTGAACGAGCCCAGCGTGCCTGAGGTCCAGGTCAGGCTGTCATCACCCGCATCGCCGGTGATCGCACCGCCGACATTGGCGCCCGCCAGCGTGATCGCGTCGTTGCCGTCACCGCCAAGGACCGCGCCGCCGACATTGCCCGAAGCGAGGACAGCCGTGTCATTCCCAGCGCCGGCATCGATATCGGTAGTGATGGTGACGCCGCTCAGCTGGATCACGTCGTTCCCGGCATCGCCGGTCACCGCATTGGCCGTTCCCGAGAGCAGGTTGAAGGCGTCATCGCCGTCGCCGCCACCGATCGTTCCCTGGACGGTTGCGCCGTTGAGGGTAATCCGGTCATTGCCGACATTGCCGAGCACGTCGCCGGTGCTCGTTCCGCCGAGCATCCAGATCTGGTCATCGCCCAGATCGCCATCGACGCCGCCGACCGAGCCGGTGGTGTTGACCGTGATCACGTCGCCCGCATCGGAGGCCGCGCTCATGTCGGCGCCGTCGCCGCCGCCGTGCACGATGCCGGCAACCACGGCATCGCCGTCGATCGTGATGATATCGACATCGCCGGCGCCTTCGAGGTCGCCCGTCACCACGCCGCCGGTGGTCACCGTCAGCGTATCGGGAGTAACGCAACCGAGCACATCGCCCGAAGCGCCGCTCACCGTCTGGTTGTCGCTGCACAACCCGGTCAGGAACCAATCGCTGCCGATCTGCTCGAGCGTGTAAAGCTGCCCGCCGACCGATAGCGGGCCACTGGCCAGCATGAACATCCCGGCAGGTGATGCGCCGCCGACATCGACCATCAGCACATCGTTGCCCGAAGCGGTCGTGGTCAGCGCGTTGGCGAGGATCGTGGTCACTCCGCCGGTGACATCGCCGTTCACCACCATATGGTCGCCGACATCGGTCAGGAAGTCGACGTCGAAGCGCAGTTCGCCCGCGCCGGCATAATTGCCCACGGTCAGCACGTCGCCCGCCGCGCCGTCGACGCTGGTAACCACGCCGTCGTTGAGCAGCGAACCGCTCACCGAATAGACCCCGGCACCGCCCCCGGTGATATCGAAGGTCGAGCCGCTGGCGATCGCCATGTTGCCGGTCAGTGCCAGCCCATTGCCGCCGTTCAGCGTCGAGGCGTTGGTGAGGCTGATCCCGGTCCCGGGATCCGAACCCACGGTCAGCGCGCCATCGGCGATCGTGACGTTCGAGGCATCGAGCGTGACGACTTCCCAATTGGCGATATTGGCCCCATTGGCCGTCACCGTCACGCCCTGCAGCGTCAGGCTGTCGGTCATGCCGTCGGCGGTCGAGACATCGTCGCCGCCGTCGAGCAGCTGCGAACCGTCATAGCCCGCTGCCGAGACCAATGCCGTGTCCGAACCCATCCCGCCGTTCAGCGAGCCCAGCGTGCCGCCGCTCCAGGTCAGGCCGTCGTTGCCGTCGCCTCCGGAGACCGCGCCGGTTACTGTGCCCGCCGTCAGCGTGATCGTGTCGTCACCCAGCTGGCCATCGACCAGCGCCACCGTGCCGGTGGTGTTGATCGTGATCGTATCGCCAGTGTCGGCCGCCGCCGAGGCGTCCGAGCCGTCACCGCCGCCATAGACCCCGCCCGCGACACTGGCATTGCCCAGCACCGCGATCGTGTCCGCGCCGCCCGCGCCCTCGACCACATTGGCGATCTGGGTGTCGCCGGTCAGCGTGATGCTGTCGTTCGAGACGCAGCCCAGCACGTCATCCGCGCTCGAAGCGCCGCCCAGCGTCAGCGAGCCTCCGCACACGCCCACCGTCTCGGTGACCAGATCGGTGATCGTGGTCGGACCGCCGGTGACGTTCACCACTTCCCAGTTCTGGATGTTGCCGCCGTTGAGCGTACCACTCACCCCGTTCAGGGTCAGCGTATCGACCCAGCCATCCGCGCTCGACGCATCGTCGCCGCCATCCAGCAGCTGCGAGCCGTCATAGCCCGCTGCCGACACCACCGCCGTGTCCGAACCGTTGCCGCCAACAAAGCCGCCTGCCAGCGCGCCGCCGCTCCAGGTGAAGCTGTCGTCCCCATCGGCCGCGCTTGCTGCAACATCGTCGCCATAAATCGTGCCGGTATAGCTCCCGCCGGTCAGCGCGAAGCTGTCATCGCCAAGGCCCAGGATCGCATCGCCGGTTACCGTCCCAGCGCTCGTCACCATCGTGTTGCCACCGATCTCGTCAACGCCGTCGCCATCCGCGTCGCCATCGCGGATCGCGATGCCCGAAGCCGAACCGTCGATCATCGCCGCAGCGCCCACGTCCACCGTGCCGCCCGCCGCCGCCAGCGTGTGGATACCCGCACCTTGACCCGAACCGCCGGTCACCGTCCCGCCGCTCACATCGACAGCATAGGTGCCGCCCGTGCTCTGCACACGCAGGCCATCCGATCCCGCGCCAGTGGCGGTCACGCTGCCGTCGGTCATGGTGATCGAGGAGGTGCCGGTACCGCTCGTCGATGCATAGGCGGCATGAGCCACGGAACCCGTGGTCCCAACCGTTCCGCCGCCAATGTCAATCGCGCTGTTCCCGGCGCTACCGACATTGGTGATGCTGCTTCTCAGCGCGCTCATTCCCGCGCCAGAGGTCTGAATGTCGATCGGATCGCCCGTGCCCGGGATCAGCTCGATCAGCGAATTGCCAGTGCCTTGTTGCTCGTTGAAAACGCCATAGCTCGTCAAGCCGGCATTTGATGAGAAGGTGCCAGCGGTATCAATCGACCCTCCGGTGATGGTGGTTCGAACCATGGCCGTGCTGGCGGCGTTGCGCATGTGGTTGCCGATGCCCGCCGCACCATCACCTGTCGTGGTGATCGAGCCTCCGTTCAGTTCGACGATGTTGTCGCCCCGAGAGATATTGCTGATCCGGATGCCTTCGGCAAAAGTTCCACCCGTCGCAATCGTGCCGCCATTCATGCTGACAAGATTCTGACCGGTGCTGGTCCCGTTGTCCGACCAGATGACTAGACCGTGGCTTGCCTCCCCCGCTGTCGTAATCGTGCCACTATCGAAAGTAATCTCCGACAATCCATTGCCGCTGTTGTGAACGTGGACACCGTAATCGTTCCCATCCGTCGTGGAAATCGTGCCTGCCGTCATCGTGGCGCTGGCGACGCCGGTACTGGCGCTGTTGCTGATTTGGCTGCGCAGACCGGCATGGATGGCGGAAACAGGAGCCGCCGTCCCCCCGATCGTGATCGAGCCGCCATCCATGCGCGTGCTGACGTTGCCGAGCCCTGCCGAGACAGCCAGCACACCTGCAGAACCATTGCCGCCGCCGACAGCCGTGATCGTGCCATCGGCCATCGACGCACTGGCGGTCGCCGTGCTGGTCGCATTGGTGATCGTCGCGGCAAGGCCTGCGCCGGTGTTGGTCGCAATCGACGTCGCCGCCCCGCTCATCGTCGCGGTCGCATCGCCCGTGCCGTTGGTGGTCGCCAGCGCGCCATAGCCGCTTCCGCCCGCCGTGATCGCACCGCCGGTGACATCAACCGTCGCATCCGACGCATTCGCCACATTGCTGATCTGGCTGTAGAGGCCGTTCGCGGCAGCGGTGGTAACCGTGCCGCCGCTCATCGTCACATCCGTCGCGCCCAGCCCTGTGGTGTTGGCATAGACACCATAGGCAGCGGCACCCGTGGTCGAGACCGACCCGTTCGAGATCGATGCCGTCACAGTCTGGGTGTTCGCGGCGTTGGTGATTGTCGAGCTGATCCCGCGACCGGTGTTGGTGGTGATTGCGCCGCCCGTCATCGTTACGTCGGCCGTGCCAAGGCCGCTGGTGGTGGCAGACGCGCCGTGCCCCGAACCGGTTGCAGCGATCGTGCCGCCGGAGAGATCGATCGTGGCATCAGCCGTGCTTGCCGCATTGCTGACCGTGCTCAAAAGCCCAGTGCCTGTGCCTGCGGCCGTGACGCTGCCGCCCTGGACCGTGATCGCGGCGATACCCTCCTTGCGGTTGGTCGCCGCGAGACCGTTCCCGACAGCCGATACCGACCCATCGGTCATCAGGATCGTCGCAGCGCCAGTGCCGGTTCCGCCACCGCCGGGGCCTGCAGTGGCAGCTACGCCCACGCCGTTGGTGGTGGTGATCGTGACCGGCCCTGTAATCTCGACCGCAGCGGAACCCGTACCGTTGCCTGTGGTCACC
Organism: uncultured Caenibius sp.; assembly: GCA_963662855.2. GTDB lineage: Bacteria > Pseudomonadota > Alphaproteobacteria > Sphingomonadales > Sphingomonadaceae > Andeanibacterium. The sequence continues at coordinate 618,344 of CAXXWL010000003.1, forward strand.
GCTGAAACCCCGGTACCGCCTCCTGCAACCGCAGTCTGCGCGATGGTGCCACCAGTCAGTTCAACAAGCGTCGAGCCGGTGTTGTTGGCGACAGAGGTCGTAATGCCATAGGAGCCACCCCCACCGAAGTTGATCGTTCCGCCACTCATGACGGCATGGGCTGATCCCATTGTACCACCAATGCCATCACCGCCGGCAAACATGCCTTTAAGGGCGTTGATCGTGCCGCCCGATATTTCCGCATAGGCAGTCGAACTGTTGGCCGGGTTGGAAGCACCGGAATTTCCCAAAGTGCTAAAGACGCCCCCCCCATTCAACGCATTGATCACGCCGCCGCTCATATAGGCTTCGGTACCGCCCAGGCCGTTGGTGCTCGCCCATAGGCCATAGCCGGCTCCTGATTGGGTAACCGTGCCGCCAGTCATGTTCACGCGTGCGACGGTAGTTGAGGCCGTGTCATTGTCGGTAAGCGCTGTGACCCCGTGGAGATATGGACTGTTCACACTGATCGCTCCACCCGACAGTGTTGCGGTCGCGTTGCCGTTCTTCGAATCCGCCATCAAACCGCCGCCGCCGTTCAGAACCTGATTCTGAAGCGCCATCGAGCCGCCAGTCATGGTCACTGTGGCGTTACCGGAACCGGCAGTGCTCGCCCGTGCGCCACCACCAAGATTTGTTATAGCTATAGAGCCGCCATTGACCGTAACGGCAACGTCGGAGGCATTGGCGACGTTGTTGTTCCGGGCGTATACTGCTTGGGTTCCGGTGCTGGACGTCCAGCCCGCGAGGTTGATCGCTCCGGCATTCGCTCCAAGTGTAATGGAGGTGGCGCCCGCCGTACCGTCGTTGATGGCCCAGATGCCACCGCCCGTGCCGGTGTTCGTGATCGCGTTGAAGGCATTGGCGTTGATCACAATGTCGCCGGTGTTGGTCGCGCTGGAATCGACCCGGACCGAGGGGTTGGAGGTGGTCGTCGGCGTGCCGATCGTGGTGGCCGCATCATTGACCGTCAGCGTGAAGGCATCGCCGGTGTTCAGATAATCGATGCCGGTGGGATAGCTGCCCGGCGGGCAGGTGATGATCGTGGCCCCGGCATTATCGATCCCGCATTCGTTGGCAGCCCAGGCGGCCTGGGGGCTGGCGAGCGCGATGAGCGAGGCGCCGGCGAGCAGGCCCGGCCCGCTGAAGAAGGAAGCCAGCGCCCCGTGCGCAGCCTGGCCCACGCCAGTCGCCCCCCCGCCGATGGAGACCGCGCCGAGGCTTCCTGCACCGCCCGCGCCCAGCGCGCCCAAGCCCAACCGGTCGCGCTTGAGCCCCAGCACCCGATACGCCATCCGCAGCACCGCCATGATGCGGCGGCGAGTGGTCCAATGCATCCCCGCCGCGCCGGGCAACCAGCCGTCGGCAAAATGGGTATAGGGGCGATTGCGGTGCGACTGGTTCATTGAAAACTCCCTGTTATTCAATTTGAAATCCGCCCGCTCTGGAAGAGCGAGGTAATCGTCTGGCGGAACGAGTGGAGGCATGCGGGCTTGCGCTCGGCTGGAGCGTCCGGCGCGGCATCGAATGCGAGAAGTTCGAGCCGACGCGGGCTCCGCAGATCGAATTTGCGGACCGGATGGCTGTTGCCGACGACCAGTTCGGCAATGTTCCCGAGCCTGTCGGTTGAGATCATGACCCGGCTCAGCAGGCTGCGCGATCGCACCGCGATCTCGGCCACATCGAAGCTCCGCAGCCTGCGCAGTTCACGAAGCGGCAGTTGCGGCGTGATCGCCAGCCAGTCCGATTCCCGGACGATGACGGCGTTCATGATTGCCGCATCCCGCCACAGACGAACGGCTGGACGTCCCCTGCTCCGGCACCTCGCGAACGCCTGGGCGTCGCGCCCATGCCGGTTCTCGTCGATGCAGAATCACAAATCCGGAGGAGCCGGGCCTTTCTTGCGAGGGCTCCAGCTTCTCCGGTGCGACCCGCCGGGTTTCCCGAGGGAGAGTGGGAACAGCAGCCGGCAGGGTCGATATTGTGGATCATTCCGGCCGGATCGGTCCGCTCTGCGCATGGCGCCGAATGGCCACAACCGGTGCGGAAAGGTCTCAGAGCACCCAGCGCAGGAGTTCGATGATACCGATCCAGAGCAGGATGCTCAGGGGAAGGGCATTGCGCAGGCCTCGAAAGAAGCGGAAATCGACGCGCTCCCGCATTCTTGCGGATTGGATCCGGTGCTCGACATCTGGTGCCAAGGTTTCTCTCCCTTTCAGCTCGGATCGCCGCTCCCTTCGAGAGATGGCGGCTCGTGCATGCCGGCTTGCGAACGCCTGGTTCCGGCCAAGCTTGCGGACCATGGTAAACGGACGCGGCAACCTGTGCGGAGGAGCCATCAACGCCCAGCCACCAGGGCCAACCAGTCATCGATGGGTTGGAAAAGAGGGCGGGCATATTGGCCTGGGGGCGCAGGCGCCCGCCCTCTTCCCCCTCCCCGACATGAAGAAGGGGGCGGGAAGTCGCCGCCTGGCGCAGATGACGGAAAATCACGCGCCAGCGCCATACCAAAAACAAAGCGGCGCGCGGATCAGCGGCAGATGGTTTACCCCTGAATATACCGTCGAGCGCTGACCGCATGATGGCCCCTCCATTCCAGGGGTGACCATCTATTGCCAAGAACCGCGCAAATCCATCATTACAATAAAAGTTATAAATTTTTCACATTTTGGATTTTATTCAATTTTCATTTATTTACATTATGATCATTGTTTGTTCTGATCGCATGGGAATTGTTATAACCTGCACAACTCACAGTCATGGGTGACTTGAGCCCGGTATGGCCCAGGTGATATCGGGGCCTGGCGGCGCCATCATTTGAACCGGAACAAGCGCGCCTCATGCCATCGCCAATCCCGGCGGGCGTGAAGGCATGAGCATCGCAAGTCTTCTGTAAGCAGGAGCAGTACAACCTGCCCTTGACGATATTGGCAAGCAGCGACTGCCGCCGGTACCGAGCGCATCTGCTTCACCTCCAAGGCTGAGCCTGATCGGCTAAGGCAGGGCACTTAAGACACAAGGAACATCATGAACTCGGCGCGCGCGAGCAGCGCGTCAGGACGTTCGGGATACTCAATTCCGCGAGAGGGCGTGACTTTGACCTAGCCGGGAGCGACAAGCTGCGTTGACCTGACGCGATTGGCTTGTCATCTGAAGTGCCTTGGCCGCCTGTCGAGCCGTGTTTCCATCGACCGCCCATGGCGGTCAATCAGTTTGGCTCGCCAGTCGAAAGCAAGTGGCAAAGCGAGCCCGATCCGCAGGACTGAGGCCTGCTTCCTTGAACAATGGCTCCCAACGCGCAGCAACGACCGCGCGCATATCGTCGACGATGGCACTCGCATCGCCAGGCCCGAGATCAAATCCGGCCGCTCCAGCGAGCGCATTTTCAAGCGTCGCGATCCGGCCTGCGGGGCCTACTCCCAGAACGAGGCGGCGTTCGAAGCCAACCTGCGGCTTGGGCACGACATCATAGAGCGGCGATAGTCGCCAGCCCTTGCCATCGACAGGAAGCCATGATTGCGCAGATGATCATCATCGTTGGTGACGAGGATGTTGAAGACCATGCGCCGGAACGGTGCTGTCAGTCTAACCGCAACTCGTCTCCGGCGGGCGCAATTCTCCCAAATGAGTAGGCGATCAACTTACAAGGGTCTGCCAATCGGCCAGGGCGGCCGAGCGGCGTTCGTTGAATGTCTTCCGGTCGATTAGGTGGCGTTCCTGGTTGAAGTGGTTGTAGACGTTCGCGTGGGCTGACGCGAACTTCTGTAGGCCTCCATCCGTCGAAATCTGAGCATAGCCCGCTCTCGTCTGCGGAAGGATAAATGGCTGTTCTCACAGCGATTGTTCGCCCACCTCCCGATCTCCTGTTTGTCGGCATTTCCAAGCTCGGTCATCGCCGCCTTGTAGGAGCGCAGACCGTCGGTCGTGATTGCCTCGACCTTCCCGTGGCACTTCAGCGTCTTCTTCATAAACCGCAGAGCTGCGTCCTTGTCGCGGGTCTTGGTGATGTAGCTTTCGAGGATTTCGCCCTCCTGGTCGACCGCTCGTCAGAGGTAGACCATCTCGCCGTTCAGCTTCACGTACATCTCGTCGAGGTGCCATTTCCAATGGCGGAAGCCGCGCATCCGGCTGACCCGCTGCCAGCGGATGTCGCCGGCGAACATCGGACCGAACCTGTTCCACCACTGGCGCACAGTTTCGTGGCAGATGTCGATGCCGCGCTCGAACAGCAGGTCCTCCACGTTCCGCAGGCTGAGCGGAAACCGCACATACATCATGACCTCGAGGCGGATGACCTCGGGCGATGAATTGAAATAGCGGAACGGGCTCGATGGCTTACGAGGACATGGCATGCGCGGGCCTGTAGCGTTCGCAAGTTACCGAGAGGTGCATTTGCTCTGACAGCGCCCTCCACGACCCAAAAGTTAAGTCGACAAGACCCTATGAACAGTGATGTCCGGTCAATGCGGAAATGATAGCATTGATCCCGTGGGCGGCCGTGAGCGTATTTTCTGAACCCGCCGCGGCATTGGGCGAAGAGGTGTACTTGACCACCACAACGTCGGTCACCGGGTCGATCACCATCAGTTGTCCTCCAAGACCTATCGCGGCGAAACGGCCACATTGTGGACCCGTTATCCACCAGAAGCTGCGATAGGATGAGTTCTTGTCGCCAGGCATAGTTGGGTCGGAGGCGCTAGCTTCCGAGCCTTTGCGTTTCGCGGCCTGGTCACCGTTTTCGCGAATGTCCTTGATCCAACTGGCGGGGACGATCTGCTGGCCATTATACTGCCCGTTCTGGGCCATCATCCGGCCAAAACGCGCGAGATCGCGCAGGGTTACATTGAGACCGGGCGACGTGTACGGCTCCTGTTGCCCGTCGAGCAGTACGTAAGCATCGCTCTCCGCCCCTAGTTTCGACCAAATCTCCTCGGTCAGGAGCTGGGCGAAATCCTTGCCGGTAGCACGCTGCATCGCCCAGCTTGCAACAGTGGTGTTCTGGGTCAGGTAGAGGAACTTCCCGCCGTGCTTGCCCTGCTTGAAGCGCAGGGTCTGGAGCCATGCCCGCAGACCCTGCGTACCGTCGGGCGGCGGCGGCAACCAGCCTGCCGCAGTATCGACCCCCTCATAGTCGGCAACTCGTTCTGCCGGCGTGCGGCCCGGATCGGCCACCACCATATCCAGTACGTGCCTGATCGTCGCCTTCTCGTAGATCGTGCCGTGCAGTTCGGGAATGTAATCGGTCACCAGCTTGTGTTCGTCGAATTCACCGCGCTCGATCAGGATGCCGGCGAGCGAGCCGACCACCGATTTGGTCATCGACATCAGCAGGTGTGGATCGTCCAGCGCCATGCCGTGCCGATAGGTCTCGAACACAATAGTGCCTTTGTGCAGAACCAGGAACGCATCGGTGTCGGTGCGGTCGAGCATTTCGGCGACTGTGGTTTCGCGGGCCGCAACCGGATCGAAGAAACTGATCCCACCAAGCTCCTGTGGCGCTTCGGGCAGTTCCACCGGCGCGCCATCGCCGTGGCCGATACGGGCGGTGGGAAACAGGCGGCGCGAATTGTGCCATGACCAGCGATTGGCCGGACCCCAATACCAGTTCCTCGCCGTCACTTCCGGCGCCTCAGACGTAGCCGCGCCTGCTTCCACCTGCGCGCGCACAGCACCGTCTTCAGGCGCATGGGCAGCGGCCGGAATGGGCATCAGCGATAGGATGGCGGGCACAGCAAGGAAGCGTGTCGGTCTAGTCACGAGAAGACTCCACGGATTGGAAGATACGGTGCACACCGCCCGTTCATTCGTCGATCGGGCGACCGAGTGTCTCGGGCAAGAAGATCAGGCCCACCACCGCGCAGACCAGACAGCCAATCACCGGATACCACAGGCCACTGTAGATATTGCCGGTTGCGGTCACGATGGCAAAGGCAGTGGTCGGCAAGAAGCCGCCGAACCAACCGCTACCGATATGATAGGGCAGAGAGATCGAGGTATAGCGGATGCGCGGAGGAAACAGTTCCACCAGCCATGCCGCCAGCGGGCCGTAAACCGCCGAGCCAAGGCCGACCAGCACGACCAGCAGCAGCGCCAACGCGCCAAAGTTCACCTCTGCGGGATCGGCCGCGCGAGGATAGCCCGCCTCTCCCAGCATCAAGCCCAGCCGCTCGCGAAAATCCGCGAGCGCGGGGGCTATCGCAGATTCGTCCAGCAAGCGGCCGTCGATTACGGAGAGTGAGCGCGATCCGATTTCGATCGTCGTCTCCCCGCCCGGCTGAGTATCGGCCAGCGTGTAAGACACGCCCTCGCGCGCAAGCGCCGCGCGGGCGATGTCGCAGGGAGCCAGGAAATGCGTCTTGCCGATCGGATCGAACTGGAACGCACAATCCGCACGGTCGGCGACCAGCCGGATCGGGCTCGCCCGCATCGATTGCTCAAGCGCCGGATTGGCGAAATGCGTCAGCGCTGAAAACACTGGGAACAGCACGATCGCGCCCAGCAGGCAGCCGGTCAGCACGATCGGCTTGCGCCCGATCCGGTCGGACAACGCGCCGAACACCAAACATAGCGGCGTACCGATCACGAGCCCGATCGCCAGCAGCAGGTTGGCGAAAATATCCTCCAGCTTGAGCATGACGGTGAGGAAGTAGAGCGCGTAGATCTGCCCAGCATAGATTAGCATCGCCGGACCCAGCGTGCCGCCCAGGATCGTAAACAGGATCAGCCGCAGATTGCCCCAATTGCCGAAAACCTCGCGCGAGGGTGAGCGCGACAATGCGCCCTCCACCTTCATCCGCCGGAAAACCGGTGATTCTTCAAGCTGCAACCGGATATAGATCGAGATCACCAACAACAGGCCCGAAAGCAGGAAGGGGATGCGCCACGCCCAGTCGTCGAACGCATCGCCGAAGACATAACGACACGCCATGATCACGATCAGCGAGGCCAGAAGCCCGATCGAACCAGTAGTCTGGATCCAACTCGTCACCAGACCGCGGCGGTCGCTACCGGTATGCTCCGCCACATAAGTCACCGCGCCGCCGTATTCGCCACCTAACGCCAGCCCCTGCAGCATCCGCAGAAGCACCAGCAGCGCCGGCGCCCACAGTCCGATTGTGTCGTAATCGGGGAGGCAGCCGACCAGGAAGGTCGACATGCCCATGATGATCAACGTCACTAGGAAGCTGTATTTCCGCCCGATCCGGTCTCCCAGGCTCCCGAAGACCAGCGCGCCGAACGGCCGCACAACGAAGCCAGCGGCGAAGGCCAGCAGCGCAGCGATGAAGGCGAAATTGGCATCGAGCGAAGAGAAGAACTTGCTGGCGATGATCGCGGCCAGCGAGCCGTAGAGATAGAAATCGTAGAACTCGAACACCGTGCCGAGCGAACTGGCGATGACCGCGCGGCGCAGGGGCTGGCTTTTTTCCTCCGGTTCCGGAGCCGTTGTCGCGTCGATCGCCATAGTTTGGCAGCCCGGCTCAGTAGCGCACGGTCGCGGACAGGCCGAAGGTCCTCGGCCGGCTGATCGCAATCGAAGCGCGTGTCCCGGCCGTATCGGCAAAGCCGAACACGCCCAGTTCGTCGGTCAGATTGTTGACATAGGCCTTCAGGTCGAACCGTTCAGTCCGCCAGGTGATCCCGGCATCGACCATGATGAAATCATCGGTCACCTTGTCCAGATCGCTCCGCAATGCAGTGTGGGTCTCGCCGCGATAATTGCCGGACAGGGTGAACGCCAGATCCTGACCGTCGGCAATCGGCTGGAGATATTCAAGCACGGCCGAGACCATATGATCAGGCACGCCCGGAAGCGCGGCGCCGTCACCGATGCTGGCATGTGCGCCGGGGGGCGGATCAGCATTGACAAGCGTCGACTTGGTATAAGCATAGCCGAGCTTGGCCGAAAGATTCCCGGTGAGTTGAAGATTCGCCTCGAACTCGATGCCCTTCGCCCGGGCATCGCCGGCATTGATCACCGCGCCGATCACCAACGAGGTCACTGCAGTGCCCACTTGGACATCGTTCCAGTCCATGGTGAAGGCCGAAAGTGAGAAGGTGCCCAGCCCTCCGAGGCGCCCCTTGATGCCAGCCTCGATATTGCGGACCTCGTCGGCGGAATAGGTCTGCAGTTCCACCGGAACGACCTCGGACCCGATCACGTCCGGGAGCGAATTCACCCCGCCCGGACGTTGGCCGATCGAATAGACACCGTAGAGCATCAGTTCGGGAGTAATGTCGTAGGATACGCCGATCTTGTAGAGAGCGCCACTGTCCTTGGTGGTCGCGGTCTTGCTCGAAACGAAGTCGGGGCCGAGGAACAATAGCCCACCGATCTGCGTGCTCTTCGTATCCTGCCAATAGCCGCGCAAGCCGCCGGTCAAACGCAGCCCGTCGATCGGCTGCCATTCGACTTCGGCATAGACCGCCTTTTCCTTGTAATCGGTCTCAGTCTGGCTTGTGTAAGCAAAGTCGTATTCGTTCGGGATGCCACCCAGTATCGGGACGTCAGGATAAACGGTGCCGAGGCCGCACATCACCACCGGATCGTCGATGCAGGCATCATAGAAGGCAGAATAGCCGCGCGCATATTGCTTGTCGCCGATCGAACGACTCTCATCTCGATAGAAGCCGCCGACGATCCATTTCACCGGGCCGTCACCTTCCGAAGTCAGGCGCACTTCCTGAATATAGGCGCTGCGTGAATTGAACGGGTCCTGTTCGAACAGCGGGCGTGGAGAAGCGCCATAGACGAATGGATAGAAGCTGAAGCCGAGATACATTCCGGTTAGGTCGGTGCGACCCTGCGCCTTAGTCTTGTAGTAGGAAGAGGAGGAGGACAGGGTCGCGAAGCCGAGCGAACTTTCCACCTCGAGCGACACGAAATCGAGTTCTGATTTGAACGGCTCCAGCAGCTGGGCGGAAGACTTGAACGAGTCCGCGCCATATTCGACATAGCCGACATAGTTCGGGCCACCCGATTCCTGTTTTTGGTGCTGGTACATCAGCGTCATATCTAGCGCGTCCACAGGATTCCAGCGCAATGCCGCGCGCAGGCTGAGACTTTCGTCCCAGTTCACATCGGAAGCTGAGGTGAACAAGCCCGGGCTGGTGACAGGCTCGCTTGGATCGGCAAGGACCGGGACCCCGCCGGCATCGACCACAGCCAGCTTCGGAATATCAATGAAGCCGGCATTGTGCGCCCAGTCGGCATTGAGCCGGAGGGCCAGATTGGGCGCCAACGGCGCGTTGATCATGCTGCCCAGCTTGTAATTCACATCGGCCGCTCGGCGCGTGGTGGAGACGTCGCCACGCACATTGCCATAAAGCTCGTCGAATTCCGGCTTGTTGAATAAGAAGCGGATCGTGCCCGCTTCTGCGCTGGCGCCGTAGAGTGTACCCTGCGGACCACGCAGCACCTCGACCCGCGAGATGTCGGACAAGAACAGATTAGTGAAAACTGGCGTGTTGTTGATGTAGGTCGAAACCGTCGGCTCGGTCGACGAGGGGAAGGTCACGCCGCCGCTCGGATTGACGCTGAGACCGCGAATGACAATGCCGGAAGCCAGCCCACCGCGCGGGCCTGTGTCGGAATAGACCAGCCCAGGGACGGTCTTGGTCAGGCCGTAGAGGTCGGTGATCCCGCGTTCGGCCAGTTCCTCGCCGTCGACCGCCGAGATATTGTAGGGCACGTCGATCACGGATTGCTCGAAGCCCGAAGCAGTCACGATGATCTCGTTGTCCCCCTCCGCTTCGGTTTCGGCATGAGCTGGAGCCGATCCGACAGCGGAAATGGCAATCCCTGTTGCCAGGGCGGTACCCCAGCTCAACCCGCGCCCCAGCCGTGCCCTCGATGTTTGATGCGCTCGCGTCATGCCCTGCCCTTCGTTCCAGACGGTGAATATGAAGCGATATTATGCATAGTCATATCATTATGTCTATACCTTTATGCAGGGACGAAATGACGTGCATTGAGGGGCGGGAAAAGATTTCCAGGGTGGCTCGAGAGAATGTGAACGACCAGCGGGATCGGGGGCTTTGGCGGCAGGCCGGGCACTTTGCACCGGTGCGTCAGGCGCCACCCTTCATCAGGAAAGAAGCATGCAATTTCAGTGTCCCCGACGGAAAATACTGATGCGCATGGGTGATCACGCCCTGATCATTCCAGGTGCGCCGTTCGAGGTGCATAGCCGGCGTCCCGACCTCAACCGCCAGCGGCCCGGCGGTCTCGACCGTGAGCGCGACGGCCTCGATCTCATGCTCGGCATTGTTCCACGGAACATGAGTCAGCAGCCAGACGCTGGGCGGAATCGCGGCGAAATCCGCCTCTGCGGCGGCCGGGGTCACGGCCAGGTTGATCCGGCGAATCTCATAGGCATAGGGCTTGCGGTCGGCAAAATGGACCGAGCGGATCTCGATCACTTCCGAACCTGGTGCGCCCTTCAGGATGCGCGCATCCTCTTCAGTGAACTGCCTGCGTTCTGTATGCATAACGCCGTAGGAATAGGGGAAGCCCGCATCGAGGATCGCCTTACGGATGTCTGGGATTACGATTGAGGCACGGTGAGTGGAGGGATAGACCACAAAGGTCCCAGCCCGCCGCCGCCGTTCGAGCAGGCCAGCATCCACGAGGCTCGCGATTGCCTTGCTCACAGTCATCCGCGAGCAGCCATATTGCTCCATGAACTCGTGCTCATAGGGAATGCGGAAGCCCGGCTGCCACTCGTTGGAAAGTATCCGCCGCTCGATTTCCCCGCGAATCCGCTCATTCAGGCTGAGCTCGCTATTTTCTTTTCTAACCAAACTCCCGAGCCCTCGCGCCGCAGCAATTATGTTCGATGTCCCTGTTCGCCGAGCATCCAGCGAAGCCGGTCCAGATGATGGCCGTATTTTTTGTGTTTTCCAACCGACCTTGCATTGATAGCCTCGCGCACCTGAACCGCACTGGCCGACTGCACCGGTAGCGGGTGGCTCGCCATGTCGAGACAGGCAGAGTTCCACGGCAATCCGCAGAAGGCACGCAAACGCCGGGCGGCAGCTTCGGGATCGGCTACCAGATCCTCATAGGTAAGGTCCATCATCGCCCCGCGCGGCAGCAGGATCGCGCGCCAGTGCTCCATCAGGCGCCAGTAGGACCCATGGTACCGCGCCAGCTCGGCCAGATTGTAGGAGAAGGGATAGAACGCCTCGAACGGATGCTTGTAGATCGACAAACAGGCATCAACCGGATCGCGGACGAGGTGCACGATCCGGGCATCCGGCAGGGCAAGATGGATCAGCCCGGCATAGAGGAAGTTCAGTGGAAGCTTATCAATGAAGCGGATCCCGCAACCCTGCCGCGCCCTCACCCCGGTGGTATAGCGACGACCCAGCCCCTGAAAATCGAGCTTCCGGCACGCGCCGACCAGATCCAGCGGCGTCCGGATCGCCCCGCTCGCCCCTTGCGCCGTTGACACAAGCTCGCGCGCGAAATCGGGCATCTCTCCCGCCGGATGGAGCAAACCATCCCGGCTCAGGATACGTTCGACCAGAGTCGTGCCGGTACGAGGCAGTCCGACGATGAAGACCGGGCCGCATGCCTGCCCAGCCGGCGCATCGGCAAACATATCCGCGGTCAACACCTCCGCGATCTCCTTGAGAATCGCTTCGTCCTGCCTGACATCATAGTTCAATACGGACCGGCGCGCCTGGGCCGCATCGGACATCGCGGCAAAGGCAGCACCATAATCTTCGAGATCTTCGAGCTCCTTGGCCAACGCATACCCGATCCATGACCGCACGACCGGATCGGTGGCAGCATCGCGGGCACCGGACAGCTCTGTCAGATGATTATGCGTAGCAGTCTGTCGGCGCAGGCTACTACGAAGCCACAGCGCCTGATCGTCGCCGGGGCGCCGCAAAAGTGCCGCATCGCACAGCGCCTCGGCCTCCGCGAAATCGCCGGTGAGGCGTAATACCGCGGCGAGATTGTAGAGCAGTTGCGGCTCGCCTGGGCGCTGCTGCAGCGCGCGACGATAGGCCTGTGCGGCAGCACCGAAACACTCCAGTCCGAAATAGAGCAATGCCAGCCGCGACAGGCGCAAGGCATCGATCCCAGGCGTAACGGCGGCCTGATCGGCCAGGTCGGCCGCAGCCGCGAAATCCCCGTCGCGTTGAGCATTCACCGCCCGCGTCAGCAGATCGTCGGCCAGCGCCGTTCCGGCAAGGTCGAATGACTTAGACATCATTGCCTGGATGATAGAGCGGCCTCGCTCTATGTATAGCCAAAAATGGCACTCAATCGGCCATCACGCTGCCTCCAGCACGCTGTCTATGGCCCGCATGTAGGCGCGCATCACGCCTTCACGTTGGAGATGCCGGCCGCCTTCGACACAAAGCTGCCCCCTGCGCCATACGCGGTCCACCGCTGCATGGCCGGCAGCGAAGATCCAGCGGTCGAACAGATCACCCTGCTCAACCCCGGCCAGGGAGGGATGCGCGAGATCGAGGCTGACGATATCGGCAGAGGCGCCCTCGGCCAGTCCGGCAGAAATCCCGGTAGCGCGCGCGCCGCCGGCCAGCGCGGCGGCAAACATGTCCTCCCCGGTCGAGCGGCCGGGCCCGTCTGCGAAGATCGCCCTGCCCTGCCGCGCCAGCCGCTGGCCATATTCGAGCAGGCGCAGTTCCTCGCATGGATCGATGAGTACGTTGGAATCCGATCCGATTCCCCAACATCCTCCGGCCTCACGGAACGGCCCCGCAGCGAACAGGCCGTCTCCCAGATTGGCCTCGGTGATAGGGCAAAGCCCAGCTACTGCGCCGGTCGCGGCGAGCAGCGCAGCTTCAGCTTCGGTCATATGGGTTGCATGGACGAGGCACCAGCGTGCATCTACCGGATGATTGTCCAACAGCCATTCCACCGGCCGGGAGCCGAACGCTGCGAGACAATCCTCGACCTCACGGCGCTGTTCGGCGATGTGGATGTGGACCGGCCCCTGCGGCGCAAGCGCAACGATCAGCGGGATATCCTCGGCGCTCACCGCGCGCAAGCTATGCGGGGCCACGCCCAGAACCAGATCCGGCAGATAGCGCCGCAATTCGCCCGCGTCGTCCAGCAGGGCCGCGAAACTGCCTGGATCACTGACAAACCTGCGCTGCTCCGGACTCGCCTCGCGGCCGAAGCCCGCCTGAGCGTAATAGACCGGTAGCAGGGTCAATCCGATGCCAGCCTGCGCGGCCGCAGCCGCGATCGAGGCGCACATCTCAGCCGGCTGCGAATATACTCTACCGTCAGGATCCCGATGAAGATAGTGGAATTCGCCGACCCAGGTGAAGCCGCGCTCCAGCATCTCGACATAAGCCATCGCCGCTATCGCCTGCAACTCGGTTGGGCCGATCCGACCGGCGAAGCCATACATCCGCTCGCGCCAGGTCCAGAAGCTGTCCATTCCCGGCCCCCTCCTCTCCGCGAGCCCGGCAAAACCGCGCTGGAAGGCATGACTGTGAAGGTTCGGCAATCCGGGCAAGGCGAGCGCCTGGGCGTCGTCACCGGGAACGGCGGGCACCCCTTTCTCGATCCGGGCAATCAGCCCGCCATGCAGATGCAGGCGGACATCGTCCGCCCACCCGTCTTCCAGCCAGGCCGAGGCAAAATGCAGCGAAACCCCCATCTGCCTATTTTCCATCATGCCTATCTCCTCTTGTATTTATGACTATACATATATAGACTTTTGCGTCTATGAAATTTTGCAGGGACAACAAGTGCATTGTGACCATATCTGGATAAACGCCCGGCTGGCGACCATGGCGGATCACGCTGGCGGACTTGGCATCGTCGAAGGTGGCATGGTCGCGGCAAAGCAAGGTCGTATCCTGTTCGCGGGCCCGAAAGCCGATGCGCCGTACTTCGATACTGCGGCGCTCATCGACTGCGAGGGCCGCTGGATCACACCCGGGCTGATCGATTCACACACCCACCTGATCCACGGCGGCAACCGCGCGGCCGAATTCGAGATGCGTCTGCAAGGACATTCCTATGAGGAGATCGCCCGGCAGGGTGGCGGCATCGCCTCGACCATGCAGGCCACCCATGCGCTAGACGAGGAGAATCTAGCCCTCACCGCCCTGCCCCGGCTCGATGCCCTGATCGCCGAGGGCGTGACTACGATCGAGATCAAATCCGGCTATGGTCTGACCTTCGACGACGAGATCAGGATGCTGCGCGCCGCCTCGCTGCTGAGCGAGCGCCGACGAGTGCGGATCACCCCCACACTGCTCGCCGCCCATTCTCTGCCGCCTGCCTATAAGGGCCGCCCGGATGAATTCATTGACCAAGTCTGCGCCTCGTTGATTCCGATCGTGGCCGAGCTGGGCGTGGCCGACGCGGTCGATGCCTTCTGCGAGATGATCGCCTTCACCCCGGCGCAAGTCGAGCGGGTCTTCGCCGCCGCTCGCGCCAACGGCCTGACGGTGAAGCTCCACGCGGATCAGCTATCCGATACTGGTGGCGGCGCGTTGGCCGCGCGCCACGGCGCCCTCTCAGCGGATCACCTCGAATACCTCAGCGCCGATGGCGTGGCCGCGATGGCGCAGGCCGGCACGGTGGCGACGCTGCTGCCCGGTGCGTTCTATTTCATGCGCGAGACCCGTCGTCCGCCAATCAATGAATTGCGTGAAAAGCAGGTGCCGATCGCGCTGGCGACGGATTGTAATCCGGGCACCTCGCCGCTCACCAGCCTGCTGCTGACGATGAATATGGCCGCAACCCAGTTCCGCCTCACCGTCGCCGAATGCCTTGCAGGCGTCACCCGTAACGCCGCGCTCGCACTCGGACTGAGCGCGGAAGTCGGCACGCTGGAGGCAGGCAAATATTGCGACCTGGCGATCTGGAACATCGAGCACCCGGCGGAACTGGTCTCTCACGTCGGGTTCAACCCGCTCCATGCCCGCGTGTGGAGGGGGGCATGAGCCGTCGTCCCCCGGACTGGCTGCAGGTCAAACGAAGCGACGCCCCTCTGATCCTCGCCTTCCCGCATACCGGCCAGTGGATTCCCCAGTCGCTGGAGGGCGATTTCGCATCGCGCTGGACGGCGCTACGCGACACGGATTGGCACGTGGAGCGTCTTTATGAGGGGCTAGTGGATGCGACGATCGTCCGCACCGCGGTTTCGCGCAGCGTGATCGACTGCAACCGCGATCCTTCCGGCGCATCGCTTTATCCCGGGCAGGCGAGCACCGAACTGTGCCCGACCACCACCTTTGACGGCGCCCCGCTCTACCGCCCCGGATGCGCCCCCGCCATACCAGATATAGCTGCACGCCGCACGCGCTGGTTCGAACCTTATCACGCCGCGATTACCGCAGAGATCGAACGGCTCCGGGTTCGTCACACACATATCGCGGTCTATGATTGCCATTCGATCCGTAGCCGGATCCCCCGCCTGTTCGAGGGCGATCTCCCAGTGTTCAATATCGGCACCAATCGGGGCACCACTTGCGATCCCGCGCTGGCACAAGCCGTCCTTGCCAAGTGTGAAGCGACCGGCCGCGGCGCAGTGCTGGACGGGCGCTTCCGCGGCGGCTGGACTACGCGCCACCATGCCCGGCCGGAGCATGGCGTCCACGCGGTCCAGATGGAGCTGGCGATCCGCGCCTATGCCGAGGAACCAGGCGAAGCGGCCCACGAAAGCAACTGGCCGCCGCCTTGGGACGCCGCTCGCGCTGCCACAACACGCAGAGAGCTATCGACAATCCTCACCGCCATCACAGAACATTTAAAGGACATTCCATGACCCGCCTCGACAATACCCGCATCATCCGTCCGGCCATCGGCACCGAGCTTACGGCAAAGAGCTGGCTTACCGAGGCGGCGCTGCGGATGCTGATGAACAACCTGCACCCGGACGTGGCCGAACGACCGGAGGAGTTGGTGGTCTATGGCGGCATCGGCCGCGCTGCGCGCGACTGGAAATCCTATGACAAGATCGTCGAAACCCTGGCCCGACTGGAGGACAACCAGACCCTGCTAATCCAGTCAGGCAAACCGGTTGGCGTCTTCACCACGCATCCCGAGGCTCCGCGAATACTGATCGCCAACTCCAACCTCGTCCCGAAATGGGCAAACTGGGAGCATTTCCACGAACTCGATCGCAAGGGATTGGCAATGTACGGCCAGATGACGGCAGGGTCGTGGATATATATCGGTACACAAGGCATCGTACAGGGCACCTATGAAACCTTCGTCGAAATGGGCGCGCAGCATTTCGATGGCGATCTTTCGGGGCGCTGGCTGCTGACGGCGGGCCTTGGCGGAATGGGCGGTGCGCAGCCGCTTGCGGCGGTGATGGCCGGAGCATCGTGCTTGGCGATCGAATGCCAGCCCAGCCGGATCGAGATGCGGCTTCGCACCGGCTATCTCGACCAGGCGACTGACTCGATCGAAGAGGCGCTGGCGATCATCGAAAATAGCTGCCGCACCCGTCGGCCGGTATCTGTAGGCCTGTGTGGCAATGCTGCGGAAATATTGCCCGAACTATACGCGCGCGGGGTCCGCCCCGATCTGCTAACCGACCAGACAAGCGCGCACGACCCGATCAACGGCTATCTTCCCGCCGGCTGGACCGTCAACGAATGGATCGAAAGGCGCGAACGCGATCCCGAAGCGGTGGCCAGTGCGGCCCGCGCATCAATCGCCGCGCATGTCCGTGCGATGCTGGATTTCCACGCAGCAGGCGTGCCCACCACCGATTACGGCAACAACATCCGTCAGGTCGCCTTCGACGAGGGGGTGGCGAATGCGTTCGATTTCCCCGGCTTCGTACCTGCCTATATCCGACCGCTCTTCTGCCGAGGGATCGGCCCATTCCGCTGGGTCGCCCTGTCCGGCGATCCGGAGGATATTTACAAGACCGACGCCAAGGTGAAGGAGCTGTTGCCTGATAATGCCGCCCTCCATCATTGGCTGGACATGGCGCGCGAGAAGATCCAGTTCCAGGGCCTGCCCGCGCGGATCTGCTGGGTCGGGCTGGGCGACCGCGACCGGCTGGGGCTGGCCTTCAACGAAATGGTCGCAAGCGGCGAGCTAAGCGCCCCGATCGTGATCGGGCGCGATCATCTCGACAGCGGATCAGTCGCCAGCCCGAACCGCGAAACCGAAGCAATGGCCGACGGCTCCGACGCGGTAAGCGACTGGCCGCTACTCAACGCGCTGCTGAGCACCGCCAGCGGAGCAACTTGGGTTTCGCTGCATCACGGCGGCGGCGTCGGCATGGGCTATTCGCAACATTCGGGCATGGTGGTGGTCGCCGATGGAACTCCCGAAGCCGCCAGGCGTCTTGCCCGCGTGTTGTGGAACGATCCCGCCACCGGCGTGATGCGCCATGCCGATGCCGGCTACGATATAGCGCTGGACTGCGCCCGCGAAAAGGGTCTCGACCTACCCGGGATTTTGCGATGATAGCGAACGGACTGGTCCGGCGCGGGGATTGCCCGAAGATCGCCTGGAAAAACGGCGGGGGGACGACCCGCACGATCGCGGTTTCGCCTCCCGGTGCCGGGCTCGAAAATTTCATCTGGCGCCTCAGCATAGCCGAGATCACCAGGCCCGGATGCTTCTCCTACTTTGCCGGCATCGAGCGAACAATTGCGGTGATCGAAGGCGAACTGGGCATGGATATTGCCACCGCCCGTACCCTGCGGCTCGATCCAGCGAGCGCGCCTTTCGCTTTCAACGGCGAAACCAATGTCCTGGCTGCACCGATCAACGGCCCGGTTACCGACCTCAATCTGATGGTGCGGCGTGGCGCCTGCACGGGCGAGATGCGCCGAGTCCCCAGCGGGCCGCTATTCGTCGGAGGCGCGATCGCAATCATCGTTGCGCAGGAGCACAGCGAACTCACCGTCAATGACGGCGCCGTCAAAATGAATCCCGGTGATGCATATAGATGTCGCAGTGCGGATTTCAGGAAGGCGACGCTCAGCCATGGTGCATTCTTAGTCGAACTCACCCCAACTTAGCGGTGGCCGCCCATCCGGCTGACCCGGAGTCTTCGAATATCGGCAGCAAACAACGGCCCGAGCCGGTTCCACCAGAAACGCACAGTTTCGCGGCAAAGATCGTAGCCACGCTCGGAATGCGGCGTCAATCGACTGCACAGTTGGGATCGGGCGCGCGCGCGAACTCGACACGTTCGGTCCGGACATAATGCATCAGGGCATCGAATGCCCCACCCGGCTCCACATTACGAAGCTTGGCCCCCGCAGATGCCAGCGCGCCGGGACAGCTTTCCATGGCCCGCAGAAGGCGTACCAGCCGGTCGGCCCTGTCGAGCCTAACGCGCGGTTTGCGGCGCACATCGGGGGTTACGTAAGCTCCGATCGCCGACACGAGCGCGCCTGCCTCTGCCCGGGTGAGCGGAAGATCAAGCAGCCACGCAGGCAATTGGATAGTCTTCGCGGCTGCGGCATCCGGGCCAACGGCAATCGCGAGCCGGTGCGAACTGTCAGGAAAGGCGTTATAAATCAACATTGCTGTGATCAGCGGAGGCCTCTCCTGCGCCTGCGCGCAAGCAGGCAACGCGAGCGCAGCGACGAACCACAGCGCAACCCGTTTTCCGGTGAGGCCTCGTTTGAAGGAGAGAAAAAAGCCTGGCCATTCGAGGATTCCAAACATCTCGGAAAGGGTATCACGAGTGTTCGCGAGGAGTAGCCGCACCCATTGCATCCTGCCGAGAAAGGAACGTCCGTCCAGAAAGGTGCTGGTATCCGACAGGATATCGCAGGCCGCGTGTATCACTGGCCCACCTTGCATCTCAAAATGAAAGCTCGCTTATAGCCGTGGATGTAAGTGACCAATTGGGTGGCCATTGCCGGGTCTACGAAATAGCCCGTCCCGCGTACACAGCTGATCGCATCGGCGAAGCCGGCGCGTGCGAGCATGTCGCGCAGAACATTGATACCACGCCGCACGTGGCCGCGGCGGCATTGCAGGGCGGCAGCAATGCTGGAAAAGGGGTGAACGATCCCCGGCCGGTCAAGCAGGAGGGCAAGCAATGTACCGTAGCCGCGCTGCGGCAGCGCAAAGATTTCGGCAAGCTCATGGGGAAGCCCTACCGCAGCGTCCAGCGAATGCGGTGCTCCGGGAAGTAGTTCTGCCATTGCCTGGCGCGTACCGCGCGCAATGGCGGCGTCATCTCGAAGCTCTTCTGCAAGCGCTTCGAGATGATTGGCAACCTTGATAAATATCCGAAGATCCAGAAACCCGGCCTCAAGATCCAGCGCTGACCGCAGACCCTTGGCCAGGACACGCAGCCGATCCGGGCAGCTGACCGGAAGGCCAGCGGTTAGGCCCGCCCTGTTTAGGTCCTTGGCTGAAGGGCCGTGATTGGCGGACAAAGGTGGGGCAGTATTCTGTCGCCCATCGCGTGACGGATTGCTTTGGATCGGACACATATCCGCGGCTTTCTTCAAGTAATGGAGAGCCCGACCAGTCGCCATGTCTGGTCGGCATCGAGAATGAAGGAAACCGTTTCGACGACCGCTTTGCGGTCCTTGTTCAGTCCCACGAAGTTGACTGACAGATACTCGCCGGGCTGAAGCTGCCCCTGTTGCTCTGTAAGAGTCGCCCGCGCGATACTGCGCCACTGGAGATTTTGTAACGCTCCGTGACTGGCGAACCGCAAGCGTGCGGTGGCAGCAAACTGGTCACGCGAGACCAGCTGCTTCAGCACCGGTGACGCAGTGTCCCATATCTGCTGGGCATCGCCGCCGTCCACGACCTGGACGATACGCAAAGCCGTCAAGGCAAAGTCAGCCGGATTGGGTGCCAACGCGTATGCCTGAGGCGCTGGCGCCGCCTGTTGCGCCGCTGCGGGCGCCCCTTGCGCAACCAGCATAACGAGGCTGGCGGCGGCCAGCATTGAGTTGATACGGACTGGCACCATCATAAGACTATCCTTCAAAATCATCAGTAGAGTTCGATCACGACACGGCGGTTGGCTTCCTCCCGAACCTGCGCAGACGTATCCACCGCGAGTTCACGCCCACCACGCGAATAAACCTGGTGCGCGAGCGGACTGCCGGCGGCCGCGAGTGCCTCGGTCAGTTCGGCGACCGTTGCTGCCGCGCGCCTTGCCGCCAGCACATCGTTATAACCTTGAGCGCCCATGGTGTCGGTGAAGCCCGTGACGACGATACGGCGGTAGCTTCCGCGCTGCACTTCCGCGACAATGGCGCGGATTACGTCATGCCCGGCAGGCCGGATCGTCGATTTGTCGAAATCGAAGGTGAAACCAAATGTCTTAATGGCCTTTTCTTCGGTGACAGCCGCAGGTGTGTGTGCCGGCGAAGGAACGTACTGGGTAACGATCCGCTCCGCCGCTTTGGGCTGGGCCAACGCCGCATCGAACAAGGCTGAGCATTCCACGTCGCGCCAATAGGTGCCCTCGACCCGGTAGTGCTTGTCATAGCGGATCTGGTACTGGCACTGGCGGAATTCATCGGCCCTGCCAGTGTAGAAGTTCAGAATGTAGTTCCACCGGCGAACACCGAACAGCCCTTCGCTGAAGTGCGGTACATCGAGCAGGGTGTAAATTTCCGACTTCTTCATCCCCGGCGCGATCATGGCGATATGGCGGGCAGGAACGAACACGCCTTGCGGACGCGTCGCACGCGTCATCTCGGGAAAGGCGACATCCGCCGAAACCTGTGGACGCGAAGCTGGCAAGGTGTCCTCGGCATGCAGTGCGGTCGGCATGGCGAGTATGGTTGCAGCCAGGATAGCGATCTTTTTCATGGAATTTCTCCGAAACGAAAGGGCTTGATGACTGGGACAGCTGGGAGAGCGCCTCGGGCACCCTCCCAGCCTTTCCGGTACGTCAGAACTGGAAGCCGACGCCGGCTGCGACGCCGCCTTCACCGCGGGTGTTGTAGGAACCTGCTGCCTTGACCACGACCCGGCCATTGTCCGACGCCTTGGAGAAGCCGAAGGCGATCGCCTGTTCGCCCATGAAGTTGGACATGCCGAAGCCCATCAGCCCCATGCCGGGCTCGAAGGCCTGCGGAACCTGGCCCATCGCCATGGCAGCGGCCGTGCCGCCACGCGCGTCACGGTTGACCTCCGACAGGTCAAAGCGCAGCGCGTTGATCTGCGTGTCCGTATAAATGTTGGCCTGGTTCAGGATATTGGTCAGCCCGGAATTGAGCTGGCTTACATTGACTGCGTCGGTTCCATCGACGCCGGCACCGACGTTGGTGATGCGGTCGCCGTGCATATCGATGCCATTTTCATTGATTGTCGGCCCGTTCACGACGGAAAGGCTGTTGGTCGTGACCGAATTCGAGGTAACGCTGTTGACCGAGATCTTGTCGGCCAGGGCTACCTGCACCTCGGTACCGTTCTGGGTCATGGCGATATTGTTGCCGGCCGTGAACTTCGCCGTCGATCCGGGTGCCACATTGGCGACCGTGGTCCCGGTTACGGTACCCGTACCGACCGCACCGGTCGTCACATTCCAGCCCGCAGCGGCGGTGCCGTTCACAGCAGTCAAGGCATCCTGCACGTTGTTATAGGTATTGCCACCCACGCTCAGGCTTGCCGTGACTGTCCCCGTCGTTGGATCGAAAGTGGAGCCGCCACCCAATGCTGTCGCTGTGCTTGTACCGACTGCAAACAGTTGCGAGCCATTGACGGCATCCGTGCTTGTCGATGACAGCGTACCGGCGGTCACCCCGGTAATCTTGCCGGAACCACCATCGTTAATGGTGACATTGCCGAACTTGGGCGCATCGGCCATCTGGATGTTGACCGCGCCGGTCGCCGGATCGGTCACCGTCTTGATGTTACCACCCGAATAGGTGCCCGCGGTGGTGGCTTCACCCTGGATCGCCAGCGTCTGACCATTGGTGCGGGTTACCGCACCGCCGGAGTTGCCGGTAAAGACCAAGTTTACGCTGTTGACGGCATTGGTGATCGAATTGTCAACATACTGCTTGTTTACGACATGGTAGTCGTTGGTGATCGGGCCATCGTAGAACGCCTCGTTGTTCACCACGGAGAAGTTGTCACCAAGGTATGTGTCACCCGTTACCGTCAGGTTAGTGGTCGTTACGCTTGTGACCTCGATGTCCGGATTGAGCGCATAGTTTACGGTGCTGCCAGTCTGGGTGACAATCAAATTGTCGCCCGCCTGGAAGGTGGCCGTTGCTCCAGGCGCGATATTCTGCGTCGTCGTACCTACCGCAAGACCCGTGCCGGTTGTTCCGGTCGTCACGTTCCAGCCGGCGCTGGCCACCTGTTGGACCTGATAGAGCTGCGAGCCGTTCACCGCATCGGTCGAAGTTGAATTGATCGCACCCGCCGCAACATTAGTGACAGTCATATTGCCGGCATCAATGCCGGCAATCGTCACGCTAGGACCGCCGACAATGGTCAGCCCCCCAGCATTAAGCACTGTAGTCCCCAGCGTCACGCTGTCGACCGTGAGGTTGTCGGCAAGGTCGAAGGTGACGTTGTCGCTACCCGTGGTCTTGGCCACCACGATGTTCCCATCAGTATTGGCAAGGTCGACCGTTTCACCGGGCGCCACGTTGGTGGCGTTGGCCCCTTGTGCCGACACGTTCCAGCCGGTGTTAGCGAGTGTATAGACCCCACCCAGCGCGTCCTGGACATTGGTGTAGCTGGTGGTGCCCACGGTCAGGCCAGCGGTGACCACCCCGGTCGTGGGATTGAACACCGAGGTTCCACCCAAGGCTACCGCCGTGCTATTACCAAGGGCGAACAATTGCGAGCCGTTGATCGCGTCAGTCGAGGTCGAATTGACCATGCCTGCCGTTACCCCGGTGATCTGGCCGGTGCCGCCGTCGTTGACAACGACGTTACCAAACTGCGGCGAGTCCGCCATCTGCAGGTTGATCGCACCGGTGATCGGATCGGTCACCGTCTTGAGGTTGCCGCCCGAGTAGGTGCCCGAGGCAAGCGCCGTGCCCTGGATCGCGAGCGTCTGACCGTTGGTGCGCGTCACTGTCCCGGCCGTCGCATCGTTGCCGGTGAAGACCAGCCCGGTTCCCGCAATCGCGGTGTTGAGCTGACTGACGTTGACCGCATCGGTGGAGTTCACGCCAGCCGCCAGATTGGTGATGGTCGTGCCGCCCATGTCGATGCCGGTGTTGTTGATCACCGGACCGCCATTGATGGTGAGGCTGTCTACCGCGATGTCAGGAGTGGTCGAAACCGTGATGTCGTTGCCCGAGCGGGTAATGGCGATGTTCTGCCCGTCGAGAAACTGGACAGTGTCGCCCGGCGCCACATTGGTCGCGGCATCGCCGTTCGACTGCACGTTCCAGCCTGCTCCGGCGACCTGAGCGACCGCGTAGAGCTGCGATCCATTGATCGCGTCGGTGCTGGTGGAGGTGACTTGCCCCGCCGCGACGTTGGTGATCTGCCGTTTGTTAACGACGCTGCCGACGCTAACGACGCTGGTAGGATTGGCCCCTGCAAATGTGCCGTAAGTGATCCCGCCAATGGTGGCACTGCTCGTCGGATTGGCGGCTGCAGTTACACTGCCGGCACCGAGCGCGACAGCGCCGTTGTGCGAGGCAACCGCTGACTCACCGAGGGCGAGCGATGAGTTGGCTGTCGCATTTGAAAGGAACCCCAGAGAGGTGCTGAAAGTCCCGCTTGCAGCAGCGTTGGAACCAAGAGCTGTTGCGCCGAACGATCCCCCAGCCGTTGCCGCGCCCGTACCGATGGCAATGGAGCTCAAACCTTGGGCATTTGCCTGAAAGCCCATAGCGGTACTGAGATTGGCAGCAGTGGCCGCGCCACCAATCGCCGTCGCTCCAGTACCGCCATTAAGTTCAGTCCCGGCCGTCGCTCCGCCGCCCAACGCTACGCTGCTGTTGCCGTTCGCAGCGCTGTTCTGCCCGATCGAAACCCCACCACCGCCGGCAGTTACGCCACCGATTCCGGTAACGGTGGCACCCTCGCCAATCGCGATACCCCCATCGAATTCGACGGGGTTAGTCGTTGCCGCAACCGATGCGCCCAGGCCCATTGCGACGGAGCCGCTTGAGGCCGCGATGGCATCCTTGCCTGAAGCGATAGCATCGGCACCGGTCGCACCGTCATTAGCGAAATTGCCGCCGCCCGCAGAGTTCACGCTGTAATAGTGCGTCGTGGCTGCGGCTTGAGCAGCCTGCAACTGGCTCAGATTGACGGCATCGGCACCGTTGACGCCGGCCGCGAGGTTGGTGATGGTTGTGCCGCCCATGTCGATGCCGGTGCTGTTGATGACCGGGCCACCGTTGATGGTGAGGCTGTCCACCGCGATGTCAGGAGTGGTCGAAACCGTGATGTCCTTGCCCGAGCGGGTGATGGCGATGTTCTGGCCGTCGAGGAACTGGACAGTGTCGCCAGGCGCCACATTAGTCGCGGTATCGCCGTTCGACTGCACGTTCCAGCCCATGTTCGCGACAACCGCTACATCCTCGATCGCCAGGTTGGTCGCATAGAGCTGCGAGCCGTTGATCGCATCAGTGCTGGTCGAGGTCACGCGGCCCGCCGCCACGTTGGTAACCTGCCGTTCGTTACCTACTGAACCGACGCTCACCACGCTGGTCGGGGCAATGCCCGCATAATTGTAGGTCGTGCCGTTGATCACGCCCGATGCAGTCGGGGTGGCGGTGCCTTCGATGCTGTTCTTGCCCAGTGCGACGCCGCCTGCGGTGGTCGCCGTTGCGCCATCGCCAAGCGCAGTGCCGCCCAATCCTGCAGAAGCGGCCGCGCCTAGCGCAACTGAATTGGTCGCCGAAGCACCCGTACCGATCGCAATCGTGTCGACTCCGCTGCTGACCGTGTCCTTGCCGATGGCGATCGAGCCGGTGTTGCTGGCGGTCGAACCCGTGCCCAACGCAAGCGCGTCCCTCCCCGTTGCCTTGGCTTCAAAGCCGACCGCTGTTGCATGCGCCGCAGTTGCTTGGGCAACGAGACCAATCGCGATAGTTTGGTCCGAGGTCGCGTTTGCAAAAAAGCCCATGCTGATGCTGTCGTACCCGGAAGCATTTGCTTGCCCCCCAACGGCGGTTGCATGGGTGCCCAGGGCCTTCGCTGACTGCCCGACGGCCGTGCTTGTGGCACCCGTGGCTTGGGTCGCATAACCGAATGCGTGCGCTCCAGCTCCGCTGGCGAGTGAGCTTTGACCGAAGGCTCCTGAGATTTCGCCGCTCGCCACGGCCTGGTCGCCAACGGCAATAGCTGCGGATCCTGATGCAATCGATCGAGCACCAATTGCTGTCGTGCTCTGACCGCTGGCGACCGAGTAGGAGCCGATCGCCAGGCCGAAATTGCCGGTTGCAGCGGCTTCCGTGCCGAAAGCGGACGACTGACCTCCGGAAGCCAGAGCGTCAGAGCCAATCGCCGTATCGAAGAATGTAACGGCGGTCGCACCCGCGCCAACCGCGACGGTCTCGCTGCCAGTGGCCGAGGCGTCCACGCCCGCCGCTAACGAGCGGTAGCCTGTCGCGCCGTCGTTGTTGTAGTTCGCTCCCTGCGGGCCGCCGTCATTCACGCTGTAGTAGTGTGTGAGCTGGCCGGCGACCCCTTCGATCGCCTGGTTGGTGGCATAGAGCTGCGAACCGTTGATCGCATCCGTGCTGATGGACGTCACCTGGCCGGCCGCAACGTTGGTGATCTGCCGTTCGTTGCCCACCGAGCCGACGCTGACCACGCTGGTTGGGGCAATGCCGGCATAATTGTAGGTCGTGCCATTGATCACACCCGATGCGGTCGGGGTGGCGGTGCCTTCGATGCTGTTCTTGCCCAGCGCGACACCGCCAGCGGTGGTCGCCGTTGCGCCATCGCCCAGTGCAGTGCCACCAGAGCTTGCAGAAGCGGCTGCGCCCAGCGCAACCGAGTTCGTCGCCGAAGCACCCGTACCGATCGCAATCGTGTCAGGCCCACTGCTTATCGTGCTCTTTCCGATGGCGATCGAGCCTGTATTGCTGGCAGTCGAACCCGTACCCATCGCCAGCGAGTCTGCGCCAGAGGCCTTTGCCGTATTGCCTACCGCAACGGCATTGGACGCGCTGCCGGTCGAATCAATGCCGATGCTGACCGTGTTACCCGCAGTCACACCCTGTCCGGCCCGACGGCCAATTGCTACGTTCTGAAACCCGCTAACGCTGGTACCCGCGTCCGTTCCGACGGCCACATTATGGTTCGAGGTGACATCGCTACCGGCATTCAACCCGAACGAAAGGTTGTTGAAGCCCTGGACGTTCTGCCCGGAGTTTACGCCTATCGTGGTATTGTTGTTGCCCACGACATTGCGGCCGGCCTGTGTACCGATTGCATAGTTGTCATTGCCGCTTGTGCCATTGCCGGCATCGGCGCCGATGGACACATTGTTGAGACCATTGATGTTGCGGCCTGTCAGCGAACCAATGCCAACGTTCTGGCTGCCAGTCACATTGCTCCCGGCCTGGGTTCCAAGGCCAACATTGTTCTGACCGTTAACACTGTTCCCCGATTGGTAGCCGTTCGCCAGGTTCTGGGCACCAGTGACGTTATTGCCCGCACCATAGCCAATCGCGGTGTTGCCGACCCCGTCAACGGTGTTTCCTGCATCGGCGCCGACCACCGTTCCCCAGGTGCTGGTCGACGAACCGCCCGAGCCGCTTCCGAGCACGGTGGTGTTTGCGCCCGATGCATTGGTGGAGGAACCAATCGCAATCGAGCGATAGCCCATCGCGGTAGCCGTTTCCCCCAGTGCGATGGACTCTGTGCCCACTGCCACGGTGTTGTTGCCGATAGCGATGTCTGAAACATCCGCCGTAGTCGAGGCCGCTGTGTTGGGTGAAGCAATGCTGCCGTTCCAACCAACCAGTTCGATGCCGGTGCCACCTGACATACAAACTCCAGCTCCCAGCGCTCCGGTGCTGCCCCCCGTGCAAATGCCCGCCGAAGCACTCTGACTCGTCAGGAGGAGAGCGGGGCCCGCCAGCAGCAGCGCCAGCGTCGAGCCCCCGAGCGGAATGCCGACACTCGGGCGGCCGCTGCCGAGGTAGCCCAGCGCGAGATTGCGGCGGTCGAAGCCCAGCACCATGCAAGACGCACGCAAGACAGCCATCAATCGCCGCCGTACTGTCCAGCTTTCCCCGGCGGCACCAGAAATCCAGTTGCTCGCAAAGCGATTTCGATCGCGAATGGTTGCGTCCTTGATCATAAATTCCTCCTGTCAGTCCTGATTTTCTGGTGCGATGGGATGTAATTTGTCTGGGAGCAGGAAGGGCGACCGCGCCTGGTTCAAACCCAACCTTGGCATTGACACCGTCATGGGGGTCGCACGGACGCCCTGCCCAAAACTGGTGATCCGTTCCGAATAGTCGGACCCTGTCTCCCTGGCGTTCGCGGGCGGACACCGGGCAGCGGAAGGCGAGGGCAGACATTCTGATTGGGGGCGAAAGTGCCCGCACACTTCCCCGGCGCCGACATGGTGCAGGAGCGGAGATGCAGGGAACCGGCGAACCTCGCAGGGCCAGTTATGGCCGAAGCGGTCAACACGCCGCGGCATGGCGAATTTCGCAAGCGACATGAAGGCGCCGCCGCAGATCATTGCACCCAAGCCTGAAAGAGGCCGGAAACGAAGCGTATCAGAAGCAAGGTGCCGATCCAGCATACCACCGCCAGAATTGGAATGACGAGGCAACCCAACCGGTACCTGGCCCGATCCTCCTTCGACATGTCCAGATTGTCTGGAAGGTCCATGATTTTCCGGCCCCACAATCAGGACAGGCCAGAGCGGGCTGGCAAGGCCAGGCCGACAAGAAAATGGCGCAACGCACCTTGCGCAGGCCAATGCGCGATGCGGACAGCATCAGTTTGGATAGAAATGGGCCGCAGATTGGCCGAAATTGGCGCAACCTTAAGCGCACTCTTCGTTGTCAGAAACATGAACGCCCCCTCATCTGCTTCAGGGGCAACCATCTATTACGACAGGAAACACTCTTCCATAATTAAAATGCAAGTTCTGAATTGTTCAAATTCTTGTAGATCGCCGATTTACAATTGTTTTAAATTTAGATCTTCACAGACCTCAATAATTCTCCGCACATTTGATAATAATCAATGTAATGTGCATTTACGGTCTCCGCATCAAGTGGCACAGGGTATGATTGCTGCATTGCGCGATCCGGATCACGGCCCCTCCCAGGAGGTGTCGGCCAGATCTGAGAGGTCAAAGGAAAGCAGGGACTGGAGCTGAGCCACCCGCAGACGGGAAAAGGCATAGCCGCCGGGCACGCCGCGGCGGCGGTCGCCACGCATCGTGATCACAGCATCGTCAAGTCCCAGCCGCGCCAGATCCTGTCGTAACCGCGTGACGACCACCTTGGTCGGCGTCCGCCCGCGCGTTGCGCGATCGTTCGGCAAGACACGTCCCGGACGAACGAGCATCGTCCCCAACAACCAGGCGACTTGCGGCGAGCTCAAACCCAGATCGGTGCGAAGACGCCAGAGCCGTTCGTCACGATGACGTTGCGCCACGGTCTGATAGCGCGTCCGCCCCCCCTTCGCGCGCTGTTCGCCGTGCATGGCTCCGGCGGCGTTATTGGCAATTTTCTCGGACGCGCCAGATACGCCTAGCCGATCCTTGACTTCGTCAATCGATTTACCGCCTTGCCGCGAACGCGAAACAGGGCCCTCCTCAAGGGCATTCGCGAAAGGCCTCTGAGCATTAACGCCGCTCGCTCCTGTCGGCCCTAACGTCTCTATGACGCGCAACAGTTTGCGAATGACGAGCAGGCACGCTTCGCGGCAAGCATTCTGTTCGCTTGTACGGCTCGCCCATTGCAACAGCTCTGCTGCCGAAACCAGCGCGCGGGTGATGTCTTTATCCAGATCGCGCATCGGCATGGGATCGGAGCAATGGGAAACTGTCCGCTAGGGATGTCCAGGACCAAGCGCGCATGCAGGCCAGAGAAACAACGGTACCGCACTCCATGACGTTCAGTTGGGCGCCAACTGGATACGGCCATCCGGTAAGTTGCCTGCACATGGCCAGAGCCGGGACGGAAGGTTCTGTTCTGTTCATTGCTAACCCGTTCCATCCGTCAAGATTTCCCTGACCGGTTATGCGACTACGGATAATGCCTGTTATCCGAGGGAGTGCCGTTCAGTGCGCCTTGCACGTTCCCGAAAGCTCTGCGGCTCACAGCGCCCGGAACATTGCAGAGTCCGTTCATTATCACGCTGGAATTCGGCTCGCACACAATCAATTGCGTCTTTTCACTCGTTTGCGTTTTCCAAACTTTGTTCTGATTGACCCGGATCGCCCCCCGTTCGCAAACACTGCGTCCGCCTGCCCCGCAACGGGGATCGGCTTGGAGTGGAGCGCGCCCTTATGGCAAGTGATCGAACGTGGTCCCCCACACCCTTTTCGATTACGCAAAGAGCCTGGGCCGGAGGACGAGAAGGCACAATTGGCTGAGGTTCGCAGCACGCAATTTTTCGCAAGGCACTGCCGGTCCGAGCCGATCCAGCGCTTTAGCTCAATCTTAACCTGTGCGACTTAGCCCCGGACGTCACGCGGGGGCATCGAACTCTTTCTTGGAGGAATCGATGCTCAAGAATCAGTTATCTCGGCCGTCCAGCGTCATTGGTCCGCTCGGCGAAGCGCTTACTATGGAGACTCTTCCGCCGACCGGCACACTGCGGTGGGTATCGCGGCGCAAGGCCGAAGTAGTCGCCGCCGTCAGAGGCGGCCTTCTCACGATCGACGAGGCATGCAGTCGCTACCGCCTAACACTCGAAGAGTATGAATCCTGGTGCCGTGCGGTCGAGCGATCCGGCCTGCCCGGGCTGCGTATCACCCGACTGCAGCATTATCGCGATCTTTACGAGCGCCAGGATAGCTCCTGAGTGGAGCTGGCTACCAAGCACGGCATCTCCGGATCAGGCGGCACCTCAGCGTTCAGGCCCACCTCGAGCGCAAGCGCGATAAAGTCCCTCCAAGTTCTCCGACGAAATTCTGGGCTTGAATCAGGATTATGCAACGCACCCACTTCATACTTGCTGGGATGGTTAGTATTCTGTTAACAATTGATATGTCGTTTCAAGTTTTCCCGTCTTCCGGGCCATGATTTCCAGAGATTGGCCTGATCCGGCAGCTCAGCCCCGGGGAATCGCTGGGATTGTCAATTGTTTACATTTCAATCACTTGATTTTTGCCTGAAAGACATAGATTTCTAAATTGCAAACAAATGCAAGGGCAATGAACGGATCGAGTGGCAGAAATGGAGAGGAACTGGGCGCGAATCGCGATTGTTGATGACGACATAGTCCAATCCAATTTATTAGTTAATGCGCTCCGTTCCTCAGGATATAACGTTGAGCAATTCTATTCTTCCAGAAAATTCATTAATTCCTTTCATCACGATACCTTTGATCTACTTATTCTTGACTGGATTATGCCAGAATTGAGCGGGATCATGGTACTGACCCATATCAGAGAGATACAGCGCGACCTTCCGGTTCTCATGCTTACGTGCCGAATGGATGATGAGTGTATTATCGAGGGTCTACATGCCGGGGCTGATGACTACGTCATCAAGCCCGTCCGCGACGAGGTACTCGTCGCACGGGTGCAAGCATTGTTGCGGCGCCTCCGGCCGCTTGATCAGTCAATGAGCACACGCTTCTCATTGGGGCCGTACACCTTTGATCCCGATACCTGCACGGTCACATACGGCAAGCGGGCGGTCGTTCTTACCAATCGCGAGTTTGAGCTTGCGCGCCTGTTCTTCACCAATCCCCAGCGACCACTTTCCCGGCAGTATCTGCTCGAATGTCTCTGGGGCAAGACATCGGATGATCAGACCCGTACGCTCGATACACACGTCGCCAGGCTCCGTACGAAACTCGAACTCGGTGCGACCAACGGCGTCAGGCTCAACACGCTCTATGCCTTTGGCTATCGTCTCGAAACGCAGCACCCCCAGCCATGAGAATCCTGTGAGCAAGGGTCGCTTCTTGCACTTGGCCGCCTGGCTTGCAGGCATGGCCATAATGCTATTGCCACTTCAGGCGAGTGGCCGGGACGTCTCCTATAGCCTCATGCCGGGTGACACGCTCTTTTCCCTTTCGAGCCAGTACCTTGCAAAAGGTCGCACCTATCGCGATCTTCAGCGATATAACAGGATCGACAACCCGCGCCGTATCCCAGCCGGACGAGATATCCTGATTCCTGTCGAATGGCTGCGCCTCAGGCCGGAGGCGGCGCGCCTGTCCGCTTTCAGGGGCGATGTTCGCGTCGCTATCGAGCAGCGGTCGGTTGCGTCGCAGCTCGATATGAGCCTGCCGCAACGATCGGTCATCGAAACCCGTGAGAAGTCCTTTGCTACAATGGTGCTGCCGGACGGATCCTTGATTTACATGCTTCCCAACAGCGTGGTTCGCATCACCTCTTTGAACACCATGTCCCTTACAGGTGACCTTGTGCGTCTGATTGACGTCGTCACCGGCCGGATCCAGACCAAGGTCACTCCCGGCAGGCGCGGGGGAGACAGCTTCCGCATTCGTACGCCGCTGGCGGTTGCATCGGTACGCGGCACGGAGTTTCGGACTGTCGTCGATCCCCGCTCTGGTGGAAACCGCATCGAAGTGCTCAAGGGGCTCGTCGCCGTCTCCAATGCCGACAATGCGCTCCTGTCCAGCGGCCAGGGTATTGCTACCGCACACGATGGCCTTGGTCCGCAGCATGCGCTTCTCCCGGCGCCGCGGCTCGCCTATCCTGGGAAAGTCCAGGATAGTGACACCCTTGTCTTTCCAATCGCGCCTCTCGACGGCGCCGCGCAATGGCATGCCGTCCTGGCCGGCGATGCAGGGTTTGTCGAACAGATTGACGAGTCTATTTCCGATACCCCGCAAGCGTCTTTCCCCTCGCTCCCCGATAGTATCTATTTTGTCCGGATCTCGGCGATCTCGGCGGACGGATTCGAGGGTCTTTCCAGGGATTACGCCTTCACGCGTCAGCGTTACCAGTTTGACGCCAATGTCGGGATAGACAATCTCAACGGTCACCGGGTCTTTCGTTTCCGCTGGCAGCCCTCGGCGACGGGAAAAGACCGGTTTCAATTTATCCTTCGCCGCGAGGGGCACGAAGCCCCCCCTGTCGTAAATGAAGTTGGGCTGACGGCGAGCGAGATCGTTCTCACTGATCTGCCTGCCGGAACCTATCGCTGGGCCGTCGGGCGGTGGATATCTGAATACGACCAGCCAATGCTGAAGTGGGATGATGAGCGCGAACTCGTCATCACCAGATAGCCGGGCACTTCCCGAGTGGAACCGCCTGCTCAGTCGGCTGCGCGCGGAATGGTGGGCAGTGGGCATCGGTCTTTCCGTACTCGTTCTTGTTTTGCTGAGTTCGGATTTCCTCGGACGGATCGACAACCTTGTCTATGACACGAACATTCGCAACGATCAGGCAAGAGCGCGAAGCGATATCGTCCTTGTAACCGTCGATGATCCCAGCCTGGATCGGCTGGGGGCCTGGCCATGGCCTCGTGAGCGGCTAGCCGAGTTGACCGGGATCATCGCAGATGCGCGACCCGCCAGTATTGCGTTCAACATCCTTCTCGCAGAACATCGCGACGCTGGCGGCGATGTGCAGCTGGCAAAGGCCTTCGCCGATGCCCGGGCGCCCGTCTTCCTGAGCATGGCTATAGAAAACACGCGCGGGACTGCTGGAGACGTGTCGGTTCTCCTGCCGCCTTCGGGCTTTCTGGCATCCTCCTCCGGATTGGGGCACACGAGCCTTGTCGTTGATCCGGACGGTCTCGTGCGCCGGGCACACCTTGCCTTGCCCGTGGCGGGCGAGACCTGGCCGAACCTCATGAAGCTGAGCGAAGGAACGGCCACAGAGAAGAAAGAGCCCAACTGGCCGCACCAGCTTCTTGCCTCCACATCGCCTGAACCGGCCCTTATTTCCTATGCGCCGGTGGGCCGGTTCGCGACCATCTCAGCCCATCGCCTCATCGAGAATCCGGCGCTCGCCACCCAATTGCGAGGACGCATCGTTCTTGTAGGCGTAACCGCGACCGGTGTGGAAACCGCGTTCTCCACACCCCTGTCAGGACGAACTGGCTATCTTTCCGGAACCGAAATTGAAGCACATCTGCTGAGCGGTCTGCTCGACGGCCGCCAGAGGTCGGATGTAAATTCTCTCGTAATCCTGGGTGCTTCGCTTGTCCCCTTGTGGCTTATGCTCGTCCTTTTGCACCATGCAAGCGCAGGCAGGGCCGCCATCTGTGGTCCCGCGCTCTTCATCGGCTTTCTCGCGCTCGGGCGCATTGTTTTCGTCTCATTCAATCTCTGGATTCCCCCCAGCGCCGGTCTTGCGGGCCTCATACTTGTCTATCCGCTCTGGGCCTGGCGGCGGCTGATCGCCATCATGGCTTTTATGGGGGATGAACTGGCTCACTTCCAGGCTGACTCCGAAATCAAGAGAAGCGCGCTACCTTCTGGGGCAGATCCGCTCGTCGATCGTGCTCGTCTCCTTGCGACTGCGATCGACCAGGCGCTTGTGGCGCGCCAGTTCATCGGCGAGGTTATCCAGCAGCTTCCCTCGCCAGCGCTCGTAGTCGATGTCGATGGCCGCATCATGCTGGCCAATGCAGCCGCCTACGACTTGTATAGCGCGCTTGGCATCGCCCCCCCGCTCAGATCAGACCTTGTGGAATTGTTGCGAGCGCTCAGGCTTGACGAGACCGTCTCTGTTTTTTGCCGATCGGGGCAGAATGAACCACCACCACCGACGCAGATTGAAGTAACAACGGCGCAGGGGACAAGCTACGAGCTACTTCTGGCGCCACTTCGCACGCAATACCAGGAGCCGCATGCCTGGATCGTGCAATTGACCGATATCAGCGCGATCAAGGCGGGAGTTCGCGAGCGCGAGGAAGTCCTGCAACTGCTCACCCACGACCTGCGATCGCCGCTTGTGTCGATCCTCGGAACTCTGGAACGTTCACCGCAAGACGCAGTATCCGTGCAGGAAACACTGATCAGGCGCTACGCAGAGCGCGCGCTGACGCTGGCCGAGGACTTTGTTATGCTCGCCAAGGCAAAATCGCTGCAATACGCGCCGCCCGAGGCCACATCGCTGCGCCTGCTGCTCGAAGATGCGCTCATGGAGCTTCAGCCTCAGGCCGAGCAGTGCGGCGTCGTCCTTCAGATGGCGGGCGAGCGCTGGCCTTGGCTCGTAGAGGGCGATCAGGCGCTGCTCCTGCGCAGTCTCATCAATCTTATCGGCAACGCACTGAAGCACGCGTGCCAGGGCCGAAGGGTGCTGTGCACGATCGAAAACCATGTCGAGACGGGCAGACGCGAGGTCCACGTCGCCGTTCGCGACTGGGGCCCGGGGATTTCGGCAGATCTTGTCCCGACCATATTTGACAAATTCACACAGGCAGCGGGTCTGGCATCTCGCCACGGCGCGGGATTGGGACTGGCCTTTGTCGCGGCAGTAGTCCGAGGGCATGGGGGGCGAGTCACCTGCACGAGCACGCCGGGCAATGGCAGCACGTTCCGGATAATCCTGCCCGCTGTCGAGCAATCCTGCGAGGACGAGGAGGTTGCCAGTGTCGCCAGGTGACAACAAGCCGATCACGATCGCAGGGCCATTCCCCGATCAACCCGTGCCCGGGCGGCCGGAAGTGGGCGCGCATTACGGCCCCGTCACGCTTCAGTGGCTCGACAGGCCCGATGTACAGAGACTGGCGAACGAGTTTCGAAGCCGTGGCGTCAAGAGTGATCTTGCGAGCAAAATCGCCATCCTGTTCGAAAGGCACTATCGCGGGACACGGCGCAACGACGAAGAGTGCGGGGAATCGCCGGATCACAAGAACCCAAGATCCACCTTATCAGCGCTGAAGGCCTGGTGGCAGGCGACGATCAGGCGAGAAGCGCAAAGACCGCGGGTCCGGGGGCATGGAACCGAGAAGCAGCTCCCAGGCACTGTTAAACGATGGCAATGGCCCGCCATGGTTGGTGTTCTGATCCTTTTTGCTCTGACATTCGGTTGAGGCGTCATCGACGCGTTGCGGGCTTGAGATCGATCTGCCTGTCATGCGTGACGCTGCTCGAGTACGGCACTCAAACGTGCACGGACATGTCACTCCATGGAAACTGACAGGCTCCTGACGGCGCGATGCCCATCCGCCATGCAATTATCGCGCTCTATCCTGAACAGGCCGCCTCACCTTGGGCAAACCTGCTGCCCGTTGCGCAAGGGCAATGGCCAAGTCGCGCTCCTGCGATTGTTTGCGCGCGTTGCGGAAAGCCTGGGTAACTCGCGCGTCGGCGATGACCGTTCCGCTGTTAATCTGGGTCGCATAAAAGCCGAGGACATAGATCACACCGCGTTTGCCCTGCATGTCCACCGCATCGGACAGCACGGCATTCGCGGCGCCAGGATAAAGGCCGACGACCTTGTCCCGCCTTGCCCAGGAAAGCTCAACGAGCACGTCGGCCGAACCACTGGCAACGATCCGACAGGCAGGCATGACAGTGGCGAGGATTTCAGCTTCCAGCCGGGGATCAATACCAGATTCCGTTGTTCCTGGAGCGACAAGGCAGCGCACTTGTGCAGGCGGCGGCCGGATGAAACCGGAGGGTACCGGCCGGTCATTCCTGGCGCAACCGGCCAGGCCCAGGGAGCCGGCAAGTGCAAGGAGGACTGCAACGGAATGTTTCCGGATCGGCGAATGCCCCATGTTTCCACCTTTCCTCAATGATATTGTGACGGCGACATGCCGGGCCGTTACACCGGAACCTGTCTCGCGCAAGATGCCATCAGGGCGCCGATTTGCATTCTGCCGCAAGTTGCATGGGACGGATGCGTTGAGGCGAATGATCGGCAGGCGGCGCGACATCCAGGGGTCCGGATGGTCATGCCGTTTTCCATCTTTACGCGGCGCAGCTGCAACCCATGCGTTCCTCTGGCCCTTAGGCCATGACCCATGTTTTGGGGGAGGCAGTCGATCCTACTACATAATGCACAACATGTCGCTTGCCCGAAAGCCAGAAAACCCCAAAGCAATGATGAACATCAAAATTTCTATCAATTTTATTGAATTGAAAAATGTAATTTAAAACAAATGTAAATTACTCGGGATCGCAAATGTAAACAATATATAAATCGCGAATTAATTGTAGAACGGCATATATTATTGTAATAGGTGGTTGTCCCTGAAATCAAATGAGGGGGCGGTATGCGATCATCGCTACGAAGGATATGGAGGATTATACCGTCACTGGCCGGTCCGGTCGTGACCGGTAGTGCCGCCTTCGCACCATATCCACAATGGCCTTATGGCCCCGTTATAAACCTGACATCGGCCGGCTGGGCACGCGTGTGTCGGCGGAGCGTGAGCGCATCCGGCCATGCCTCTTCAGTCCCTTTCCGGTTTGTATTCCCGCCTTGTCCGTCTGGTTACCATATCCCATCCCTTATGCCACGTCGTGGCTGGGGGAGAGGGCGGGCATGCCCCCGCGTAAGGACGCCCGCCCTCTTTCAGGATGCTTTACTTCCTGGGCCGACGGACTTGGGAGCGAGGGAGGACGCTGCCCGGCCCCGGTTGCCAGCCTCCCTCGCTCCATATGCACCGGTAAGTCCAGGTGCGTCGCCCAGCGAGGTCAGGATTCCCTTACAAGCAGCCAGTATCCGCCCCATTATCGGCCGTAGCTCCGCACGCATGGCACTTCCGCGCCCTGCTTGTGGGTCCTGGATGGCTAGGTCAGTCCAGGAGAGGCTGTAATGGCACAGCCGACACTCTTCCTGGATCCCGAAATGGAGGCTGGTGAAGGTTCCGAGCGACCGCCGGGCGGCATGTCCATCTGCCTG
Organism: uncultured Caenibius sp.; assembly: GCA_963662855.2. Taxonomy (GTDB): domain Bacteria; phylum Pseudomonadota; class Alphaproteobacteria; order Sphingomonadales; family Sphingomonadaceae; genus Andeanibacterium. The sequence goes on from CAXXWL010000003.1 coordinate 655,252, forward strand.
CCGGTCAGGCCTCCGGCGATGGTGCAACGCATGCAGTCCTTCCCCCTGCTCGCATTCTCCCGGAGTGATCTCGTGCAGATCGAGCCGCTCGCCCCGCTGCGCAGCCTGCGGCGCCTCCAGTGCTGCCAGCGCATTGCCATTGCCGCGGAACCTGTTGGCCGCCGTCACGACATTACTCTCTCCGCGCCCGAAACCGGCACCTTCGCCAGAATCACCGGGTTCCGAGACTATCCTTCGATCGAGTTCACGCAGCGGCAGCAGTCGGCGCTGCTGTGGTCGCTCGACCTGCACGATCCGTACCAACTCATACTGCTTTTCCCCGGGCCCGTTAGCGGCGTCCCGGACGTGTCCGGCCCTGCCTGCAGCTATCCACTGGGCTTGGCACTGACAGACATTTTCATTCGCCAATTCAAAAGCTTAAACAGGGCCATCAATACTCCGCCGTCATAACGCGGCCAAGGGGCGCGCAGGTCGCGATTTCGCCAGCAATCGAATGGGGCGAGCCTCCTTCATGGTGCTGGGCTTTAAGAAAACGGGACGATGCGCTGGAACGCCTCCCGGACGCCGCTTGAATGGCCGATTTGGCGGACACTCCGGAATGGCTCCTTTCGGAGGCGCAAGTTGGGATAGCGGACGTTTCAGACGGCGAGCCGGTGGGTCAGCTTCGCGGCACGGAGTCGGACGTTCAGGTAACTGCGGCCGCGTTCCGTAGCGGACATCCGGCCTATGAATTGCAGTCGACTACCTTGCGTAGGAAAATGATGAGACGCCCAACACACTGCCAAAAATTAATCCCTGAATGACATGGTATTTCGGTGCTGTCAGTCTAACCGCAACTCGTCTCCACTTCGCCGATTTTCGTGTCTAAACAGAGGGCTATGAAGCCCATCTCGTTCAAGCGTCATCGCTTCCTGCCTGAGATCATATGCCACGCCGTCTGGCTCTATTTCCGGTTCACCATGAAGATAGCTTTCGAGCCGCCGACATCCGGTATCGCGCGGAGGGAGGTGGCCGCAAGGCACCGCGCCGCCATGTCACGATCGGCCGCCATGGCGTTGCCCTTACCGTCGATCAGGCACGGCGCAAGGCAAAGGCCCTGCTGGCGCAAGCCACGGTCGGCGGCGACCCGGCGAAGGAGCGGAACGACAAGCGCCGTGAGATGCGCGTCGATGAACTTATCGATCTGTACGACAAGGAAGGCTGCTATATTCAGCGCGGCAAGCGACAGGGCGAGCCCATGAAGCCGCTAACCAAGCAATATACGATGGCGCGTCTGCGTCACTATGTCGTGCCGCTGCTCGGCAGGAAGCGGGTCTCGGAGATCGGTGCCGCGGAGATCGAGCGCTTCTTCCGGGACGTGGAGAACGGCAAAACCGCGAAGAATGAGAAGACAGGGCCCCGGACACGAATCATCGTGAGAGGGGGAAATGGTGCCGCCCGCAAGGTGTTTCGGGACTTCTCCGCCGTACTGAGCTTCGCGAAGCGCTTCAGCATTATCGACAGTCATCCTTGCGAGAAGGCGGTGGTCAAAGAGACCGATAACGCTCGAACCAGGTTCCTGAGTGTGGATGAACTCCGCCGGTTCGGCGCGGCCTGCGACGCGCTTGAAGCGGAAGGCGCCAATCCCAAGGCGCTCAACATCGCTAGGCTGTGGGCGCTTACCGGCTGCCGGCGGCAGGAGATCGTCGAGTTGAAGTGGAGCGAAGTCGATTTCGACAGTGGGCTGATAACGCTTGCCGACACCAAGACCGGCAAGTCGATCCGGCCGCTGCCAATTGCGGCGATGACGCTTCTCCGGAACATCGAACGTGCCGAGGGAGCCGAATATGTCTTTCCGGCCGATACTGGCGAGAGCTTTTTCCAAGGCACCAAGACCATCTGGCAGAAGATCGTCAAGCGGGCGGACCTTCCCGGCGTCACACCCCACACATTGCGCCATACGGTCGGTGCGATCGCAACCTCCAATGGCGAGGCGCTCGCTCTGACGGGCGCGATACTGGGTCATTCGAACCTGCGCTCGACGATGATCTATGCCCATGTCGACTGGGATCCGTCCGTCAAGGCAGCCAACCGTGTGTCGGATCGGATTTCGTCCGCATTGGCGGGCGAGGAAGAACGGTCATCGGCCCAGCGCCCGGATTCCGCGAGCGATGGGAAGGCTCCGTCGGGCAGGCCCCTATTGCCCGCTGAGGAATGGAACATGCTGCTAGATCTGGCGGATGCTGACGCTGACACGCCGGGACGGCTAAGCTCGAAGGACAATGTCGTCCTGCTTCGCCTGTCGCGCCATGGCTTCGCTGAGAAAGTGCAGGATATGGCGGATGAGCTTGCCTGGTGGAGGATAACACCCATCGGGCGGATCGTTCTGCAGCAAGCAGACACCTGGCCAGAAGTCGCATGAGCCTGCCAACAGCACTCTCTGCTAGCTCGAAGGAAGTAGATGGCAATTCTTGGGTTCTTCACGTTCACCAGACTTGCCGCCTCGGCGTGTGTAGCGACCGATTCATTCTGGTCTTTTCGCTCGGAGTAGCGATCCACGAGTTGCTTGGCGTGACCGGCTTACTGCCAATGGCGTGGTCTGGCCCAATGGTTCGGAAATGTCAGTCGATGCGATCATCTGGTGCACGGGCTTTCGTCCGGCCTTGCAGCATCTGCAAGGCTTGGGCGTGCTCGAGGATGACGGGTGGGTGCTGGTCGAAGAACAACGATCGATCAAGGAACCACGGCTGTGGCTGGAGATCTCACTCCAGCCTATTTTGGTAGTGCGCTTCGCAAATATGGCATCGGCTCGCTACTCTCGGCGCTGATCCGTCATGCGCCGCAGCCGGCCTTGCCTGAGCCGATCGAGCCGTCAGCCAGCGATGTTTCCGGGCTCATCTTCAAGGTGCAGGCAAACATGCCCAATCACACAATGGCTCCGTCGTCAGCCTCCCAACCAAGGACAGGAAGTCAATTATGCCACGCAACACCTTGTATCCCGCCGGCGGCGACTGCGAACGGAATTGCAGCAGCGCTTGCCAGACGATTGGAAAAATCCAGGGCCTATATCGATCCTGGTATCCGGCTCCCACCTGCCCCCCGGAAACCAGCCTCCGCTCAGGAACCTGTAAGCAATGGAAGGCGGCGGCAGTTGCGTTTTGCGTCGCCATATTTGCCACGCCCGTGCAGTCCGCGCCCGTCGAAGGAGTTGGCGTGGCGGGGGACATAACCGCTCATCTCACGACCGAGATCGGCGCGCGTCTCGCCGGGACGGATCGCGAAGCAGCCGCTCGGGACTGGGCCGTGGCGCGCTTGAAGAAGCTGGGCTTCGCAAATGTGCGTGTCGAACACTTCACTATCCCTGGATGGATCCGCGGAGCTGAGGAAGCGAACATTTTCGCACCCTATCCGCATCGGCTGGCGATCACTGCGCTGGGCAATTCCGCACCGACACCGGCGGGAGGACTAAAGGGCGAAGTGGTCTATTTTGCGACGCTCGATGCCTTGAAGGCGGCACCCGCCGGTTCATTGAATGGCAAGATCGCCTTCATCGACCATGCCATGCGGGCCACGCAGGACGGCTCGTCTTACGGTCCGATGGGACTGGCACGGAGGAACGGTCCGTCCATTGCTGCGAGCAAGGGCGCGCTCGCAGCCATTATCCGTTCCATTGGCACTGATTCCCATCGCAATCCACATACGGGCGGCACCAGCTTTGCTGACGGCGTGTCAGCCATTCCCGCCGGCGCGGTGTCCAACCCCGACGCCGATCTGATCGCGCGCATCGCCGGGTCCGGCAAACCCATCATGCTCGATCTGGTTCTGGAAGGAAAAGCGGTTGGGCCGCTGCCATCTGGCAACGTCATCGCCGAGCTCCCGGGGCGCGACCGCGCATTGCCGCCGATCCTCCTGGCCTGTCACCTTGATAGCTGGGATCTGGGGACGGGTGCGATCGACAATGCCGCAGGGTGTGGAATTGTCACGGACGCAGCACTGCGCGCCCAGGCAGAGGGCAAGCTCTTGCGCACGATTCGCCTGCTCTGGGCTGGCAGCGAGGAAGTTGGATTGTTCGGAGGCCGGGCCTATGCCGAAGCCCATGCAACCGAGCCCCATGCACTCGCCATGGAAAGCGATTTCGGCGCGGACAGGATCTGGCGAGTCCAGTTCAATTTCGCGCCCGCCAATACCGCACTCGCAGACAGGATTGCAGCGGCGCTCGCGTCGATCGGAGTACATCGCAGCAACGAGCGGGCCGGTGGCGGGCCGGACCTGCAGGCGATCATCGCCAGGCAAAAACCTGCGGTGATCGATCTTGAACAGGATGGCACACGCTACTTTGATCTTCACCACACGCCGGATGATACTCTCGATAAGGTCGACGCGGCCCAACTCGAGCAGAATGTATTGGCCTGGACGACAGTGCTGGAAATCGTGTCGAATGAGCCGGGTGCGATTTCAGGGCAATAGATTGGCCGGAGAATACAGACAAGTACCGATGTCAAAGGAAAAGGAGTGTGTAACAGGACGCTAGGCGTAGCGTGAGGCACGATCTTGGTGTCCGCCAAATGAAAGGCGACCGATGAGTTAGCGGGTTGGGAACGCGCTCGCGGTCGTAACAGTGGACTATGCGACTTGGTTTGGTGGAGTTACTTGGCGATGGTATATTAACGGCATCTTCAATTGATCATCTGCATGAGGCATTGACGCGCGCGACCCGTGAAATGGGTTTCGATCGTTTTGCGCTTTCGCTCGAAATTGGTTGGGGTGCCGACAGCAGCACATCCCTTCTGGTCCATGATTATCCGGCGAGCTGGGCTGACGTGTATGTCGGCTTTAATCTGGCGGCGACCGACCCTGTCCGCCGCGCAGCGGAGCGCAGTTTATTGGGTTTTGGCTGGCGAAATCTTCGCGACATGGTTCCCATGACCGACATGGAAAGAACCATGTTCGAGACGGGACAACGCCATGGCCTTGCCGACGGGTTCACTGTCCCCCGGCATCTCCCCGGCGACGTCATCGGGTCATGCTCGTTCGTTACCGACCTTGGAAAATCGATCCCGCAAACAATGCTGATCGTTGCCGAGATGCTCGGTACAATGGCAATTGCCAGCGCGAGACAACTTTCGGGATGGACGGGCCGGTCGTTACAGCCAAAGTTGACGGACCGGCAGCGCGATTGCGTCCTTTGGGCCGCGCGTGGCAAGACGGACTGGGAAATTTCACGAATTCTCGGCATCAGCCATGACACCGTGATCCAGCACCTCAAAGATGCCCGCGAACGCTATGAAACCCACAAGCGCGCGTCACTGATCCTTTATGCCTTGTACGACGGGCTGATCAGCTTTGCTGACATTTTTCACTGGCGGGTGCGAAGCTGACAGTCGAATCGCACGGTCCCGTACACTGTCTCTCCCCATTTCTTGGTATGGGCGACTCATGGGCGGCGATGTTCTCTCCTACGCGGTTTCAACTGCGGAGAAAATGTCATGCCAAAGGAGATTGGGGACCAAATCGACGAGGACGGCGCGTTGCGGGCGATGTTCCGGGCGCGCAAGGAGGTCTTCATCGACTTGTTGAAATGGGATCTCCCGGTCTTTGCAAACGAGTTCGAGGTCGATCAGTTCGATACGCAAGCAGAGTATCTCATCCTGCTGGAAGACAGCGTCAGGCATCGCGCATCGGCGCGATTGCTACGGACCGACCAGCCCCATCTGCTCGGTGACCTTTATCCGCACCTGTGCGCGGGCCCGGTGCCGGTCGGCCCGAGCGTTCGGGAAATCACCCGTTTCTGCCTCGACCGCCACCAGCGGGCGTCCGAGCGACGTAGTGCCCGCAATCAGCTCGTCACCGCGCTTGCCGAGCATGCGCTGGCGACGGGCGTCACTGCCTACACCGGTGTCGCCGAGCAGGAGTGGTTCGAGCAGATTCGGCATTTCGGCTGGGACTGCAAAGCATTGGGCCAGCCCGTCGTTCACGAGGGGCGCCGCCTTATCGCGCTTCACATCCAGATTGATGGCGAAACGATCGATGACTTGCGGGCCAGCGGTGTGTACGAAGCACCACAGCTAATGCTGGCGGCCCCGCGCATAGGCAGGAGCGGCCGATGAACAACCCGCCCCCACTGCGCTGCGCCGAGCCAGCCTGGACCGATCAACTCCGCAACGAAGGCTATTGCATCATTCCCGATGCTTTACCGGCCGGAGCCATTGCCGCCCTCGAAGCGGACCTTGATCCGATCTTCGCGGCAACGCCCTTTTGCCAGGGCCGATTCTATGGCGAGCGGACCAAACGCTTCGGCTCCCTGCTCAAGCGTTCGCGCCATGCGGCGCAGTTCGTCCTCAATCCGATAATGCTATCGGTGGTCGAGAAGATTCTGGGGCCGGCCTGCGACCGTATCCAGCTCAATGTCGCCCAGGCGATCGAGATCCATCCCGGAGAAGTGCGCCAGTTTCCGCACCGCGATCACGATATGTGGCAGGGCGAAAAGGGAAGCCACGAATATCTCGTCAATGTGATCTGGCCGCTGACGCCCTTCACGCGGGAAAACGGCGCGACACAGATCTATCCCGGCAGCCACGGTCCGAAAGGCATGGCGCGCAAGGAATCGGGTCAGCCGGTCGTTGCCGAATGCGGTCCCGGCTCGGCCATATGTTTTCTTGGGTCCACCACTCACGGCGCGGGCGCAAATCGAACGGACCATGTACGGCGCGGCATCGTGATCGGTTACTGTCTTGGATGGCTCAAGCCCTATGAGAACCAGTGGCTCGCCTATCCGCCCGAGATCGCCCGCTCTTTCCCGTCCGAACTGTCCGCCCTAGCCGGCTATGTGCAGCATCGGCCCAATCTCGGTAATTTCGAAGGCCAGTGCCCGTCAATCCTGCTCGGCAAGGACGTACCTGTACACATCGGGGCGATCGACGCGCTCCGGCCCGATCAGGAGGAGATGATCGAAGGCTTCAGCCAACCGGTCGGGGGGCTGAACACATGAGCCCCGCCTATGTCCTCGAACCAACCTACGACACGCTGAGGCGGCGACTGTTCACCGGCGTCTGGCCATCGGGCCAGCGACTTGAAGCTGCCCGGCTCGCCAGTGAGCTGGGCGTCAGCATGACGCCCGTGCGCGACAGCCTCAATCGGCTTGCCGGCGAGCGGCTCGTTCATTCGTCGCCCGGCGAGGGCTTCCAGGTTCCCCTGCTCAGCGAGATCGAGCTTCGGTGCCTGATAGACTGGCACCGCGCGCTTATCGGCATTGCACTTGGACGGCGGGGCGCGATCACGATGCCCACGGAAATACCGCAAGGCCGGGACGGTATCGGCGAGCGCGCGGCGATCCTGTTTACGGCGATCGCAAGCACGGCCCAGAACCTCGAGCTTCGCTGGGCTCTTGGCAATGCCGCCGCGCGCCTCGGCTGCTATCGGCGCCATGAGGAAACCGTGCTCGATGAGGCCCTATCGGAACTGGCGGCGCTTGAAGCGCTTGTGCGTGAGGGAAATCGGGCCGGGCTCGCGCGGGCAATCGAGCGGTATCATGATCGCCGCCACGCCGTTGCCGGCGATCTGGTGCATGCCGCCCGCTATGCCGGATCCTCTGATGCGTGAAGCTGTACAACGGAACGGCCCTATGAACGGGACGACAGCGAGGAAGGCAATGATGAAAAGATGATCTTGGCGCTGCTCGCAGGCCTACCAAGTCTCACGGCCTGTACCCAGACAGCCCCGCGCAGCAATGAATATTCCGCCAGGCATCTGGAAGAGGCTCGGCAAGTCATTGCCGACTGCCGTGGCGGGTCAGTGCGTGACAAAGAATGTACCAGTGCCAAACTTGCGGTTGAGGAAGCCGATGCCAAGGACCGGTTCAGGCGATTCCGAGACCGCTGAGAGCGGTTGGCTATCGAATGACCGAGACTTTCGCGCCAACCGCGTCCGCGATCATCCGCCACGCCTTGTCCGCCGTGAGAGCCGGCAGCCCGTCACGCAGCGCAAGCGCCAGGCAGAATCTGTCGCCAAGGTGTTGGCAAAGTCGATGTGGAAGAAGCCGATCAAGTATGAGCGGAACTTGCTCCGTTTGGGCTTGTCGCCTTCAACCTCTGGCAATCGCGAGATGTCGTGCCGCTGGAAGCAGCGATGCAAAATGACCGGGTCAGACGCGGGATCGTCGCCAGCAGGGCATAGAGACAGTCGTCCAGCGGCAAGAGCGTGTGCTTCCTGAAGGCGACGATGATCGCTTCTTGCTCGATGCTCAGCAGCGTGGAAGTGCATCCTTGGGGCCGGGCAGTGCTGCTCCGGCTGCGCCACTTGGCGACCGTCTTGGGGTTAACCCCATGGCGCTTGGCCAGAACCTTCAGGCTCTCTTGACTATGTTGTATCGCTCGACGAATTGCCGCTGTCGTGCTGGCGCTCCCGTACAGTACCTGTCCCATAGCGCATCCTTCCATTGCTGCATGGGTAATGCACCATCAAACTCCAGGACCAAACGCCTCGCGTCGGACGGTCACATTTCAGGGGCGCACATCATCGACGACGCCGTTAGCCTACCTTCGAGAGTGCGGTATGGCGATTTCAAACGCCCGGCGAGACAAATGCCGACACAACAGAGCGGCGACAAGCTACGCAGACCTGGCAAATTGTCTCAGAGCACCCTGCAACATCAGGTCGGTATAAAACGCACGGGTGTGCTGGCAGGGCCGAGTTCGGGCAGACGCGCCATCTCCAGTTCGCCATTCAGGTGAAAGCTCTTCGTCCGTTGCAGCAACTCTTCGAGAAATAGGCGCATCTCCAAGCGAACCATTCCGCTCCCGGCACACTGGTGCGGACCGCGACCAAAAGCCAAGTGAGAGGTGATGTTCGCACGATCCAGAATGAAGGTGTCAGGATCTTCGAAAACCGTCTCGTCGCGATTGGCCGAGGCATATACCATCGTCACCGGTTCTCCCCGCGCCACAGTACGACCATGAAGACATACGGGCCGGGTAGCCGTGCGGGCGAACCCCCTGTAGGGGCCATACAGGCGCAGGAACTCTTCGATCGCAGACGGCAGCAATGCCGGGTTTCGGCGCAGCCTTTCCTGCAATTCGAGATCTCGGCAAAGATGCACGGCAATGGCGCCGAACAGGGGCGGCGGCGCCATCAGGCCCACCACCAGGACCTGACGGATCGTAGCCACGACGTAAGCCTCTGGAATTCGCCCGAGAGCGGTCTCTTCGGCCAGCAGCGCGGATGTCGGATCGCTTTCCAATCCCCGCGGGTGTGCTACCCGGTCCGCCACCAGATTCTCTGCAATAGTATAGAGCTTGGCGCTGGTTTGCGCCACGGCATCCGTGTCGGAGGCGCGCCAGGCAACATTGTACAACTGGGCAACTTTCGCCAGAAGTTCCGCCGAGCCGGGTTCGAGATTAAGCCATTCGACCGCCACCCAGGCAGGATAGATGGTGGCGAAATCGGTCGAGATATCGCCGGATCCTGCGTCGATCATGCGCTGAAGTTCACGGGCCGCATGGTCGCGCAGCACCGGCTCAAGCGACTTCACGCGTTTGGCTCTCAGCGTGCGATCAAGGGCGCGACGATAGGGTGTGTGTTCGGGCGGATCCTTTCCCAGCGGCGGGCGCCGCTCGCCCATCGACATGTTCGGGATGACGTTGATCTTGGAGGTAATGAACAGCTCTGGATCGGTTACCGCTTTGACAATATCGGCATGGCGAGTCAGGGCCCAGAAGCCGCCGTGCTTGTCGCTGTATGCCAACGGGCATTCGCCACGCATACGCGCATATTCCCGATGTGGACTGTCGAAGTCTTCGGGCTGTTCAGGGTCAAAATCGACCCTCTTGTTGTCGGACGAGGTGTTGCCGGACATTCAGTCGAGTTCCTGCAATTGGCGGTAGGGAGAACGGCCATTGAAGAGCAAGGCCAGGCCCAGGCTGCCAATGAAAAAGGCAACGATTGCGATTGAATATCGCAGCGATTCCTCATTGCCAAAAATGCCATCAGTTATGAGGGCGATGATAGTGGGGCCGAGCGCTGCGCCGATAAGGTTGATGATGAAGAAATTCAGCGCCGCGATTTGCGACTTCATTTGTGTCGGGACGACGCCCATCAGGGCAGTTACCCCCGATGCCTGCAAAATACCGTTACCAACCAAGGCCGGCAGCAGCGCCACAATCGCAAGTGTCGGCGAAGGCATCAAGGCAAACAGGCCGAAGCCAGGTGTGATCAGCGCGAGACCGATACCGAGCGCGCGCAGATGGCCATCGCGATATCGCGTCGCCAGATAGTCGACCAGAAAACCGCCAGCCACCACGCTGATCGCGCCGACCACCATCGATACCAGGCCAAAGGCCACCAGATATTCGCCGGCCTCGACTGTAGAAATGCCGAAGCTGCGCTGAAAGAAGGCCGGGATCCAGTAGCCGATGCCGAACGACATCGTCGCGCTTGCAACCAGCGGAGCGAACAAGGCGACATAGGCCCAGCGAAAGCTCTTCAGGTGACTGAAAATTACGCTGAGCGGTAGTGAGACGACAGCGCCCAGCGCATCGCGCTCGATCCGCCCTTTTCGCGATGGTTCGCGAATGGTCAGCAACAGCGGGACGACGACTATGCCGGTGAGACCCAGTATCAGCAGCACCGCCTGCCAAGGCCGAATGGCTCCAATGAGCGGCAGGTTCCGCAGCGCCTCGGTCGACAATTCATCGAGAAAATTGCCACCTACGATATTGGCGAGGCCGCCGCCGATGGAAATGCCCAGCATGTAAACCCCGATCGCCCGGCCCAGCCTGCGCTTTGGGAAATAATCGCTCAGGAGGGGGACGACAGCGGGATTGAGGCAGGCCTCGCCAAGGCCGATACCCATGCGGCTGAGGAAGAGCTGGGTATAGTTACGCGCCAACCCGCACAGTGCAGTCGCAACGCTCCAGATGGTGACCCCCGCGATGATGATATTGCGCCGGTTCGACCTGTCCGCGAGCCGTCCCATGGGAAGGCCGACGAGCGTGTAAAAGAACGCGAAGGCAAAGCCGAGCAACAGGCTCATCTCCGTATCGGAAATGTCGAGATCGCGCTTGATTGGCTCTACCAGCAAAGCCAGGACCTGTCGGTCCACATAGGCTAGGACATATATGAGCAGCAGCACGAATACGACATACCAGGCATAGGGCCGACTGCCGTATTCGCTATCGGACAATTCCTCAGCGCCCGACGCCAGATCGCCGGGCTGCGCTGAAATTATATTCCGGTTATCCTCAGCCATTAAGATCACTCGTCACCGTTTACCTCCTCCATGCCGAGCCTTTCGCTGGCATCGCCAGCCTAGGCTTATGCCCCCAACTGGCCGCGCACCCTTATCGATGCGCGGCCGAAGGGGAGATGCGGTCAGAAATTGGTCCGGAAACCGATTGCAATGGTGCGACCTATCGCGCTGTGGGCGTTCGGGTCGAAAGCGAGATTGCCGTTCTGGACATAAGGCGGATCGTTGTCGAACACGTCCTGCACGTCGAGGGTGAAAGTGAAGTTTTCGATCACCGACAGCGGTGCCTCGATCGTGTAGCGCAAAGCCAGATCGAACTCCGTATGCGAAGGAACTTCCTGAACGGGCGCAACGCTGTTGTTGTCGTAGCTGCCATAGTGGTTGGCGAATACCGTCGCAGAAAGCGCGCCTATATCGGCACCGACATAAGCCCTTGCCAGGAACGATGCCGGATTGTTGATCGTATTGACGACCTCCACCAGTGGCGTTCCGACAATAACCGACCGCTTGAACGAGAGGATCTTGGTAGCGTTAAAGCCAGCGCGCCAGCCGCCCCAACTTGTATTTGCTTCATAGCTGGCGATGAATTCCAACCCGTCCGTAGTGTTGGAACCCAGGTTGACCTTGCGCCCATCGACAATCGCATAGACATCGCTCGGGCTCGCGGGCGGCGGGCTGAAAAGGCCACCCGCGATGATTTCATTCACCAGGTCCAGCGGCGGATTGATGGTGATGATCGGTGCCAGTTCGGGCTTGCGCAAGGCGAGCGTATCATTGCCCGGAGTGTCGACCCGGTTGGTGTAATCCACATTGTAATAGGTGGCCGACAAACGAAGGCCGGAAATCGCCGCGGGTTCCCAGTCTGCGCCGATGGACCAGGTTGTCGCCTTCTCCGGCTGCAGGTCCGCATTGCCACCGCGAATAAACAGCACATTGCGCTGGACATTATTGGCATCGACAAACTGGGTGTACTGATTGAACGGCAGACCGGTATCCGAAAGAGACGGTGCCCGGAAAGACGTGCCATATGACCCGCGAATGGAAAGATCGTCGAACGGGCGGAAGGTCAAGCCCAGCTTCGGATTTGTCGTGTCGCCGATACCTGAATAGGAATCATAACGCACGGCAGCCGAAAGGTCGAGGGATGGCCCGTTTCCGCCAAGCAGCGGGACGAAGACTTCGCCGAACAGTGAGTCAATATCGCGGTGGAAATCGCCGACGAAGGGCGCGAGGTCCTGCCAATTGATCTCCTGACGCGAACCGCCAAATGCCGCCCGGACATCGCCGCCGGGAAGCGCGAACACCGGCCCATCGAAGGAAATACCGTATTCTTTGATTCCGAGATCGGTATCAACCCGGAAACTGCCACTGCCGATATTTGCCATGGTCGTCGGATTGTTGTTCCCGGTTGAAGAGAACGGATTGAAAGCAGTTGCCGGGTTGGGGTCAGCCAAGGCGGCGTTGAGCGCGTCATTGTTGATCGAGCGATTGAATGAACGTTCGCCGTTATGGCCATAGGCGAAGAAGGCATTACCCGACCAATTACCGCCAAGATCCACATTTACGCCGCCCGTCAGATGATAGGATTGCTGAGTCGATGGATTCAGATTGATGCCAAGTTCGTTGATGAACGAATAGCTCGCGGTAACCGGCGAGCCCGGCGTGCCGGGATTGACGAAAAACGGATTTGTCGTTGGCACGACAAACTGAGCAGTCAACGCACCTTGGGCAAACAACCCGCTGCGATGCGAATAGAACCCCTGTGCATAAATTTCGATATTGGGCGTAATCTCCTGCTCGAAAGTCAGGGCCACGCTGTGTCGCCGCTGCTCTGGAAGTGCGGCCGCGCCGACAAAGGCACTTTGCAGATTGGCCGTGCCGGGAGTGAAGCTGCCCGAGGTCAGGTTGGTGCCATCACCATCGGGGATTGCGTAGCTGACCCCGTCTACGAGCAAATTTCCTGGAGCAGCATTCCTCGACCGCAGGTCCGGACCGCCAAACGCGGTCAGATCATCGGTATAGTAGCTGCGATCCGCAGCCATCAGCATGCCCCGGTCATTGTATTCGCCAGCGATCATGATGGATCCGGAACCCCAGTCCCGACCTACCGCCAGACCTGCGGTATATTCCTCAAAACCATCGGCAAACTTTACCCGCCCCATGGCTTCGACGCCGTTCATGTTCCTACGCAACATGATGTTGACGACGCCGCCAACCGCATCCGAGCCGTAGATGCCAGAGCTACCGTCGGCCAACACTTCAAGGCGCGCGATGGCCATTGTCGGAATGACGGAGGGATCGAAATACTGGCTTTGCGTGCCCGCATCGGGAACGCGGCGGCCATCAAGCAGGGTGAGCGTTGATTTAGTGCCAAGACCGCGCAAGTTGATTCCGGTGCCGAAGGTCCGGTTGGCATTCTGGCCATTGGCCGAAGTGAACGACGCATCCGTCGCCCCCAGATTGAAAACCTGCGGAAGTTCGGAAAGCAGTTCGGTGGTCGACGATGCGGCGCTTAGTTCGATGTCGTCGCGACCGAGACCGATCACTGGCGAGCCGACAGGGTCGATGCCCCTGATGCGGCTGCCGGTTACGATGATGGCCGCTTCAGCCCCATCGCCCGTTGCGGCAGCTTCGCTTTCCTGCGCCAGCACGGGCGCGCTAGCCAAGGCCCCCAGAGACGCGGCAGCAAGGGCGATTGCGCGGAAACTCATCCTCTTGGTTGTCAATTTCATTGTCCTCCTCCCAGAAAATTTTTCCCTGACGGATCGAACTGTCCGCCAAAATTGAATGTAATCGTTTACATTTAATTTTGGCGGACGCAAGCCGGATTTTCGCTGGCGGCGAAAAGGCATTTCTTGCAAGGATATGGAATGGGGAAAAAAGCGGGTAAGCGGGATAGGTCGGTACGGTTGGCAGACGTGGCTCAACTGGCCAAGTTGTCCACTGCCACGGTTTCGCGTTATCTCAACGATCCCGACCTCCTGAAGCCGGATACGGCCGACCGTATCCGGATGGCCATCGAAGAAACCGGCTATATCCGCAATGCGCTCGCCGGCAGCTTGGCTTCGCAGCGCAGTCACTTGGTGGCACTGCTGATCCCGCATATTTCCAGCACGCTGTTCGCAGCCACGATCGAAGAGATGATCGCGGAATTTGCCTCTGCCAGCGTGGTAGTGATGGTGGGCGTCACACAGCTCGACCGGGAAAGGGAAGTCGATCTCTACCACGCTGCCCTGAGCCGCCAGGCAGACGCCATCATCACAACGGGATCCATCCCGCAGAATTTACGGAATATTTTGAAGAGCAGTCGAACCACCACCGTGGAAATCTGGGACCTTCCAGAGGATTGCATCGGGTTTGCCGTCGGCTTCGATCATTTCAAGGTCGGCCAGGCGATTGCTCGTTTTGCTCATGCTCGCGGCTACGAGAGGCCGCACATTATCTATGCCGACGGTCCGCGCGCCTCAAAGCGGCGCAAAGGATTCCTGACCGCCTGGTCAGAGCTTTCCGATCAGTCCTTGACCGAATCCGAAGTGAAGGCGCCTTCGCAATTTGGCGACGCGCGACGCTGTTTCGCGCAATTGCGCCGGATCGCTCCACAGCCCGACATTGTCATCTGTTCATCCGATTCGCTTGCTCAAGGGATGATCGTCGAAGCGCAATCCGCGGGCATGAACGTGCCGGAAGATCTGGCCGTCGTCGGCTTCGGCAACGATCCGATTACCGGCGACATGCGCCCGACCATTACAAGCGTCGATATCGATGGTGCGCAGATCGCACGGGAAGTGGTCAAAATTCTCAACCCAAAAAACCCTCGCCGCTCAGGCGAGGAGCGGCTGATCGACGTCGGGTTTCGTATAATCGCCCGCGAAAGCGCGTAAAAACGGAGAGACGAACCAAGCACCTTGATTAGAGCACTCCTCGTGATGTATTCGATTACATCGCTACGGGAGAGAGATCATCGCTGGGTTTTCGGTTGGCCGACGTAAGGTTCTGGGCGCACTGGGTGCAGTTGCGGTTACATCATCCCTGCCTGTTCTAGGTCAGAACAGGCTGTCAGGGCGGCCAAACATCATCTTCATTCTTGCGGACGATCTCGGATATGCCGACCTCGGCTGTTTCGGGTCACGACATACATCGACGCCCTTCATCGATCGGCTTGCACAGGAAGGTGTGAGGCTCACCCATTCCTATGCCAACTCACCCGTATGTTCGCCCACCCGCCTTTCCCTCGCCACGGGGCGTTACAACCGGTTCTTCCCGTCTGGCCTGGCTGAACCGTTCAGTCCTGGTCCATGGGGCGAGACTGCAATCCCGCCGAGCTACGATACATATATGCGACTGCTGCAGCGGGCAGGCTATCGCACGTCGTTGGTCGGCAAATGGCACCTCGGCCCGACCCCAGCGGGCAACCCCCTGAATTTCGGGTTCGACGATTTTTTCGGCTTTCTGGGCGGCGGGATTGATTACTTCACGCACGAATATTTCGGCAATCCGGCGTTGATGGAAAATCGCGATCTGATCGAAGAAGAAGGCTATATGACCACGCTGCTGGCCGACAAGACGATTGAGATCATGCGGCAATCGGCCCAAAATTCTAAGCCCTTCGCGATCAATCTCCACTTCAACGCGCCGCATTGGCCATGGAAGGGACCGGAGGATTTCAACCAGCCCAGCGAAGACGTACATTTTGACGGCGGCTCCCTGCCGACCTACGCCGAAATGGTTGAAAGCATGGACCGCAATATCGGGCGGGTATTGGACGAACTCGACACTCTCGGATTGGCCGACAACACGCTGGTTGTCTTCACAAGCGACAATGGAGGAGAGCGGTACTCCGACGTTTGGCCCCTGCGCGGGTCGAAGGGATATCTGCTGGAAGGCGGCATTCGCGTCCCGACGATCATCCGCCATCCCCGCTATATTGCAGCCGGTTCGCAAAGCGATCAGGTGAACCTGACAATGGATTTCTTCCCCACTATGCTTGAAGCGGCCGGTGTGGGCTACGATCACATGAAACTGGATGGCATTTCCCTGCTCGGCTTGCTCGGGCGCCAGACAACAGTGGAGCGCACTGTTTTCTGGAGTTTTCAGGGCCACGATCAGGCTGCGGCAAGACGTGGGCGATGGAAATACTTCGCGATCGAAGGCAATGAATTTCTCTACGATCTTTCGCGCGATGCGCATGAACAGGCGAACCGCGCAATGCGCGAACCCGAAGTGTTCAACTCACTACGGGAAGCATGGCGGGAGTGGGATGCGTCAATGGCCCCTCGCGAAGGCCGGATGGGCATGTGCAACAACCCAGCCAATACCTCTGCCGAACTGCAAATTACCGACAGGTCCAATTGCGAGGTCTACGTTCCGGATAAGTAGGAGCGCCTCGCACAGTTCAATCAGAGAAACGAACGGGTTACGACATTATGAAATTCCTTGGGAAACGGTCATTTACACTGGGCTTCCTAATGCTGGTTTGTTTTAACGGTAGCCTGTCAGCCAGGCACCAGGAACAGGCCGCCATTCCGGATCTTGAAGCAGAGCTAGCGTCATCGCTGACGGGCGACGGCCCTTTCCCCGCCATAATCGACGTCAATCCCGGCCTGCCGAACCATGTTATCTACCGACCAGCCAATCTGGCTGCCTTTGCCGGTGGCCGACTGCCGGTCTTGGCATGGGGCAACGGCGGCTGCTACGACGATGGCACGGCCCAGCGCCATTACCTCTCCCAGATCGCTTCCTATGGTTACCTTGTGATAGCGCCTGGCCTTTGGCGCAGCGGCCCTGGCGCGACCTCGGAACCCCTGCGACCAGAACCGATCATCGATGGCAAGGACCTTCCGCGACCACCCACGACGGCGCAGGACGTGCTGCTCGGCATCGACTGGGCTCTGGCCGAAACCGAACGTACCGACAGCCCATTCGGGGGCTTGATCGACCGCCAAGCGCTGGCGGTCGGCGGCTATTCCTGTGGCGGCCTGCAGGCAATCGAACTGGCGGCAGATTCGCGGATTGCGGCGGTACTGATCAACAATAGCGGTATTTACGATCCCAAAGGGCGCGGGATCACAGGTATCGAGGTGAGCAAGGAAATGCTCGCCGATTTCCATTCCCCGGTGCTTTACCTGACGGGCGGACCCGAAGACGGCGCCTATCCTAACGGACTCGACGATTTCCAACGGGTTGATCACGTACCAATCATTTTTGCCGAGCTGCCGGTGGGACATGGCGGCACATTCGACGAGCCGTTTGGGGGTGCGATGGCCCATGTCGCGGTGGATTGGCTGGAATGGCAATTGCGCGATGACAAGGTGGCGGCGCGGACGTTCCTGGGCGAGAACTGTCGTCTTTGTACAGGAACCGATTGGAGCATCAGGATGAAAGGGTTCTGATATGAGAAAGCTCACCCATTTGCTGGCGATTTCGTCATTTGCAGCCGTCGTGCTGTTCAATCCGGCGCAGGGGTGGGCACAGCTTCAACAGCCGGCACTGTCCGGCCCGCTTTATCCGGGCGAGGCATCTGGGGGAGTCACTTCGAACTTACCGAGAACCGTAGTTGAAACTGACGGAGAGCGGTCAATATACAACACGAGCGAGCCGCGCTTCGATCTCTATCTGCCCGATCCGGGCGCTGCCAGTGGCGCAGCTGTCGTCATGCTGCCCGGCGGGGGATTGCGCCTTCTGGGGGTCGGCGATGGCATGGACGCGGAAATCTCTGCCCTGCTGGATCATGGCGTGGCGGTAATGTTGGTGGAATATCGCACGCGGCCACAAACCGCCGAGCAGATCGAGCAATCGAGCCGACCGCGCCCCGCCGATGCGCCGCCAATTCGCTTCCCGCCGATGGAAATCCGCAATGGTAATGCAAATCCCAGTCCTGATGATCCTGAACTGATCACAGTGCTGGATGCCGCGATTGCCGACGCGCAGGCAGCACTGGCGCTGCTGCATGAGCGAGCTGACGAATGGGGGATCGAACGCGACCGGATCGGGGTGATGGGTACATCGGCTGGCGGCGGTGTCGGTTTCGGCACCGTTTTTACCCATGCCGACGCAGCCCGCAAGCCTGATTTCCTGATTTCGATTTTCGGTCCCTCATTGCAGGATGCATTGGTACCCGATCCCGCGCCGCCCCTGTTTCTGGTGACAGAAGCAGACCACGGCCCCGTGACAGACGGCTTGCTGGCAATGTTCTCGATCTGGAAAGCGGCGGATGAGAAGGCAGAACTGCATGTTTACGAAGTACCCAACTTCTCCATGTCGGTCGATTTGTGGGGACCGCGCCTGTTCGACTGGATGACCGAGCGGGGCATCCTGCCCGCACCCCCAAGCGTGACCGGCGGCAGCGGCCCTCATCCCGCGATTGCGGAGCCGGTGTTCATTGCATCGGAAGCAGTCCTGTATCGCCCAGAGGATCTCAACGCTCGGGGAAACCGCTCATTGGGTGTGCTGCTGTGGGGCAATGGCGGGTGCGCCGCCGATGGACTTTCAGCCCGCAATCACCTGCTGGAAATAGCTTCTCACGGCTATGTCGCCATCGCCCCCGGGACGATGGACTATCGCAGGGGAAACAATCGCCAGGGCGATGCCAGTGGCGCATTTCCGCCCGTGGAAACGACACCGGACCAACTGATTGCTGCCCTGGATTGGATTCTTGCCGAGAACCGGCGTGAAGGAAGCAGGTTCTTTGGCCGAATTGATACGCAAGCCATTGCTGTGGCTGGCCATAGCTGTGGCGGCTTGCAGGCATTGCTGGTGGCCGCCGATCCGCGCATCGGCACGGCCATCATTCACAATAGCGGCATCCTCAATGCGGGGTCGAAAAATCCGATCAGGGGATTGGAATTCAGCAAGGCAGATCTTGAAAATCTCCACTCCCCAACGCTGTATGTGCTTGGTGGCCCGTCTGACATCGCGCATCCGAACGGCAATGACGACTTCGACCGGATCGATCACATACCTATAGCTATTGCGGAAATCGATGTGGGACATGGAGGCACTTTTGCCGACGAGAACGGAGGCCGGGCCGCCCGGTTGGCGCTTGATTGGCTCGATTGGCAATTGAAAGGCGATGCAGAGGCAGGCCGAATGTTCGTCGGGATCGAGTGTGGCCTTTGCAGAGAAAGCGAGTGGAGCTTCAGGCAGAAAGGCCTGCTGGAGGAAATGATTGATGGTAACTGAATGTTTGCGCCAGCGACAGATCGGCGCCCGGCATTCTCAGCCTAAACTTGGTCAGATGCTGACGTCCCGTCTGAAATGTGACCGTACGATAGTAGAGATCGACCAGGAAGGAGTCGGATGGAATGAAGCGGAGCATATTCAGCGAGGAACACGTTATCGCCATATTGAAGAAGCCGATGGTCGGAATGCTGGCGGCGGATGTATGCCGCCGGCGCGGGATGAGCAGCGTAAACTTTGACATGTGGAAGGCCCAGTTTGGCGGCCTTGAGGTATCGGAGGCGAAGCGCCTACGACGCCGCGTGGACGAGTTGGCAATCCTCGGTGACGGATAGGTACCTGCTTTCATCCGCCTCATCACACAGCCCCGTATGTGGTCTCCGCTTGAGCTATCGCCCAGATGGCACGTGACCAGCCATCGGGACGGGCCACTCGGCAAGATTGACTGATCCGAAAAGGCAACGGCCCCTGTATCAAAAACAATGCGAAGCACGAAGGTGACCGATCCAAATCACTCAGCTCAACTTCGAATCAGGCACTCGTTTCGAAGGAAACCTCAGGCTGTGTAGCGAGGGTGTTCGCAACTCCGTAACGCATGCCGACGACTTCTGTCCGGATGATACGCAGAGCAGTCTCAACCACACTTGTTGTATTATCCGCCTTCTCCATCAGCCGGTGTTGCAGGAGACCGAGCGACAAGGCGAGTACCAGGTCGGCGAGAACCGACCGGCGAACGGCATGTTCACTGCCGGGGACAAGCACTTCCAGCGCCGCAAGCATGGTGCTGCGGACATCCCGGCGCGTCCTCTCGAAGATGGTGGCGACCGTCTCGTTTCGAGTCGATTCGGCCATGATTTCAGTAATCAGGATGCCCGCCTCTTCATGCCCCCGATCAAGGAAATCGCGAAGCCAGCTCCAAACTGCTTCGCTATCGCCCTTTTCTATCCCCCTCCGCAGCGAATCATGCGCCAGGAAATCCATGCAATCAGCCTCCGTGATTGAAGCGACGATTGCCTCCTTCGACGCAAAATCACGATAAATCTGCCCCACAGCGACGCCGGATTCCTTGGCCATCTGCGCCACTCCGGTGGCGTGAAAGCCATTTTCAGCGAACAATTTGCGCGCCGTGGCAACAATCTTCTGGCGACGCGCGGCGGCGCGGTCACCGTCAGCAGCCGAGAATTCGGACCTGCTGTTAACCATCGCAATTTCCTTTCCTTCAATTCGTCCTTGACCGCATCATTCACTTCAAGATACCTGCGAATGTGAGTGATCGTTCACTCTCATACTTCAAGCGGCAGGTATTCGCATGACTTTTTTTCGTCACACCGCGCCGGCGCTGGCTCTTGCCCTCGCCGCATGTGGCAATCAGACTGGTGCCGGAAGTTCGGAAACGACCAACGCGCCGCCGGTTTCCATAATTAGCGTCAAACAGGACTCCGTCTTGCTGACGACCGAACTTCCCGGTCGCATAGCCGCCTTCGAAACCTCCGAAGTCCGACCGCAGGTCAACGGGATAATCGAAGCGCGGCTCTTCACCGAAGGCGCCATGGTTCGCAAGGGTCAGCCGCTCTACCAAATCGATTCTGCGCCATATCGCGCGCAGGTCGCCAGCGCCCGTGCCGCACTCCTGCGTGCCCAAGCCGCAATCGCCTCAAGCGAAGCGCTCGCGCGCCGTTATGGCGAACTGGCCAATATCAACGCGATCTCGAAGCAGGACCACGAGAATGCCCTGACGAGCGCTGCCCAGGCTCGCGCCGACGTGGCGGCGCAACAGGCATCCTTGCGCACTGCCGAAATCGATCTCGCCCGGACAACGATCCGCGCGCCGATCACCGGCCGAATCGGTCGATCGGTATCGACAGTCGGCGCTCTGGTTTCGGCATCGCAGGCCGATCCGTTGACAACGATCCAGCGGCTCGATTCCGTCTATGTCGACATTCCGCAATCGAGCACCGATCTGCTCAGATTGCGGCAGCAGATCATGGCCGGAGAGATCGCGCGAGACGGCAATGCCAGGGTACAACTGGTTCTCGAAGATGGCAGCACCTACGGCCCGCAGGGCGAACTGCGCTTTGCTGACGTCACCGTCGATCAGGCAACAGGATCGCAGGTGATCCGGGCACTCTTCCCGAATCCCGACAGCCTCCTTCTGCCGGGCATGTATGCCCGCGCACAGCTTGTCGAAGGGACGCGAGAGAGCGCCATGCTCGTGCCACAGCGCGCGGTAAGCCGCGACGAGCGCGGCAACCCGATCGTGATGGTAGTGGGCGCCGGAAACAAGATTGAGGTGCGCCCGCTCCAGACCAGCCGCACTTCGGGCGACAGTTGGATCGTCACCGGCGGCTTGCGCCCCGGCGACAAGGTAATCGTCGAAGGAGCGATGATGCTGCGCCCCGGCATGAAGGTCGCGCCGCAGCCATGGAAGCCCGATAGCAAGCCAACCCAGCAGCCCGCGGGTCAGCAAAGCGCAGGATCAGGCACTTCCACTCCCGCGAAGGCGAGGTAAATTCGATGTCCCGTTATTTCATCGATCGCCCCATCTTCGCATGGGTGATCGCGATCATCCTGATGCTGGCAGGCGGGCTCGCGATCCAATCGCTGCCAATCGCGCAATATCCGGCGATCGCGCCGCCAGCGGTTTCCATCACGGCAACTTATCCGGGAGCCGATGCGGAAACGCTTGAAAACACTACAACGCAGATCATCGAACAGCAGTTGAAGGGGATCGACCACCTTCGCTATTTCTCGTCCTCATCATCGTCCTCGGGGACGGTGACCATCACGCTGACCTTCGAGCAGGGCACCGATCCCGACATCGCTCAGGTGCAGGTCCAGAACAAGCTTCAGGCGGCGACGCCGCTTCTGCCGCAGGAAGTGCAACAGCAGGGCATCAAGGTTGCCAAGGCGACGCAGAACTTCCTGCTCATCCTTGGACTCTATTCGGAAGATGGCTCGCATTCAGGGTCGGACCTTGCCGATTATGTTGTCTCCAAGCTGCAGGATCCGCTCTCGCGGGTGAACGGCATAGGGGATTCCCAAGTGTTCGGATCGCAATATGCAATGCGCATCTGGGTAGATCCCCTCAAGCTCAACAAATACGCGCTGACGGTGGATGATGTAACCGCCGCGATCACTGCCCAGAACGCGCAGGTTTCCGCAGGGCAACTCGGGGCCCGCCCGTCGCCCAAGGAGCAGATGCTCAACGCTACCGTCTCGGTCCAGTCGCGGCTCACCACGCCCGATCAATTTGCCGCGATCAGCGTGAAGAGCGGCGCTGACGGCTCCGTGGTTCGCTTGGGCGATGTCGCACGGGTCGAGATGGGTGCGGAAAACTATGGATTTGACGCAAAGTGGAACGGCAAGCCTGCAGCCGGCATAGGACTGAAGCTTGCTCCGGGGGCCAACGCGCTCACCACGGTTGACGCGGTCAAGGCGCGCGTGGACGAGATCTCCGCACAATTCCCCGCCGACATCAAGGTCACCTATGCTTATGACTCGACGCCGTTCGTGCGGCTGTCGGTTGAACAGGTCGTGCATACGCTGATCGAGGCCGTGGTGCTCGTCTTCCTCGTGATGTTCCTGTTCCTGCAGAATTTCCGCGCCACGCTTATCCCGACGATCGCCGTGCCGGTGGTGCTTCTGGGCACCTTCGCGGTACTGGCTGCGGCCGGTTATTCGATCAACACGCTTACGCTGTTCGGCATGGTGCTCGCGATCGGCCTGCTTGTCGACGACGCGATCGTTGTCGTGGAAAATGTCGAACGGCTGATCGTTACTGAACATCTCAGTCCGATCGACGCCGCACGCAAATCTATGGACGAGATCTCGGGCGCGCTGATCGGCGTTGCATTGGTGTTGTCGGCGGTGTTCATCCCGATGGCGTTCTTCGGCGGATCGACCGGGGTGATATATCGCCAGTTCTCGATCACGATCGTTGCGGCAATGGTCCTGTCGGTGCTCGTGGCGCTTATTCTCACACCCTCGCTTTGCGCGACGATCCTCAAGCCGCACAATCCCGACAAGGAAGAAAGTAGCGGCCCGCTCGCGCGCTTTTTCCGGTGGTTCAACCAGAAGTTCGATCTGGGACAAGGGCACTACGAAAAGGGCGTTCGTGGCGTCGCACGCAACTGGAAGCGTTCCATGGTAGTCTATGCTCTCATCATAGGCGGCATGGTTCTCCTGTTTGTGCGCTTGCCGGGGGGCTTTCTGCCCGAAGAAGATCAGGGGACTGTTATGGCGCTCGTCCAGGGCCCGCCCGGTTCAACCACGGCCCGCACCGACAAGGCGCTGGATATTGTCCGAGACCACTTCCTGCAGCAGGAGGGCAAGAATGTTGTCGGCGTGTTCACCGTCAACGGCTTCAGCTTTGCAGGATCGGGCCAGAATAGTGGCATGGCTTTCGTCCCGCTCCAGCCATGGGACGACCGGCAGGGCAAGGAGAACACTGCACAGGCGATCGCCGGTCGTGCGATGGGCGCCTTCGGGCAATATCGCGATGGCCTGATCTTCGCGATCACCCCACCCGCAGTCCAGGAACTTGGCAACGCGACCGGCTTTGACCTTCAACTGGTGGATCAGGCCAGCATCGGACACGAGGGCCTGCTTCAGGCGCGGAACATGATGCTCGGCATGTCGATGCAGGATCCAAGGCTGGTCGGCGTGCGACCGAATTCTCTGGATGACGCACCCCAGCTCAAGGTAAACATCGATCAGGACAAGGCGCGTGCACTGGGCCTCGACCTGGCTAGCGTCAACAGTACAATTTCGACAGCCTGGGGCGGTTCCTATGTGAACGACTTCGTCGACCGGGGCCGCGTGAAACGCGTATACCTGCAGGCTGATGGGCCCTACCGCCTCGCGCCTGAAAACATCGGTGACCTCTATGCCCGGGGCACGGACGGCAGCATGACGCCCTTCACTGCCTTTTCGACCCTCACATGGGCGAATGCGCCGGTGCAATTGACACGCTATAACGGCCTGCCTTCGGTTGAAATTCTCGGCGCGCCCGCACTGGGCGTGTCCACTGGCGATGCCATGGCAGCGATGGAGGAGATCCACGCCAAGCTGCCTCCCGGCACGGGGCTGGAGTGGACCGGCATCTCCTATGAAGAGAAAATGTCCGGCGGCCAGGCACCGGCGCTCTACGGGCTGTCTCTGCTCATCGTGTTCCTTTGCCTTGCCGCACTTTACGAAAGCTGGTCGGTACCCATCTCCGTTCTTCTCGTGGTTCCGCTGGGCATTATCGGTGCCTTGCTGGCAGCAACATTCGCTGGCCTCAATAACGACATCTACCTCCAGGTTGGGCTGATCACCACCATCGGGGTTTCGGCGAAGAATGCGATCTTGATCGTCGAGTTTGCCGAGGAGAGGATGCGTGAAGGCATGAGCGCCTTCGAGGCAGTCGTCGTAGCCGCCCGGCTACGCCTGCGTCCGATCCTGATGACAAGCCTTGCGTTCATCTTCGGTGTGCTTCCGCTGGCTCTTGCCAGCGGCGCGGGAGCCGGCGGCCAGAACGCGATCGGCTGGGCCGTGGTGGGCGGTATGCTCTCCGCCACCATTCTTGCGATCTTCCTGGTGCCTATGTTCTTCGTGATCGTCCGGCAGATGTTCAGTCGTCGCAACCGGAGCACGACGCCGGAAACCTCCGATGCCCCCCTCGACAACGGTGGCGCCACCATGCCCCATGGAGTCTGAAGGCTGTGACCAACCGCTACCTCGCACTTCTGGTGTTCTCTGCCGCCACCCTGCTTGGCGGCTGCAATCTCGCGCCAAAATACATCCGCCCGGAAGCCACGGTGCCGACGGCGCTGCCCCAGGGCGATGGCGTTTATCCGTCGGCTCTCACTGGCGCTCCGGACATCAGCACCGTGGGCTGGCGTGACTTTTTTCTCGATGAACGCCTGCGGCAAGTGATTCAGATCGGGCTGGACAACAACCAGGATCTCCGCCTTGCTGTCGCCAATGTCTTGCAGGCCCGCGCACAATACCGCGTGCAACGTGCGGACCTGCTCCCGGCGGTGAGCGTTAATGGATCGGGCACTTACACCAATACCGCCTCGGCCACCGCGAGCGGCGGTGTGTCCGGTAGCGCCGCTTCCGACCTTCAGTACTTCAGCGCCAATGCCGGTGTCTCGTCGTTCGAGATCGACCTGTTCGGTCGTGTCCGCAATCTCAGTCAGGCGGCGCTTGAGCAATATTTTGCAACGGAAGAGGCGCAACGCACCACCCGTGTCACGCTGATTGGCGAGATCGCCAACGCATGGCTCACGCTCGCCTCGGATCGCGACCAGCTTGCGATCGCGCAGCAGACGCTTGCGGCATTCGAACAGACGCTCGAACTCACCAGCGCTCAATTTCGCATCGGTGTTGCATCCGAGCTTGAATCGCGGCAGGCGGAGACCAATTATCAATCCGCTCGTAATGACATCGCCACGCTGCGCACGCGGATCGCGCAGGACATCAATGCGCTGCAACTGCTTACGGGCTCCCCCTTACGGGACGAATTGCTCCCCGACGGACTGGGCGATACACAGGTGACCATCGACATGCTGCCGGGCGATCTTTCATCGGAAGTCCTACTGCGCCGCCCCGATGTGCTTCAAGCCGAGCATCAGTTGATCGCGCAGAATGCCAATATCGGCGCGGCGCGGGCAGCATTCTTCCCCAGAATCTCTCTTACCGCGACCGTCGGTACAATCAGTTCCGCGCTCGGCAGCCTGTTCGGTTCGAATACCGGCACCTATACGGTGTCCCCATCGGCCTCGCTATCGCTGTTCGATTTCGGCAAACACCAAAGCAATCTCGATTATGCTCGCGCATCACGGGAGGCGGCTGTCGCCACTTATCAGAAAACGATTCAGACGGCTTTTCGTGAAGTGTCCGATGCATTGGCCCAGCGCGGTACGATCGACGAACAGATCGCCGCGCAAACCGCACGCGCAAAGGCGGCTGAAGCGGCAGCCAAACTATCCGATGCCCGATATCGTGCGGGTGTCGACTCGTTCCTGACGGCGCTTGATGCCCAGCGGAGTTCCTATTTCGCTGGGCAGGAACTCGTGACCACGCGCCTAAATCGCGCCAGCAATCTTGTGATCCTGTACAAAACGCTCGGAGGTGGTCTCGAATGACCGTTTGCGGGCGACGGGAATCGGCTTAGTCTTCCCGCTATAATAGAGGGAGATATACTATCATGGGCGAGTCGGAGTCGACGAATCCGGGCGAAGAAAGCCTCATTATCCTGGAAAGCCTGCTGTGCCTCATGCGCGAGAAGAATCTGCTGTCGCGCCGGGACGTCGAATTGCTTTGTGAAAAGGTCGAACGTCGCGCCGCCGGGAGCAGCAAGAATCCCCTGCCTTGCAGCAGCAAGACAGCGCAAAATGCCCATAGTTATCTGCAGCATCTCGCAGGATATCTCGGCAAACGATATGGCGGGAAGCATTTGCGTCGCATGCCCTGATCATCGCAACTGCTGCGTTCATTTATCCGGCCTCCTTCCGCAGCCCGTGATGCCGTTCGCTCTCATGATGTCGAGCAGGTAGCTCAAGCATCTCCTGCAAAAGAGCGCCGAGCGAACACAGGAAGCCACATGGCGGCGTATCGGATCCCTGCTCGACGCCTTCTCCCTCCGAGAACGCGCAAAATACCTCAGGCTGAGATTGTTCTCGCTTGGGCAAGAGAAATTTCATCGTCATATGAGACACTACAGGTAGGACCTGTCACCCCCTCTGGAAGTTGGCGGAAATCGCCACGACCAAGGGGAGAAAAAATGCGAAACACTTCTGGCTGCCTTCCGACGAGACGGGCGACCCTGTTGGCAGGGCTCGCCATGGCGATGAGCAGCAATGCCGCATACGGTCAAGAGGCCGGTGTGAGCGAAGAGAACCTCGCTGAGCGGGCCGAGGGCGGTTCGCAGATCATTGTCACCGCGCAGTTTCGAGAGCAGAATTTGCAGGAAACGCCGTTGGCTATCACTGCCGTGAATGCAGAAATGCTCGAAGCGAGGAGCCAGACCGACATTTCCCAGGTCGCCAACCAAGCTCCATCGGTCACTCTCAAACCACAATCGGGCACCTACGGACCCGCCCTTGCCGCTTCCATTCGCGGCATTGGCCAGTTCGATGCGAACACTGCGATGGAGCCGGGCGTCGGGCTTTATGTCGACGACGTCTATTATGCGACGCTGACGGGGTCGATCTTCGACTTGCTGGATCTCGACCGAGTGGAAGTCCTGCGCGGCCCACAGGGCACTCTCGCCGGGAAGAACTCCATCGGCGGGGCCATCAAACTCTATTCCAGACGCCCTGAGGGCTCCAATACCGGGTCTGTTTCGGGGACTTACGGGAGCCGCAACCGGTTCGAATTGCGGGGCACCGCCGATCTGGGTGTCATGCCAGGGGTCGATGTCCGGTTTTCAGGAGTCAGCAAGCAACAGGAAGGATATGTTGATCGGCTCGACTATGCCTGCCTCAATCCCGGAAGCGGCTTCCCGCAAATGACCAGCGAGCCGGACTGTCTGCTCGGCCGTGATGGCGAGGTGGGCACAATGGCGTTGCGCGGCCAAGTACAGATCGAACCGGCCCCGGGCCTGACGATCAACATCATCGGCGATTACACCCGCGAGGAGCACAGTGTCGCAGGGCAGGTGCTGCGCAGGGTTAACTATTCCGGCGCTTCCGACATCGATCCCTATAATACCGGTATCCCGTACGATTCCCGATTCATCTGTGGTCGCTACTGCAATTACGCAACCTATTTCGATGCAGCCGAAGGCACCCGGCCGTTGGTGACGGTCGACGACCGCGTCCTGTTTGAAGGGTTCGGGTTTTCCGGCCACATCGACCTGGACGTGACTGACGATCTGCAACTACAATCGATCACCGCCTACCGCGAATACGACAGCAAGTTCAGCACCGATAACGACCTTTCGCCTTTCGCGCATAGCCTGGGCGACAATTACTACCCCTTCTGGTCGATCAGCCAGGAAGTCCGCCTCAACGGCCAGTTGTTGAACGATCTGTTCGATTTCACCGTTGGCGGCTTCTACATGGACCAGCGTTCGCGCGTAGCTACCATCCAGGACCTGCGCTACTCGCCGCTGCCGACCTTTTACCAGGACGATCCAGTCAACGCGGATTCCAAGGCCGCGTTTGCCCATCTGGGAATTCACGCCACGGACGAACTGACCCTCAATCTCGGCGTTCGCTATACCGACGAGCACAAGGATTACACCTTCACGCGCGTCCCGCCCTATGGCGGGACCGGTGCATTGCCCGTTTTGGGGGCGCTCAATGGTGTGACCGGCAATTACGACGGCACCCACGTCGACTATCGCGCCAACGCCCAGTACCAGATCACCCCGGATGTCATGGTCTATGGCCAGATATCCACGGGCTTCAAAGGTGGCGGCATCAGCCCTCGGCCGTTCAACGCGGCACAAGTCAGGCCATTCTCGCCGGAAACGGTCACCGCCTACGAAATTGGCGTGAAAAGCGAATGGTTCGATCGCCGCCTGCGACTCAACGCCGCCGGATTCTACAGCGACTACACCGACCTGCAACTGGGCCTGACCCAGTGCCCCCAATTCGGCGGCCCTGGCCCATGTGCCCTGATTACGAATGCCGGCGATGCGACGATCAAGGGCTTTGAACTGGAGATGAATGCGGAACCGGTGGATGGCTTCCTGATCGATGGATCGCTCAGCTATGTCGATTTTGCCTATGACACGGTCAATCCGCAGGCTGGTGGTGAAGCAAATCCGGCGGGCATCCAGCTTGATTACGTCCCGCCCTATACCCCGAAATGGAAATGGGCGGCAGGTATCCAGTACCGCCAAGAATTCGCTGGTGGCCAGTCGCTAACGCCGCGTTTCGACATATCCTACCAGGACGATGTCTATACCATCCCCACCAATGCGCCGTCGAACCTCATCGATTCTTATGTCCTAGCCAATGCCCGGCTGACATTCCGGAATGCCGATGATGATTTCGACATTTCACTGGAGGTGACGAATCTGTTCGACAAGTACTATCTCCTCACGCTGTTCGACCAGAGCCTGAGTTCTGGCGGCTTTGCCCTCGCACAGCCCGGCAGGCCACGCGAGTGGGCGGTAACCGCCAGGAAGCGTTTCTGATAACCGGCCAGAACCACCGGCCCGCGGACTTCGCCCAGGCCGGTGGTTCCGTGTTAATTGATTCTAACTTCGTCACCCGGGCTGCCGGCAGCCTGCTTGCGGAAGGCGCTGGGCGCGACGCCGTACCGCTCTTTGAACGCGCGGCTGAAATGCGCGGAGCTGCTGAAGCCGTATTGATAGGCCAGCTCGGTTAGCGTCCGACGGCGGCGCCCCGCAGATGTCAGTTCGAGGCGGCAACGTTCGAGCCGCTGCGACCATATTATCCGCGTGACAGATTCCTGCCCCTCGAAGATCTTGTGAATGTAGCGCCCCGAGCACCCTATCGCATTGGCGATGGATGCGACCGATAGCGAGGGATCGTTCAGATTGCGGCGAATATATTCACGCACCCGCTGCTCGATGGTTTCCCGGCTGCTTGCAACCATGCGCTCGGACGCAACCTGGTTGACAGCCGCACGAAACATTTCGAGCATCGAAGTTCCGAGGTCGAATTCAGTCGGTTCGCTCGTCTCCTCCAATTCCTCCAGCGAGAAGCGGAGACAATCGAACAGCAGCTTGCCGACACTCCCGCTCATCGGCACGGTCCTGCCGATCGAACTCGCCAGCCTGAAATCGCGTTCCGAGAGGACACCGCGGGGAATATGAAGGGAGATCTGGCTCGTCTCCTCGGTATTGATCATGCAATGCGGCAGCGATCCGTCGATTACCGTCCATTCGCCCGATCGCAGTACGCGCCTTCCGCCGTATTGCTCGATCACGGACTCTCCGCTGCGCTGATAGCGGAGCTTCAATACTCCCTCGTCCCGCTTGCAGCATTGAATGACCTTATGCGGCGTGACCTTGAGGCCGAAGACGAGCAGCGGACCCATTTTGCGGGTCTGCGCCTCCGCCTCGAACACGTTGCTGAGTGGACTGACGTTGATTGCCCCTATCGAACCAACCTCATTCGCGCCCCTGGTCCAGAATGTCGTCCGATCAGATACGGGAATCCCGACTGTCGAAACCCTGTGCACCCCTCCCATTTTATCTCTCCCGATCGCTATTATTATTGGCGCTTTGGCGCGCCCGTTTGCGATCTTATGAAGGCATAGCCGAGCGGGTCAATCGCCGAGCGCCCGACCGAATGTTCAACGCCCCCTCGGCATCACCCTTGGGTTATCAGCAAAACCAGTTCGCGGATTGAGACGCTCTCCTCAAGCGAACGGATATGCGCAATGATTGCCTCGGCCTGCGCCATGTCTGTTCGGCCGGCAAACTCGAATTGCTGCATAAACTTGGCTTCCACCTCCGCATCGGTCGATGGCCTTGTCGCGGGATGCCGGCGCAGCCTTTCGAGATCCTGCGCGATCCGCCCGCCATCTGCCATGGCAACCTCTATCCTGCAGCGCCCGCCCGCCGCCGAGCCGCCGGCATTGCCGTCCGGCTCCATCGGTTCGAGGTCAATTCGCGCCGCCAGCTTCACCAGAGCCGGTTCACGCAGCGCGGCCTCGCCATAATGATCCTGCCGGGTTTCCCCGTTCAGCAGGGCATTGGCGACCTGGAAGCGATAGCTGAAGATGGCGTCGCAATGGGGGAAGCGGCGCGGCTCATATGGCTTGATACAGAAGTTGGTGAGCAATTGCGGAGCCAGTCGCACCGTGATGCGTTCAGCCGCGCCGATATCGAAACCGGGCCGCTCGCGCAGGGCGAGAGCGCATTCGATAGCCGAATGCGTCGCTGCACAGGCCGGGTAGGGCTTGAAATACTCCTCCGCATAATAAATCCGCCCGAGGTCTCCGGTCAGCACTTCCGGGTGGCGGCATCCAGAGGTGAACTGGCGATAGAAGCCGTAAGGCGAAAAAAACGGATCGCTGAGCCCGCTCCAGCCGGCTTCCGCCAGTTCGGCACACAGGATGCCGTGGCGTGCGGCCATGCCTTGCGGCAGCTTGAAATCGGTCGATCCGTCCCAAGCGGCCTGGATCGTGCCGCCCACCAGATTGACCGACATGCCCATCGCATCTGTGATCCCCTGTGCGCCAAGTCCCAGCAGCTTCGCGGCAATGGCCGCCGCGCCGACACCGCTATGCACGGATGCCGCATCCCAGCCCTGGCCGAAATCGAACCCGGCACCGCCCAGCAGGCGCGCCACCAGATCGTCCCCCAGCGTGAGCGCGGTCAGGAAATCGGCGCCGCTGCGATCTTCGCGTTCGGCCATGGCAAACGCCGTCGTCACAGTCGTGGGCGAGGTGTGCGAGGGATAAATCTTGCCCGCGACCACCGTCGACATCACTTCGAAATCGTAAGAGCGCGCGGTGATGGCGTTGGCCATGGCCGCGTCCGCCGCGCAGAGCTTCCCGCCCTGGCCCAGCAGCGATGCGTGCTGCGCCTGCCCCTGCCGCTCCAGCACCGCTACGAGCGTATCATTACCTTCCGCCCTAGCGCCACCGATCGCACAGCCGACCAGATCAATGATCCGCCGCTTGGTGGCGGCCACGGCATCCGCCGGCAAGTCATCGAAACGCACCCGCGCCAAATGGCTGGCGATATCGCGGCTCGCGCCGGAAGGCTTGTGACTTTCCACTATTTCAGTCTGGCTCGCAGCCATCATTCATCTCCTGGAACAAGCGTGCAGATGATGTCTTTCGCCCCTGCAATCAGGGCGCGTTCGCCGCGCGGCCGGTTCCTTCAACATAGGAGCGCGACGCCAGCAGAAAGCAGATGCCGGCAGTGACGCTGCACAGAGGCATGACGATCAGCATCGAATAGCGTATCGCTTCGGCTCCATGCTCCGCCGACAGCAGATCGGTGCCGACGCCGACCAGTAACGGGCCGAAAGTCTGCCCGATGAGGTTTACGAACAGCAGAAAGATCGCCGAAGCCAATGTCCGCATACGGATGCGGGAAAGCGCCAGGCAGACCGCGTAGAGCGCAGGCATGCACAGCCCTCCGAACAGTGACTGCAGGCTCAGGCCGACAAGCGAGAGCCATGGGCTGTCAGCAAGCACGAACAACATTTCTGCAGGGGCGGCAAGCAGCGTTCCGATCGCCGGAACCCAAAGCCCCCAGCGCTCGTCGCGCCGCCCCAGGCGCTGGGCGATAATCGCGCCGGCAATGCCGCTGCCGGCGCCGACGATACCCCGGATCGGACCCACGGTGAGGCCGATCTCCGTCAGCGATAGCCCATGGACGCGGTTGAGAAAGGTCACTGCCCATGTGAAATTGATGGCGGTCACGATCCCGATGAAGGAGCCGCCAATCACGACGAGGCGAAAGGATTTCTGGCGTGCCAGAAAGGCCACCGATTCCGAGAACCCTGCGCTCTCCATATTGGTGCCCGCAGGTTCGGTTGCGCCACGGGCCGGCTCGTGGACTGTCAGCCAGAACAACAAGGCCAAGGCCACGCCCGGTGCACCTGCTGAGAGAAACGCCATCCTCCAGCCATGCATATCGGCCAGATAACCTGCGATCGGGGTCCAGACGAGGCCGGCAATCACCGACCCGGCGGACAGGATCGCCAGGGCCAGCGGCCGGCGATGGCGACTGAAAAGGTCGGAGACCATCGACTGCGAGGGAGGCACGCCGCCTGCCTCGCCCGCGCCCTGCAGAAAACGCAGCACGATCAGGTGCCAGACATTGCCCGCCGCAGCCATCAGCGCAGTCATCAGGCTCCAGAACCCGAAAGCGATGGCGATGATCGTGCACCGGCTCCTGAGATCGGCAAGCCGGGCGATCGGAACCCCTGCCAGTGAATAGAACAGGATGAATGCAAGGCCCGATATCAGCGCCAGCGCCGTATCAGATAGTTGCAGATCCGCCTTCATCAGCGGAAGCACCAGTCCGATCAGGTTACGGTCGAAAAAATTGAACGAATAGATCAGGCTCAGGAAACCGAGCGAGTAGATCGCGCGAGGCGTCCACTGCCCGAGCGTGCTGTCCGGCGGAGCCGCAGGCCCACCCTTCGAAACTTCGCCTTGCGCCAATTTACGCCTCCTGCCTTAACGCCGGCCGGGCGGGGTCCAGGGGGAAACGGTGTAATAGGGCGCCTGATAGAATGTGGCGACGACGGCGGCGATGCAGCCATCCGTCACCTTGAACATCTCCAGCAGACCCCAGCTCTGCGGCTCCTGAAAGATCGATTTGGCCTTGGTGCCATCGGTCAGCAGATATTCGTCCATCACGCCCTTGTGATCGATGAAACCGCGCGCCATCGCGATCTGGCGTTCCTCGTCCACCAGCACGATTTCGCGGCGCACCCGATTGTTGAAGGCATAGCGGCCGGATTCGAAACCGCCCTTTATGTCCGCGAACAGCAGCCCGTTCTCCCGCCGAGTGGCGTCGTCATGGAAGCAGGTGCCGCGGATCTCGCCGTCATTGAGCTGGAGCGTGTCGAAATAGCCATTGGCATGCGCGATGAGCTGCTCGCGCGAGGCGCGGTCAGCCTCCGGCACGGATTGTTCGATGATCGGCTCATGCACATATTCGTCGACTTCGCCGATTGGCGTGGGCGGGCTGCTGAGATTGCGACGGGTAGAGATGATATGCTCCACCTGGGTAATCTTGCCCGCCTCCACTTTGAGGCGAATGGCGAGAAATCCGGATATTTCGCGCTGGCGAATCGCCGTGTAGATGCCCACGGTTCCCATCACCGGATCGGAGATCGTCAGTGCCGGGCCGACTTCCTCGGTCACGGTGTCCCACGTGCCATCGGGGAAGGGCATTTCCACGTTGTTTTCGGTATAGCGGACATCCTCGGCGAAAGGCGCCGCCGATGGATCGTGCGCGAGATAGGCTGCGCGGTAGCGATCGCCGATCGCCTCGAGATTTGCCTTGTCAGCTTGCTGCATTGCCGGTTCTCCCGTTGCGGCGACTAGCAGGATCATGGCCGCCGCCGCGATCCCCGCCTTTGCGGTCGCGATGATGTTCATATGTCCTGGCCCCCTCTTCCCCTGCCCGCTGCTGTCGCGCAGTCAGAGCACTTCGTAATAGCGGATGGTGTTGCTGCCGTTCGCATTCGGGCTCGCGATGCCGACGAAGAACAGGCCGAGCACCCAATTATGCGCGCTGCGCACATCGGTATCGACCCAGCTGGTAACGCGATCATAGCCATCCGGCCGGGCGTATCCGATATTGCGAATATAGAGCCATTCACCGCCGCGATCGCGGACCAGCACATGGCCGCTTATGTCGGTCACGCCGTCCTGGCGCCGAAGCGAGTATTCGCCCGCGCCATGCGGATAGACCGTACCTTCGATCTTGCCGCTTATCGTGCCCCCGGTGATCTTGCGGACCAGGCGCTCGCCATGCGGCGTTTGCTCGGCGCGCGTTCCTTCATATTCCAGCGTCAGCTCGAATGCCGGCTCGAAGCCGATTTC
This sequence comes from uncultured Caenibius sp., assembly GCA_963662855.2. Lineage (GTDB taxonomy): Bacteria > Pseudomonadota > Alphaproteobacteria > Sphingomonadales > Sphingomonadaceae > Andeanibacterium. The sequence continues at coordinate 690,128 of CAXXWL010000003.1, forward strand.
TCCGATCATCTCGGGCGAACGGTCGGCGGGGATGACAAATTCGTCCATCACAGCACCTCGTAATAGGTGAAGATCGTGCGATCAGGATCGGTGCGGCGCAGGCCGTGGCCCATGAACAGGGTGTGATTCATCCAGTCATGCGGGCTGTTGCTGGGCGCATCGAAGAACGGCGAGGTCCGCATGCGCAAGGGCACTTCGGAATCGGGCGGAGCGACGAAGTCCTGCTCCAGCGGCTCACCCGGTTCGCGCGATGGCAGCCTGCGGTCCATGGCACTCGCCGGATCCCATCCGACACGCCTCATATAGCCGCGATTGTTGATGTAGATGATGTGCCCGTCCGATGCTTCGAACATATAGTGGGCATCGAGCGGTCCGCCGCCCCCGCCGAAATCCGCACCGCCATAGGGCACCACGCTGCCCTGCAGACGCGGCCCCCAGATGTCGCCGCCGATCGCTGGAACGAACACGCGCCGGTAAGGTGCTTCGATCGCGATCCGTTCCTTGAAGAAGACGCTGACCGAGAAGGCCCAGCGATAGCGGACGCCCGCCATTTCATGAACCGGCGGTGTTTCCATCGTGCTTTCTCCCGTATTGCTCCAGGCGGCTGAAGGCATGGAGGACAAGGCCCCCGCCGCGCTCAGACCGGCCAGAACATCTCTGCGATCCATCATGATGCTGCCGCCCCCAAAGCCGGAGCCGCCAATTGCTCAGCGTCGCACCAAATGCCGTGGACCTGGGCATCGGCCCGGAACGGCAGAAAGACGCGAGCAATATCGCCGGCCGAAAGCCGCTGGGCATCGGCGATGACCAATTCGGTCCGCATCTCCGCGAGGTTGGAAGCAGTACCGATCAGATATCCGTCGCCTTCTTCCGTGCTGCCGCGCCGGGGGACGAAACTGCATTCCTGCAAAGTGTGGGTTTCGCCCACGAAATAGCTGTCCAGAACGCCGCTGTGCAGATCGAAGCGCCCATAGGAGTTCGTCACCCGTCCCCGCAGATTGCCGGCCCGTTCTTCGTTGAAAGGCTTGGAGCGGTCGTTGAAATTGGTGAAGGCATAGCGCTGCGGCAGGGTCATGTAGCGCGGATCGATCTTGCCCAGGTCGCTGATCTGCGTGGAAAAAAGGATTTCCTCCTCCCAGCTGTCTCCGGGCTTGTCGAGATCGAAGGTGAGCTTGCGAACATAGGCGACCGCCTTGCCCGGATCCCACGCCGAACCGTCGACATTCTGGAAGAAGGGGAAGAAGTTGGAATCGTAGAACGGAGCGTAGAGCGTGATCTTGTTGCCTTCGCTATAGGCGTTGAGCGTGTGCATCATGCAGCGCTCGGGGCCCTTGAACCAGCGTATGTCCGATCCGTCGCCGTCGCGCCGCATGATACCGATCATGCTGGGTAGCTGACGGTCCCAGCCCCAGTGGACCTTGCCGGCACGCAGCCGCTCCATGCTGGTGGTGTAGCAGGCGAAGGGAAAGATCAAATGGTCCTGTGTGACCGCGAAATCATGCACGATCGACACGTAAGGCACTTTCAGGCGGACCTCGCGCCCGACCTTGCCGGCCTTGTCGATGAAATAGACGAACAGATCGTCACTCGCGAGACCCGTCGCTTCATAGCCGAAAGTGATCATCTCTCCGGTAATCGGGTCGATCTTGGGATGGGCAGTAAAGGTTTCGCTCTTGTAGTCGCCGCCGAAATCCCAGAAGCCGATCGTCTCCAGCGTGTCCGGATCTATCTGGATCGGATGCGCATCCTCCTTCAGCGTGAACAGCTTGCTGGCATGGATCAGCGGCGCCGTGTTCGAGACCGTGCCGTTGACGCCTTTCACCGACTCGTCGTTGGTGAAAGGATTGCGATAATAGCCGAACTGCTGGTCGCCGGCGGCAAGGTTGGCTTCGAAACGTGGGGTGCGGACGAACCGCCCCCGGTATGAAACTCTGCCATCCTTAAAGCGGAAGCTGCTGATGTAGCCATCGGCATGGAGATAGGCATCGTCCTTGAATTTGGGCGGATAGTACCACTCCGCACCCACGCGGACGAAGGCGCCATCCATGTCCGATGGAATTGTGCCTTCGACCTCGCAGTCGAGCAATTCTGTGTCGAAGCGCTGGGGCGCGAAAAACCCCCTAGCCGCAGGATTCGAAAACGGGCTTACCATTAGAATCTTCCCTCATGTATGGCCGTGTCCTCCGGGCCGCCTAGAACGGTTTCAGGCTTCGCCATTCCCGTTCGGTGAGTCGAGCGGCCGCCTCTCCTCCACGCGATCCGTTCGGCGGGCGATAGGGAGGCAACCTTCCCGTCTGGTCGAGCAAGGGACGGTCGGCGAAGAAAGACAGTGCCGGCAAGGCGGGTTTCGCTTCGCTGGCAAGCCTTGCAAGCCCGGTGCTGCGGTACGAGGCAACGCAAAACACCCCGATCAACGCGAACACGCCCCTTCGGCTGCACTCTAATGCCGCTGGAAAATCCACTCCCGCCACCTCGCTCACACCCGCCGTTCTTCAATCGTGCTTGCCCCGCACTATAAGTCGTTCGGCGGGCACGGCTTTCACCTACAGGAACGCCGTCATGTTCCCGCGCGAACGACATGCTAACTCATGCCGAAAGGCGCGGAGCGAGCGCCAGCCGTATTTGCGCGAAAGGGTCGTCCTCCACCCGGCATTCAGCGTCGAAGATCATCGTCGGGCGGGACGACGGATCATAGGCCGGCCAAGCGGGGAGCCCCTCATTCTCGCCATTGGGATCGCCCGTGGCGGCAAAATTGACCCAGGCCGAGCTCATCTGTTCCGCCAGCCTCCCCGCCTCGGGGCCGTCGCCCAGCAGCGCCCGTCCCTTGCCGGGTTGGTTGAACAGCAGGTTGCCTTCCAGCGTGTGAAGCGCGCCCAGCTTGCCGCCAAGCGCCGGGCTCTGGAAGTCGAGGCGATAGAGCCAGGTGGCCGCGCCGCCCGCAGAAACGCGCCGGTCGGCCTGCGCGATAGTGGGCAGCATCAGCGAATAGTCCGAATGCGCCTGAATCCAGAGGCGGCTGGGGGAGGCGCCGGGATAGGCGGCGCGGTAGAGCTGCGACAGCTCGGGCGCCGCGGCACCGAACAACCCTTCCAGCCGCGCCTCCAGCCCACCTTCGTCGAGCGTGAAACCCGCCGGATCATTACCCATGAAAAAGCTCATCTCCTGCGCGTTCCACCCCAGAAGCATGGGGATGGCGCGGGTCAGGGGCGCGGCATCGGGAGCGAAGGGATGATGCGGCAGCAGCTCCGGATCGAGGACCGGCGCGAAGCAGGAAAGATCGATGAACCGCTCGGGCTTCATCTCGGCCGCAACCGCGTGATACCCCGCCAGCAATCGCTCCGCCGGCAGCGCCTGCAGCGCCCGGACGTCGCCCTGTTCCAGTCCGACCGCCGCGAACAGCCTGTCCGTGGCTTCCCGCGCTTTGTCAGGCTCCATGAAACGCAGACCCGGCCCGCTTTGCGCCGCCGCACGGTGGAGCAGGCCCTGCGCGGCCGGGCTGGCCATGAGGAAGGCGGTCTTCATCCCGCCGCCCGACGTACCGAACACCATGATCCGATCCGGATCGCCGCCGAACCCGGCGATATTGTCGCGAATCCAGGCGAGAGCGGCGATAATGTCGAGCATGCCCGCATTGCCCGAATGGGCGAATTCCGGGCTGTAATCCGCCAGATAGGTGAAGCCGAAGGCGTTCAGCCGATGGTTGAGCGAGACGACCACCACATCCCCCCGCTCCGCGAGCGCCGCACCGTCCACGGTCGATCCGCTTCCGCCGTAGAAGAAACCGCCATGCAGCCACACCATGACCGGGCGCTTGCCGCCGTCGCGCAATGCCGAGGTCCAGATATTGAGATACTGACATTGTTCCGCTTCGGGCGGCGGTGCGGGCGGCGGCGAGCCGGCCGGCCGGGGTATCTGCGGCAGAATCACGTAAGGCGGCCCCGGCGGCGGATTGGCATTGGTCTGCGGAGCGCTGGCGCCGAACTCCGCCGCATCGCGCACGCCGGACCAGCTTTCTGGCGGCACGGGCGGCATGAAGCGCTCCGCCCGGGCATAGGGCACACCCTTGAACGCCATCGCGTAGCCTCGCTGGCTTCCCCGCACTTTCCCGCTGGCAGTATCAGCGACCGGCTGAGACATCGTTTTCCCTTTCATACCCGGCAGAAACGTCGCTCCCCCCATCGCCGCGGTTCCGGTGAGAAATCGGCGGCGGTCACATGGAAAATGCAGGGCCATCCAAGGCTCTTCGCATGCACCGCATCGCAATGCTTACTCGACGGCGAAACGGGACGTGACCTATCGCGAACTCTCCCGAATGGCGGAGTTCGGCCCGGTCACCCCCAACGCGAGATTTCCGGCCCGGGCAAATATGCTGGCGCACCCTCTCTCCATGTCATCGTAAGCGCCCTGCCGACAGCGGGCCGGGCCTCCATGCGGGCGATGAAGTCCCGCAGCGCAGGCGCCGCATCCTTGAGCAGGCCCGGGACCAGTTCGGGCAGATCCCGCACCATCGCGAACACATCGATATCGGCAATGGAATAAGTCCCCAGGAACCAGTCGGACGTGAGCATCGCGTTCAGTTTCGCCAAGGTAGGGCGAAGCTTGCCGGTGAGTTCGTCAGGCGAGAAGCTGCTGCCGGATTGGCCGCGTTCCCACGCCTGGCGGCGTTCGAACGGCTCGACGCCGACGAGATCGACAGCGGGCAATGGGTGACGGGCAAGAGCGACGGCCGATACGAAGGGCGCAATCATCAAGGCAACCACTTGCCCGATACTCTGCGCGCGGTAGCGCCCAAGGGCATCGTCAGGGAGCAGGGCCGGCCCGGCGAAACTCTCCGCGATATATTCGAGCATGAAGAAGGAGCTTACGATGGTCTCGCCGTCATGGACCAGAACCGGCCCGTCGCCTTCAACGCTGATCCGCTGCGTGATGGCTGGCGGAAAGCCCGGCACGGCCCGTTCCAGTGGTTCGGCGGCGATTTCGCGGCGGTCATACTCCGCCTGCTTCTCCTCCAGCGCGATCAGCGGCTTCAGGGAATAGAGGCGAGGCTGCGCATGATAAAGCACGGTCATTGTGCGTTCTCCTTGCCCGTATTGTCCTTGTTTGGACGGTTGAGCAGTGAGAGCCGGCTTCCGCGCTCCGTTCGCGCCTTAGCCCAGATCACTTCCACGGCCGGCCGCTCGCGGATGGTTCGCAGCCATTCCATGATCGCCGGCGTTTTCCGGTCGGTCACTTCGTCCGGCAGGAAATGCGGCAGGCCGTAACAGCTGTTGAACGCATCGATATCGGCCAGCGTATAGCTGTCACCCGCAAGATAGCGATGGCGCGCCAGATGCTCCTCCAGCAGCGAAACGGAATAGGCCAGGCGACGGCGCGATTCCGCCAGTTCCGCCTCGTCGAATTCATTGAAGATCGCCTTGCGCCACGTGGTGCGGCGCGCCTCCAGCGGAATGCGGCCGATCGCCGCCGCCAGCTTCGCGGGGTTCTTCTTGCGCACTGCCGGCCCCACGCCGGTATTCCAGCCGATCATGCTCAGCGAAGGCCCCATATAGTTGTCGATGAAGCGCATCCACATGCGCATCCGCCAGCGCCCCGCCGCGTCGGGCGGTGAAAGCGGCGGCCCGGGAAAGGCCCGGTCGATATACTCCATCATGGGCGTGGATTCGGCTAGCACCACCTCGCCATGGCGCAAAGTCGGGATCGTGCCGTTGGGATTGATCGCCAGATAATCCGGCTTGTGCTGGTCGAATTCGAGCATGTCGATATAGACGCTCTCATACCGCACGCCCTTTTCCTCGGCAGCGAGCATCGGCTTGCCGGAATTGGCGTTCGGCTCCCAGTGATAAATCGTGATCGGCGCTGAGGACAGGTCGGCTTCGCCCGGTTTGTCGGCGTCAGGCATCAAGCACGTACCGCTTCAATGATCGAGAATTCCGAAGCGGTGGGATAGACCTTCTTGAGCTTCAAGCCCGAAGCTTCGAGCAATTCGCGATATTCCGACTTGGTGCGTTCCTTCCCGCCAATGCGCATCATCACCATGTCGCCCTGAATCACCGACAGGTGTTCCTGCCCGGCATGGACCAGTTCGGGCACCAGCCGTTCCACCAGCAGGACCACGCCATTTTCGTTCAGGGCTTCACGGCAATTGGAGAGAATGACGCGCGAGCGCTCATCATCCCAGTCATGGATGATATATTTGAGCAGCAGACAGTCGGCTGCCGGCGGGGCGCTTTCGAAGAAGCTGCCGGCGACGAACTTCACCCGATCGCCCAAGCCGTGTTCCGCAATATAGCGGTTGCCTGGTCCCGCTACACCTTCCAATTCGAAAACTATGCCCTCCAGGTTCGGATTGGCCTCGAGCAGCCCCACGAGCATGGCGCCGTACCCGCCGCCAACATCGATCACTCTGTTGAAGCGTGAAAAATCGTATGCAGTTGCGACGAGCTTGCCGATCGCGATCGTCGTTTCCGCCATCGCCCGGTTAAATATGTCGGCCCGCACAGGATCCTTGTTCTGCATCGCCTCGAAATGCTCCGGCCCAGATTCCACCACGGATTCGCCGGTCGCGACACATTTCTCGAAATTGCTGAAACCGCTCCAGAGCCTGTCGGACCAGTGCAGCGCCATGCCGCTCAGCGAATCCTCGCAATCGCGGCGCAGGATTTGCCCGGCGCTCGTCAAAGCGAAGCTTTCCGGGCCAGTCTGCTCAAGCAGGCCGAGCACTGTCAGCGCCCGCATCAGCCGGTGCAGGGAATCGAGATTGGCCTCGGCGGGAAGCGCAAGCTGCGCGGCCGTTTTCTCTCCATTGGCAAGGGCATCGAATATGCCGAAGCGCACGCCCTCGCCGATCGCCTTGGTTTTCCAGCAGGCGCTTATCAGGTCGGTGAGTTGCTGCCGGTCGGGAATATGGGCTTCGATCAAGGGACTCTCCTGCTTATGCAAACGTGACTCGCGAATCCGCGATCATGCTTGCGGCTGCGTGTTTCTGTGCTGGCGCGCGGTCGCACTGGGCACAAATGGGCGATCGGCGAAGCCGGCCTGCTGCCACCTGCCATCAGGCTCATTCGCCGACCGTGTGCTGCGCCTTCGCGGTGTGCCAGGCCATTGCGAGCGCAAGCGTCGCAAAGACCGGGACGATGAACATGAAGCACAGCCCGTAACGCAGTCCCTGGGCATCCTGCCCGGTGGTGACCATATCGCTGATGAAGCCCACCACAAATGGCCCCAGCGCACCGCCCAGCAGGCCCGAGGATACCAGCATGAGGGTCGATGCGAGCCCGCGATCGGTCGGAGCAATCAGGCCCAGCGCCAAGGTCACGCAGGGCGCCGCCGCGCAGCTCAGCAGGAAGTTCATCATGCCGGTCGAAATCATGGCGACGAACAGGCTGGAGGAGAACACGAAACCGACAATAAACGGCAGCGAGAGCGGCAACGCGATCATCGGAATATACAGCATGTCCGACTGCCTGCCGCTGCGCCTCACGAGCCGATTGGCGAGCAGGCCGGAAAACAGCATGCCACTGATGCCGCCAATCCCAACTGGCGGGCCGATGACCAGCCCGACTTCAGCCAGCGGCACGCCGTGCAGCCGTTGGAGGAATGCCGGGCCCCAAGTGCCCAGCGTCGCCCCCAGCGCTGTGGAGATACCGAACCCCAGCGCTAGCGCGACAAAGGCCGGCGCACCCAGGATGCGCCGCGCCCCGGCTAGCAGGTCGGCAAAGTAATTGCTCATCGGCTCAGCGGCCGCTTTCCCGTCATTTTCCCGCACGGGTTCGCGCACGGTGAATATCAGCAACACCACCAGCGTCGCGCCCGCCGCGCCGCAGACTTCGAACATATTGCGCCAACCCAACGCTGCGGCGAAGATCCCGGCGACGATCGTGCCGCCCACAATGCCGGCATAATTGCTGGCCTGGAATGTCCCGATCGCTCCGGCGCGGCGCTCGGGGCGGTACAGGTCTGAGAGCATGGATAGCGCCACCGGAAAGGCGGTGGCCTCACCAATGCCAACGATTACGCGCGCGACCGAGAGAGTGAGGAAATCGGTGGCCCATCCCGTCGCGGCAGTCGCGAGCGACCACCCGACAACTCCGAAGATTAGTATCTTTTTGCGGTTTCCGCGATCCACGAATCTGGCGATGAAGATTCCGGCGACCAGATTGAACGCCACGAACAGGAAGCCGTTCGCCAGCGACATCTCCGTGTCGGACAGGCCGAGTTCCATGCGCACCGGTTCGGTGACAACGCCGAGCAAAGCACGGTCGGCCACGCTCAAAAAATTCGCCAGGAACAGGACCGTCAGCGTCCACGCCGCGATGGCGCCGCCGACCTGCCCGGCACCTGCGGCGTCATGGCCGCTCCTGACAGCTGCTGGCGTGGAGTTCATGATGCCACCTTCACGAGCCCGAGCAGGTCGGCCGCATTGGCGCCGAGTATCTTCTCCTGCATCTGTTCATCGAGCAAGTCGTGAAACCCGACCGGATCGGGTTCGGACATGTCGAACGGATAGTCCGACCCCAGGCAGAGCTTGTCGGCCCCATGCGTGCGGACCAGACTTTCAAGCTGGTCGCGGTCGAACACCAGCGTGTCCAGCCAAAGTTTGCGCAGATAGCTGGAAGGTTCATGTCGGCAATGTTCCGAGCAATCGACCCTTGCCCGCCACCCGTGATCCATCCGCCCCCAATAGCCGGGTATGTAACCGCCACCATGCGCGACGCAGATCTTCAGGCCGGGATAGGCGTCAAGCACGCCGCCGAAGATCAGATGGCCGACTGCCAGCGTGGATTCGAGCGCGTTGCCGACGAGGTTGTTGAAGTAATACTCGCTCATCCGCTGGGCATGGGTGAAACCGAGCGGGTGGATGAAGATCAGCACGCCCAGTTCCTCTGCGGCTGCCCAGAACGGCCGCAATTCCTCGGCATGCAGGTCTTTGCCATTCACGTTGGAACTGATTTCGATGCCGCGTAGATCGAGATCCTTCACGCAGCGCTTCATTTCCGAAATCGCCATTGCCGGGTCCTGCAACGGCACGGTCCCCATCCCGACGAGGCGGTCGGGATGCTGCGCCACCGCTTCGGCCATCCCGTCATTGACGGCCTGCGCCGCGGCAAGGCCGGTTTCGGAATCGGTGAAGTAGTAATATTGGCCTGGGCTGGGAGAGATAGCCTGCACGTCGATCCCCAGCCGGTCCATGTCGGCCAGACGCACTTCCAGCCCGTTCAGCTTTGGTCCGAGCTGCGCGAATTGCGCGCGGTTCACTTCCGCAGTCTTGGCACTCGTGAAATCGTTGATTCCCGGCGGAGGGCCAGGATAAGCTCGCTGTACGATACCCTCCGCCCTGGGAATCCCCAGATGGCAGTGAATATCGACAACAAGATGCTTGCCTCGGGCAGCCACCGGAATTGGAGCACGATTGCCGCAGGTCGTCAGTTCCATGTTATGCTCCGCGCCGGGTAGATGGTGCCGCTGCACGTACCGAAGCCGATCGGCACATAGCCGTCCGCCTGGGCGCGGCCGCGCAATGTCAGCGTATCGCCGTCTTCGAGCATAGTGCGCTTCGATCCATCGGGAAGGGTGATCGCCGCCGCGCCACGTTCGGTGATCTCCACCAGGCAGGCCCTGGCTTCATCCTCCGCACCGGAGACCGTGCCGGTGGCCACCAGATCGCCGGTCTCCAGCGGCGCGCCATTCGAGGCCTGATGGGCCACCATCTGCGCCAGCGTCCAGAACAATTCCTTCAGATTTGTACGCACGATGCGCGCCGGCGCTGCGCCCGGTGGGGCGAGTTCGGCGGTCAGTTCGATGTCGATGGCACCGCTGCCCCGATCTACGGCATCGGACAGGTAATCAGGCACCGCCGGCTCCTCCGCCCTGCGTCCCCGCGCCGCGATGCGGAACGGTGCCAGCGCTTCCATTGTCACGATCCAGGGGCTGATAGTCGTCACGAAGCTCTTGCCGAGATGCGGGCCGAGCATCGATTCAAAGAACTGGATGCCGCGCGCGGACCAGTCATTGACGAGACAGCAACCGAACAGAAGGGCCTCTGCCTGGGCGACGGTAATCGGCTGACCCAGCTCGTTTCCGCCGCGCAGCCACACGCCGAATTCCAGCTCGAAGTCGAGCATGGGTTCGGGGCCGAATTGCACGTTCTCGCTTCCCGGCGGGACAGCGAACTGCCCGTTCGGACGGATCACCGGGGCGCCGCTCGCACGGACCGAACTCGCGCGGCCATTATAGGCGACCGGCAGCGACATCGACCCGATCTTGGGCGGCCCGCCGCCCATCCGGCGGATATGATCGATCGAGCAGCAGAAATCGGTGAAAGCGGGCGGCCGCAGCGGCATCAGCAGCTCCGCGCCGGTCATCGGCACAAAGGCCCTTTCCAGGACGGCACGGTCGGCATCGCCATCGCTGCGATACAGATCCGAAAGGCTTGCCCTGAGCGCGCTGACAGCTTGCGGAGTGCATTCGAGCAGCGATAGCAAGGTCTCGCCCGTGGCGGATTTTGCCGCGGGGATCGCCTCGTCGCTCAGCACACCGGCATCGACCAGCACGGCAAGATCGATGATCCTGTCGCCCAATGCCACACCGCCGCGCGCCGGGCCGCTCGTGCGGAACAGCCCGAATGGCAGGTTCTGGATCGGAAAATCCGTTCCCGCCGCATTGGCGCTTTCCACCCAGCTCCTGCGCGCCGGATCATGGGTCGCGTTCAGCTCAATGGTCATGGCCGCAGGCCTCCCCATGCAGCACCATTTCCTTGTGATACCGCCCCATCGCCCCAAAAAGGCCGCGCTGCTGTTCGGGCGTGAACTGGACACCCCATTGTTTGTAGAGCGAAAAGACATTGGCCACGATGCGTTCGGGATCGCTCCAGCCGCGAAATTCGGCCATGTTGATGTCGCGCGCGGCTTCCTCGAAGTCGAGGCCCGCCTCCCACCTCTTGCGCGCCTGGTCCCGCACATATTCGAAATAGGATCGCATGTTCCTGACTGCGTCGACTTCGGTGATCGGCCCATGACCGGGCACCACCACTTCAGGATCGAGATCCTCGATGTACCGGCATGCGGCGATCCAGTTCTCCACCGGCCCCGCCCACATGATGGGATGACCTTCGTTGAACAGCAGATCGCCGGTAAAAACGACCCGCTCCGCCGGCAGCCAGGCGATTGTGTCGGAACTGGTATGGGCCGGGCCGAGATCGATCAGTTCGATGCGTTTTTCGCCGATGGCGAGCGTCAGCCTTCCCTCGAAAGTCCGGCTGGGCAAGGTGACCTGGTCAACGCCCGAAAAGTCGAACTTGCGACCCATTGTCTCATAGAGGAACTCGCCGGCTTCACCCATATTCCGGTAATTCTCGCGCAGACCGGCGAGCATTGCGGGGTTGAACTGCGCCATGTCCTCGGAAGTCTTTTCCGTGGCGATAATCTGCGCATCCGCGACCAGGCCGTTGCCGAAGAAATGATCCGGATTCGCATGAGTGTTGACCACCGTATCGATGTGATCCCCGCCGGGCACCTTGGCGAAATCGTCAAGCATCGCGCGGGTCAGCGGCACGCTCATCAACGTATCAATCAGCAGCGTTTCGCCGTGCGAACTGACCAGGCCGGCATTGGACCAGCCCCACGTCCCGTCCGGTTGGACGTATCCGAATACACCATCGCCAAGGTCATGCACACCCTGGGTAAAAGGCCTGTTCGCCATCCTCTGCTCCCTCTTATCGGCCGGACCTTAGCCTAACTGCGGTGGCACACAATTCCTATTTTCAGGAATATTGAAATTGCTCTCGATGCGACAAATGCATGCCGCAAGCAAACGTGGTACAATTACTCCTCCTTGGCCGGGCTATGCGCTAAGCCTGCGCACCCACCATCGCTGCGAAATGGAAGAAGGCGGGACCGAAATCCCGCCTTCGCCGCGAACGCTTGTGGCCATCCGGTCTCACCTTTTCGCAAAGGTCAGAACTTGCCCCCGATCCGGATGCCATAAGTACGCGGCTGCTCCACACCGGCGACTGGCAGCGCGCCGGCGGAATTGTTGGTCGCGCCGGTCAACCTGCGGCTGTCTTCGATGTTCAAGACGTAAGCGGTGACAAACCAGCTTTCTTCGGGGTCCGAGATCGTGACCGAAGCATTGGACACGAAGTTCCATTTCGCCTTGGTCCAGGTTGGATAGTCAGCGGAGGTCCAGCTGGAACTGCGATAACGCGTCCCTGCCTGCAGGGTGATATCGACCGTGCTCAGGGGAATGGTCTGTTCGCCATTGAGGTTGATCGACCATTTCGGCGAATTGAATGCGGGCTTGCCCGAACAGTCGATGGCGAAAACGGAGACGGTCCCCGCCGAAGTGTCCTGCATCGTGGGCGTATAGGCGCAGGTCGTGATCGGCGGGAGGCCCTGATTGGGCACGAAATAGGTGAAGCTGTCATATTTCGTGTCGAGGAATTGCACGTTCGCGGAGAGCAAGGTCGTGCCGGTCGCCTGCCAGTCGATATCGGCTTCCACGCCCTTGATCGTCGCATCGCCGATATTGCGCGTCAGCAAGACGGTGGAAGGCGGCGTGCCCAGATCATAGCCGAATTGGCTGTATTGCTGGTTCTTGTACTTCCAGATAAAAGCCTCGACATTCACTTGCAGCGTACTGTCGAAGAAGCGGTTCTTGGTGCCAAGCGTATAGGCGTTGATCGTTTCCGGTTCGTAGCTGTCGAGTCCGCGCGCGAACGAGAAGCCTCCCGCGTGATAGCCGGTTTCGAAGCTGGCATAGACCATGTTCCGATCGGTCAAGTCATATTGCGCGGCCAGCCGATAGGTGAACTTGTCGTCCTGGCGACTGGAATTGATCAGGATCGGCGCCTTCAGCACGAAGGGCGTCCCCTCTACGAAGCCAGGCAGCACATAGAGTGGCACCGGCGTGACCGGGATGCCGCGCGAAGTATAGAAGTCTTCCAGCTCGGCGGCGGTCCCGACCAGCGGTGTGAACGGCAGATCGGGGCAGAAATCCTGGGGCGGCGCCGGATTGCCGCAAAATGGCAAATAGACCACGGAACTGCCGTCGAACCGTTTCTTGTCGGATGTGTACCGAAGACCGGCCGTCAGGCTGAGCTTTTCGACAGGCCGCACGGTGATCTGCCCGAAACCGGCATAGGATTCGGTTGCCGTCGTATAGTCCTGAAAAGGATCCAGGGTGAGCTGATTGTAGCTCGACGTGGCCGAGATATCCTCGTCGAAATACATCGCGCCAACCAGATAATCCACGGACTCGCCGAAATTCCCGGCCCAGCGCGCTTCCACGCTGATCTGCTTGTCCTTCTCTTGCACATTGGCCGCGCGCATCGTGTTGGTGAACTGATAGTCGAGCGATGCCTCGCGATAGGCCGGCTGGATGGTGAGCATCCCAGCAGCCGTTTCCCAGTTCAGTTCCGCCGTTACACCCCAATAATCGTTGTCATTATAGGGATAGCTGGAGAGCGTAGCCCCCGCGCGGCCCAGAGTAGTATTGAAGCGCCCCGCCAGGTAGGCTTCCGAGGCTGCGGTGTGGACGCCCTCGTTCGGCGAGAAACCCGATGGAGTGAAAGCATAGCCGGCAAAGCCGTTCGGGCCGAAAGTCGGATCCACCTTGCCCATGTAATAACCGCTCGAGCCATTGCCCCCCTGGTGTGAATAGTCACCGGCTATGCGCAGATCTACGTCGCCCATTTCGGTGTAGAATTGCAGCCGCGCGCCATATTCGCTCTGCTTGCCGGTGCCGTCCTTCTGGAACCCGTCGTGGTTGGAGAACGTGCCCGCCAGCCTGATGGCACTGTTCTCACCGATCGGCAGGTTGAACGCCCCCTGCCCGCTCCACCAGTTGTAATTGCCATACCCGAGCACGGCGTTGCCGGATAGTTCGCCCAGCTTCGGCCGATTGGGAATGACGTTGATGGCACCCGCGGTTGCGTTGCGGCCGTACAGCGTGCCCTGCGGCCCCTTCAGAACCTCCACACGCTGCAGATCGTAGAAGGCGCCTGAAGTGGATGTCGGGCGTCCGATATAGACCCCGTCATAGTTGAAGGCGATGGCCGGATCGGAGTAGGAATTGAGCGTCGCATTGCCAACGCCGCGTAGGAAAAACACCGTGATCGGCCCACCCGAACTGTTGGCAGACAGCGCCGGAGCGGTCCGCGACAGATCTTCGGCACGCACGACATTCTGCCGGATCAGTTCATCCGGCTGGACAACATCGAGCGCCAATGGAGTCCGCTGACTGATTCCCTCCACTCGCTGCGCGGTAATGACGATTTCGTCCAGCCCGTGCTTCGCGCGATCCCGGGGATCGGGCGCATCTTCGGCCGGATTAGAGACCTCACCGGTATTATTCTGCGCCAGAGCAGGGCTTGCACTATAAATCGCAAGCAGCGTCACGGACGTGGAAAGCAGTGCCCTCATCAGTCTTCTCCCTGGATAGAGCTCTATCGGCCCATATTTCCTATTTCCTAGAATAGGGAATATGGGCCGCTCTGACAAGTCCAAGATATCTGCCCGGTATTATTTCTCGCGAAGGGGCCCGGAAGACCGCTCGGCAGTGCGGATCGGCGCGGACTTGCAAGTAAGCGCAATGACGAATGCCATCACAAGCAGGCTGGTCATCGCGATGTATGGCAAGGGCTGCCAGATCGAATAGAGCCAGACGGAGGTGACGGGCCCTACGATGATGCCGAACGACGCCGTGCTGAGCATTGCCGAGGAAAGCTCGGTCTGCCGAGCCATCGGCAAGCTCAGCGATGCTGCGCTGAGCACGCCCGGCCGCGCCGCCGCGAAACCGACATTGGCAATGGCGAAAGCCGCGATGAGCGCCGGATAGGCTGGAAGGGTGGCGACAATGCAGAGCCCCAGCGCCCCGCC